>JAEWGL010000062.1 GCA_023388335.1 Pseudomonadota bacterium | reverse complement strand
GCCGTGCTGCGGGGACGCCCTTTGCCTTGGCCGTGCGTATGTAATCTTCCCCCATGACCCCCAGCATGGATGAACGCGTTACACGCATGACGTATGCAGTCATGATCAAGCCGAGGTTGAACGCGGGAAGCGCAAGAGCGTGCAGCTGCGTCAACCAGTTTCCATCGACGGCGCTTCCTATTACAGGAAACCATCGAAGCTGGATCGAAAACACCAGCAGCATCAAGATCGCCGATACAAAGGCTGGAAAGGAAAGACCGGTCAGCGACAATACGCGACATAGATAATCAGGCCAAGAGTTGCGACGTAGCGCTGCCCATACGCCCATTGGCAAGCCAAACGCCAGCCCTATAAGAATAGCCGCGAATGTAAGCTGTAAGGTCCAAGGCAGCACCAAGGCGACCTCTTGCATCACTGTTCGCCCGGTAGCCATCGAAATGCCAAAATCGCCGGACAACATATCGCCGAGAAAATGCATGTACTGGATGTACATGGGTTGATCCAGCCCGAGTTGCTTGCGTATAGCGGCCAGAGCCTCAGCACTTGCCTGGTCACCCAGCATCACCGCAGCGGGATCACCGGGTACTAGTCGGACCAGAACAAATACTGCGGTCAGCATTGCAAGCAGCGTTGGAATAGCTAGCAAGAAGCGTTTTAAAGCAAATTGCATCATGTCAGCGGATCCTATAAAAATCCATATGGGATATAGAAGACTCTGCTTGAGCAGATGTATAAAACAAACTCACAGCAGGGTCTTTATCTTGAAAACCATATGTCACCACCCATTGTGGGGCAAAACGAATTTCTGATGATTTTGCACTTAACCGTTACTACGCCCAACTAAAATACAGTTGTCACGCCTAGCCTTCATCCGTATTCAAAGAGGCCACCTCAGCGAGGGTGATTGGTTTGAGGGGTGGACGTACTCTATAAAAACCCACTTCCGCCACCGGCTTTTGCTGAGCCTCGGCGATGATGTTTGAAATAGTATATCCGCATTGGCGCCCCTGACAGGGGCCCATACCCGCACGTGTGAATGCTTTTAATTGGTTAGGGCCTGGTAATGCTATGGCGGTTGCTTTTCGAATGTCACCTGCAGTCAGTTCTTCGCAGCGACACACGATGGTGTCATCGGATGGCTTAAGGATGTCGGCGCGTGGTGGATACAGCGCATCCAGCATTGGCCGCAGCCTTGATAGACGATTGATTTTCTCCCGAACCGGAAGTGCCCTCTGTTCGGCGACGGCTGAATCCAATCGCCTGGCTCGTGCGGCTACACCTATTGCCACCAACTCGCCGCGCTCGCAGGCTACTTTCGCGCCCCCGATACCGGCACCGTCCCCTGCTACATACATACCGGGCTCGCTGGTCTGCCCCCACTCGTCAAGCACGGGAATCAAACAGGACTGTTGGGTACTCCAGGTGTGTTTACAGCCCAATGACTGAGTGATATGAATCGACGGCACCACGCCTTCGTGCGAAAGGACAACGGATGCATTGACCCGCACTGTACTGCCGTTGCTCTGCGTATATTCAAGCTGCTCCAATTGCCCGTCCCCCAATGCTCGCACCGAGGTCACTCCTCGCACGCGCCTGACTCCGGCCTTTCGAATTTCATGCAGCCATGTCAGGCCTTTTCCTATCTCGTACCAATCACTGATGGCAGCACCTGCCCACGGCAGAGCCTTGCGCCATCCTCCAGGTGGCGATGTATCAACCCATCCAGCGATTTTGCCTCCAGCCCTGAGCAACTGAGCCATGTACAAAATTGGCAAAGGACCGCTTCCCACCACCCATACTGGTTCACTTGGAATCTGGCGTGAGGTTTTGAGCAATATTTGGGCGGCGCCAACCGTCAAGACTCCAGGCAATGTCCAGCCCGGAAAGGGGGCGGGCCTTTCCTGCGCCCCGGTTGCCAAGATAACTTGCTCGGCATACACAGCTTCAGCCTGGCCGTTGTGCTTTAAGAAAACGTTCCATCCTGGCTCAATTTTCCAAACCTGTGTATCAGGCTCGTAAACCGCACCGCACGACCTGAAGCGCAAGGCGATAGCCTCACCTGCACGGTACTCATCCCCCAAAATCTTTCCTGTGGCTGAAGAAGCTACACGCTCTACAGCCCGCCAGATTTGACCACCCGGTGCAGGTTGCTCGTCGACGACGAGCACGCTCAGATTCAGCTTACGCAAGCTGATCGCGGCGCTCATGCCAGCAGGGCCGGCGCCAATAATGATCACATCGTATTTGCGCTTCATGAAGTCACACTCCGGCGCCCGTGCTGGCGCTCAATGTGCATACCGTGCTGGACAGTGACTAGACACGTTTGGGTAGACGCTTCGCCATTGATGATGGCTAGGCAATCGAAGCAGACACCCATCATGCAAAATGGCGCTCGAGGACTTTCCAGAACCGGCGTAGTCCGACTGGCTAACGTGCGTTGGCGCAGCAGAACAGCAGCGACTGTCTCACCACGTTCCGCTTCAACCGCTTGTCCGTCAATGTAGAGCGTCAAGGGCGATGAAAGGGGTTCAGGCAGTTTTTTGAACATTGAAACGTCCATAGTGAAAAATTCCGAGGGATGCCGGTAGCGATCCGCTAACAAGTGCCTTTGCATATTCACTGGCATGGAAAGACGCTAACGTCACACCCGAATGACAGACTGCGATATCTGCACCTGCATGGCTTACGGAGCTGGCATAAACTGGGTTGCCGTCCGGCGTCATGACGCGTAGACATGCCCACTGACGCACAAGCTTTGCTTTGGCCAGGTCTGGCATGATTCGTAATGCTTTACGTATCATGCGCGCAGCACCTTCGGCGGTCGTAGCCAGGTCGTAACCCACATCTTCTTGGGTAACCCCTATCATCACGGTGCCTTCAGCGGTTTGGCGAAGGCCGCTAGCGGGTATCGGAAGGAGCGGCGCCAAGCGTTCGGTGACCAAAATCTGGCCTCGCTGCGGTACTAGCGGAACGGTAAGCCCAACCATTGAGCCAAGCGAGGAAGCGCCTAACCCGGCAGCAATGACAACACGTTCGGCTCGGGCTCGATAATTCCCTGCACTCACCTCAAAGCCACCACCCGCTAGTTGCTTGATCGACGTGACCTTATGGTTATTTCGAAGCTCCCCGCCCCTTTGCAAAAACGTTTTTTGCAAAGCAGCCAATAGTCGAAGCGGATTGACGTGTCCGTCGAGTTCACCAAAGCTCGCGCCGACTACATCCTTGCCCAGACGCAAGGAAGGGAAGCGTCTCAGCAGCTCTGAGCGATCCAGCATGACGGTGGAGGGTGCAAGATCTGGCGTTTGTGAATGCCAAGCGTCAATCAGTTTGGTACGGTTGATAAACTCATCATCACTCAAACTGAAATTTAATCCTCCCCGTTGCTGATAAGCGATATCCAGACCGCTTTCGGCCGATAGCTGCTGCGCAAATACACTCCAATCTTTTGCGGCTTGAAGCGACATGCGCTGATAACCGGCATGCCCAACCCCTTTGCCGTGCGCCCATACCAAGCCGAAGTTGGCTTTAGCCGCACGGAAATCTGTATCTGCGCCATCAAGCATCAGAACACGCCGATTCATACCACTGAGACCGTAAGCGATTGACGCTCCGACAACGCCTGCCCCGGCGATAATCACGTCATATTCTTTGGACATCTAGCGTGCGCTCCCGGAAACGGTGGTCATCTCTGTAACAGGTGGCTGCAGGTTCAGCGCGCCCTTGAGATCGTAGCCGTAGTTCACACGCTCGCTGTGCATCCACACTTGTTTGAGGCCAAACAGCGGGATAGCGCAAACATCGTCATGGATTAACGTTTGAGCATCTTTCCAGAGTGCCATTTGTGCCTGTGCGTCAGGCTCAACGCGCGCTTTACGAATTGTCTCGTCAGCCACCGAGCAATGACCAAAGTTTGACATGGCACCGGGAGCACCAATCGCTGAGGCAGAATCATAAAATTCTGTCAGCCAATAGTCGGCATTAGGAAAACGTGCAGCACCATAAAAAACGATCCCGCTCTGGTCCTGCCGGCTTTTGGCTTGGTACGTCGCGTGGTCAACGACTTCCATCTCCAGATTAATGCCAGCTTTAGCCAATTGCGCTTGAACAATCTCCATAATCGGTTGCTGGACCGGCGCATTTGAAACTACAGATTTTACAGTGATTCCATTGGGATAGCCGGCTTCGGCCAAGAGCTGCTTTGCTCGAACAACATCGTATTCGTATTCCCCGGCGCTGCAGTCTTCGCCGAGATAACCATTAGGCACGACCGAGCAACCCTTGTCCGCGATATCCTTACCCACGTAACGAACAATGTCATCGACATTCACAGCAGCCGCAATTGCCTGGCGAACCTTGACGTCATCCAAAGGTTTTATTGTGCGGTTTAGAAACAGCGTACGAAATTCTGCTGGATCGAAAAGATCGACCTTTACGTCACGCTTTTTCGCACGTTCCACCCAGCGCTGCTCGCGCTTGCCAGCGGCGACGTCCAATTCATTGGACGTAAATGCAAGGTCTCGGGCACTGTCGGATGGGATCATTCGATAGTTGATACCCTCGAGTTTTGGCTTACCTCGAAAATACGTGTCATTAGCGAGCAACTTTACATACTGCTGTGTGACGTGCTCACCAAAAGTGAATGGGCCAGTACCCACCGGCGCTTGGCCGAACTTATCGCCAAGCTTTTCAGCGGCTGCCTTGCTTACAATGTTGCCACCATGATAATTGGACACCCGACCCAAGAAGGTCGCGTCTGAATATTTCAGGGTGATACGTACCGTATAATCATCCAACGCTTCTACTTTATCGATGATGGTAAAGTTCGCTGCGAAGCTGGAACGGCCTGGGTCTGCAGCCCGGAGTAGTGAGTAGACGACATCCTCAGCTTTCAGTTCGCCATACCCGCCATGAAACTGAACGCCCTTACGCAACTGGAAGGTCCATATCTTGTTGTCGGGCGAAGCGTCCCAGCTTGCGGCAAGATCTGCCTCTAGCGCTTGGGGATCTGAGCTGCCTGGTGGAAAACGCACCAAGCTATTGAAAATTTCAGCTACGACGCCTTTATCGCCAATCAATGTGGCTCGGTGTGGATCCAGGGTGGAGATATCCGACGTGCCTGAACTCAGAGTGATCAAAGGCCGATTGTCTTGGGCAATCGCGCAAGCACTCATACCGTAGATGGCGAAAAAAACGGCTGCTGCGCTCGCACGGATCCTTGTATTACTGAGTTTCATCAAAAAGACTCCAGGGAGAAAATTAAAGCCAAACCGGCTCCTTACCAGGGCCGTACCGCGGCCTCGGGAGCCGGGCATCACACGGGCGCTCTGCACGACACACCATGCTATTTAGCAATAGGAGGGCCAGTCTTTTTTAACACGTTGATTTCATTAGGATATTTTTTTTCGTCCAGCTTAAATCAAAGCCTAATGCAATGACTCCATGTTCACATGCTATAGTTCAAAGGACGCAAGGTGGCTGTCATGCGCAATGGTGGCGCGGACGGTAACCCATTTGGTGCAAAGGCCGACACCTTCGCCCCTTTTGTTACGATAGGTGACGTTCAGAAGACCATGATGGTAGGCAGGACATGCGCCTGGTAGGAAAGCGCTTGCTAGTGTCCTGCTCGGAAATACGTTCTCTTTTGGCGAGTGGCTTGGGTGTTCTGCCAAGGTGCCGTGACGAGTCATAGCAGGGCTATGGCGAGGAGTGGCAACGCCGGCCGGGCGCCCAAGACGCCGCCAAAAGTGAACAGCTTATTTCCGAGACAGGACACTAGGTAAACGAGGGTTGCCGTCATCAAGCGAAGACATGAATCAAACCAAGAAAATGTTGCGGTAATCGTCCTTGAGCGCGCGGAGTAGTCTGCAGCGCCAGATCCTTGGCCATGTCAAAAGCCTTTCGCCCATTGGCGGCATTATAAGGATGCCCGCCCAGACACTCGATTTAAGGGAATGAATGTGGAAAACCGGATCACATTGCGCCACCTTGAGGCGTTTCGAGCCATCATGGTGCGAAAAACGGTGACGGGTGCGGCCGATATGCTTGAAGTCACCCAACCCGTGGTGACCCGCCTCATTGCAGACCTGGAAGAACGAATTGCTATTCCGTTGTTCACTCGAACCAAAGGACGGCTAATCCCCACACCGGAGGCCGCGCTTCTTTTCAAAGATGTCGAGCAGTCGCTCATCGGCATCGAGCGCATAGCCAATGCTGCGTCGAGCATAAAATCACTCAAGTTAGGGCGTTTGGAGATAGCCGCCGCCCCGAGCATGGCATTGTCGTTTCTCCCTAAGGCAATGGCCAGCTTCACTCGAGAGCACCCTGATGCCGTGGTTTCGATGCAGATGCATAGCTCCGCAACGGTTTTGGATTTGGTACAGCAGGACCGATGCGACCTTGGATTCGCTATGTTTCCAATGAGAACAACGCGATTGGGTAACAGTGAGACGTTGGTATCAGCAAAAATGGTAGGGGTGGTGCCCGTCAACCATGCGCTCGCTAACAAACGGCTATTACGCCCAGAGGATTTTGAAGGCGAGAACTACATATCGCTTATACCACTTATGGAAGCACGCATGAAAATCGATTCCCTCATGCTCTCCTATGGTGTGCGGCGAAAAATCAATACCGAGACACAGACCACGGCGACTGTACTAAAGTTAGCGGAAGCCGGGGCTGGCATATCAATAGTGGATCCTTTAACAGCCAGTGGCTATACGGGCAGCCAGCTTAAGTTCATACCCTTTGAGCCCGCTATCATTAACGATTACTCAATAGTTATTTCGCACCGAAACGCCTCGACGCTTATTTTGAAACCCTTTATCGACCATGCCCGCCGGGAAATAATGAACATGCTTCCTGGCAATTTATTAGTACGTAGCTAGCGTAATAAAACCCTACCCTTTCATCATCTTATGGCCTATTTAAAGACGTCGGGTTGGACTTGAAGGTTTCGGTTAAATGGTTAGTTGTGCATGAGGACTCTCTTGTGGGACGGGGCACGTTGGCCGATGTGCGCACCGGCCCTGCCCCATCCTCGACAGCCACCGCCTGGTGGCATTCGGCCGAGTCCGCCCAGGTTCGCAATGCGCGGAGGGCGGGCTAAGCTAACTGCCTGCCAGGTCGACCGTGCGAGGACGATACACCGTCCACGGTGACCGGCTGTTCACCCATCATGGACCGAGGCCTTACCCTATGCCGTTGTCACGCCTACCCTTCGCCACAGCCCTGGCGTTGTCTATCGCTTGCGCCAGCACCAGCGCCGCCGAGCTCACCCCTAAAGCGCTGCTCGAGCAGGCGCAAGCCGAACGTCCCGCCTACCTTGAGACCTTGAAAACCTTGGTGTCGGTCGACACCGGAACCGGCACCCAGGCGGGCCTTACAGAAGTCAGTGCGCTGCTGGTCAAGCGTCTGCAGGCGCTGGGGGCCGAGGTTCAGACCAGCCCAGCGACGCCGTCGGTGGGCGACAATATCGTCGGCACCTTCAAGGGCACTGGCGGCAAGGACTTCCTGTTGATGGTCCATTACGACACCGTGTTCGGCGCCGGTACTGTCGCGAAAAGGCCGTTCCGCACCGAAGGTGAGCGCGCCTATGGACCTGGCGTTGCTGATGCCAAGGGTGGCGTGGCCATGATCCTGCACGCGATCAAGCTGCTGCAGGACCAGCAGTTCAAGGATTACGGCACGCTGACCGTGCTGTTCAACCCCGATGAGGAAATGGGTTCGGCCGGCTCGAAGCAGATCATCGCCGACCTGGCGCGCAAGCATGACTATGTCTTCTCCTACGAGCCACCGGACAAGGACGCCGTCACGGTTGCCACCAACGGCATCAACCGCCTGAACCTGGAGGTCAAGGGCCGCTCCTCCCATGCCGGCTCCGCGCCCGAGGAAGGCCGCAATGCCCTGACCGAACTGGCGCACCAGATCGTTCAACTCAAGGACCTGGGCGACCCGGCCAAGGGCACCACGGTGAACTGGACCCTGGCCAAGGCCGGCGAGAAAGCCAACATCATCCCCGCCCTGGCCAGCGCCGACGCCGACATGCGTTACTCCGACCTGGGCGAGACCGATCGCGTGCTGGCCGACGCCCAGCGCATCGCCCGGACCAAACTGATCGCCGACACCGAAACCACCGTTACCCTGCACAAAGGCCGGCCGCCGCTGGCCAGGAACGAGGGTTCCGAGCAATTGGCCAAGACCGCCCAACAGCTGTACGGCGAGATCGACCAGAAGATCGAGCCCATCGCCATGCGCTTCGGCACCGACGCCGGCTACGCCTACGTGCCCGGCAGCGCCAAACCCGCGGTGCTGGAAACCATGGGCGTGGTCGGCGCGGGCTTGCATGCCGACGACGAGTACATCGAACTGGCGAGCATCGCGCCGCGGCTGTACCTGACGGTGGCGATGATCAGAAAGCTTTCGCAGTAAGGGACTACACGGCTCATTGTGGGTGCACCTGTCTTATGACAGGCGCTGGCCGCTTCGCGGGCAAGCCCGCTCCCACAGGTTGTGTCGAGCGTGAGTAGGTGAACGACACAGTTCGTGTGGGAGACAGCGCAGCCCTTTCGGCTGCGCTGTCGCGCATAGAACATGCCCCCGGCGCACCTCGCATCCTGTGGGAGCGGGTTTACCCGCGAAGAAGCCGCCACTGGCTACAGACATCCCGATCCTTGCACAGTCAAATGGTCAATTCGGTTAGGCCAAAGCCTAGAACAACGCCGGCAGACCGATCAATAGCAGCAGCAAATACCGACTGATCTCAAAATAAACCCAAAGCGCCCCAATAGCCGCACCCAACGCGGCCACCACCATCCATGCCATCATCCTTTTCATCCTGGATACCTTCCATTGTCGAGCCGGCATCGGCTACACAGAGGAAGGCCGCATCTGCGGCCAAGAGGAAACGCTAGCGAACGTTATCCCGCGTCACAGGCCGCGACTGCGGCTTCGGTCTCTCTGGCGCCGGCGGATTGGTCGGCAACAGCACCAAGCCATCGAGCACCTTGTTGACCAAGGCTTCGGCCATTTCCAGCGACATCTGCGTGCCCCAGAGCAAACGCCGGGCGTCGCCGCGCGCTTCCTCTCGGGCAAGGGTGACGGACTGGTAGGTGCTTTGCAGCAGGTGCAGGGTGTGGATCAGCGCGTCTTCGGCCAGCACGCCGGGGCGCACGGTGAAGATCGGCTCGTGGTGGCCGTTGCAGGTGCCGAAGGTGAGGCGTTTGAGCGAGTGCTCGTCGGGTGGGTCGGGTATTCCTTTCGACATGATGGAACTCCTTCGTATTGAGGAATCCACCACCGCCTGCCGCCAAGCAGGTGAGGTGGCGAACTACGCAAGGTTGGCGGACCGGTACGAAGGAACCGGCACTTCCGAAGAAGTCCATGCGCAGCCCGCCATAAAGCCTCTTCGCGGGCACAAAAAAAGCGCCTGCGCAGGTGATATGGGCGCTTTGCGCCTTCGTCCCGGACCGCCAAGCCCGAGTCGCTGGATTGACAGCGACCGAGGGAGGTTAACGGGGTTCAGGACGAGATTCAAGGTATTGGCGAAGAACTGCTGCAGTCCATTCTGGATGTTAAAGCGGAACGGCATGGCACTGTTCACAACGTCGAATTCCAACAACCGGCGGCGATTCCCGAGCCCCGACATGTTCCACACCGACGCCCATCTTGAGCCACATTCCTTTGCACCCGAATGAACAGATACCTGTAGCCGCAACCTAATCCCTTGCACATCCAATGATTGCATTTGAGGTGAATAGCTATGGCAACCCCCGAACAATCCGGCGGTGTATCGCCGCTCGATCCGTCTCTCGACCCTATACCGCACACATCTGAAGAACCAATGCCGCAGCATCAGCCCGAACCCGAGGCTCCTGACTGGCCGGAAGGTCAGGTGCCGCCTGAGGAGCAATCTGACGGCTGAGTTGCCAGGGATAGCGGGGAATAAGGAAGCGTTCAGTTACGACACTTATTCCCTGCCCCGTAAAAAACCGAGGCTTCTAGCCAAACACGAGAGGTAAAGGATCAAAAGATCCAAGAACAAGCGTGAGGTCTCACTTCCTACGAACTCTCCATCGCCGCTGAACAACTTCGTCTGAACTTGCCCCGCTCCCTGGCTTCCCTTTCATAGACCTCTCGGAAAACACGCGTCTTCAGGAGTTGATCCATGCGAGCATTGACGTACCACGGAGCAAACGATGTACGGGTTGATACCGTTCCTGATCCAATCCTCGAGGAGGCGGACGACATCATCCTCAGGGTTACCGCCACCGCCATCTGCGGGTCAGACCTGCATTTGTATCGGGGCAAGATCCCCGCCACGGAACCCGGCGATATCTTTGGCCATGAATTCATGGGCGTCGTTGAAGACGTTGGCAGTGCGGTGACCAATCTGCGGCCCGGTGACCGGGTGGTGATTCCCTTCGTGATTGCCTGCGGAAGCTGCTTTTTCTGCCAGCACGACCTGTTCGCCGCATGCGAAACCACCAATACGGGTCGCGGTTCGATCATCAACAAAAAAAGCATTCCGCCAGGGGCCGCGTTATTCGGCTACAGCCACTTGTACGGTGGCATCCCCGGCGGACAAGCAGATTATGTACGGGTCCCCAAGGCCAATGTCGGGCCGTTCAAAGTGCCCACTGCGCTGACCGACGATAAGGTCCTGTTTCTCTCCGACATCCTGCCCACCGCCTGGCAGGCTGTCATCAATGCCGAGATTGGTCAGGGTTCATCGGTCGCTATCTACGGTGCTGGCCCCGTGGGCCTGCTGAGCGCCGCCTGTGCGCAGATGCTGGGTGCCGAAAAGATTTTCATGGTCGATGACAATGATTACCGCCTGGCTTACGCGCGCGATGCTTACGGCGTGATCCCGATCAACTTCGAGAACGACGACGACCCCGCTGACACCATCATCCAACTGACGCCCGGTATGCGTGGCGTGGATGCGGTGATCGATGCGGTCGGTTTCGAAGCCAAGGGCAGCACCACCGAGACGGTTCTGACCGCCCTGAAGATCGAAGGAAGCAGTGGTAAGGCGCTGCGCCAGAGCATTGCGGCTGTGCGTCGCGGCGGGGTCGTAAGCGTGCCTGGGGTCTATGCAGGTTTCATTCACGGTTTCATGTTCGGCGACGCCTTCGACAAAGGCCTGACCTTCAAGATGGGCCAGACCCATGTACAGAAATTCCTCCCCGAATTACTGGAGCACATTGAAGCCGGACGACTTCAGCCAGAGTTGATCGTCACCCACCGCCTGGCCCTGGAGGAAGCGGCCATGGGGTACAGGATGTTCGATCAGAAGGAGGACGACTGCCGCAAGGTCATTCTGGTCCCCGGGGCTGCCGCGGGAACCTTGGGGTCTGACTATGTGTGACCAAGAGGAGAGACGATCATGAATGAGCCGGTTGCGTATTTCTGGATTGCCTTGACGACGATCCTCCTTCTGGTTGACCTGTGGGCCATCGTCAGCGTGTTCAGGAGCGACAAATCCGATGGGACAAAAATAATGTGGTCGTTGGTGATCGTGGCACTGCCCCTCGTGGGCCTGATCATCTGGGGCATCGTCGGTCCCCGTGGGATCAAGCGTGGCACAGGGCCGACATCACCGGAACACAGCAAAGGCTAAGACAACCCCCCTAGATCACATACGGAGGTCTCTACCATGATTGAGCCAGCTACAGGTATGAAGCCGGGTGAGCGCTATGGCGTGGAGAATGTGGAGCGCACCCATCAGTTTCCTGGTTTCTTCCTTGATGGAAAGTACTACCTGGCCCCCAACTTACTGACCGCAGTCGGCTGGCTCGAGGGGCAGGACTTCATTTACGACCACCTGGATGCCGCGGGGGAACCGGTGTTTCCGGGTCGGGTTGCCGGCACTGTTGAAGACCTCACGTTGACCTTGGTGGATGGAACATCCCTCCAGTTATCCAGGATTAACGCCGACGCCGCTGTCGACGTTCCCAAGGATGAGGCGATGCAAGACGATGAGGCCACCAGCATTCCACGCGAGCCGGCCATCACAGGCCCGTTGCGCGGCAAGACCGTGGTCATTACAGGAGCCTCAAGTGGCATTGGTCGAGCCGCCGCCCACGCCTTCGCATGCAAAGGCGCCCGCCTCGTTCTCGCGGCACGGGATGAAGAGGCACTGCTCGAAGTACTGGATGAGTGTACCGAGTGCGGAACCGACGCCGTGGTAGTCACCACCGACGTCACCAGCAGCGAACAGGTGCAGGCATTGGCCGAACGCGCCGCCGAGTTCGGCCGGGGGCGTATCGACATCTGGATTAATAATGCCGGCGTGGGCGCGGTGGGTAACTTCGAGGATACGCCCCTGGAGGCCCATGAGCAGGTCATACAGACCGACCTGATAGGTTATCTGCGCGGCGCCTATGTTGCATTCCCCTACTTCAAGGCTCAGAAAAGCGGCATTCTGATCAACACATTGTCGTTGGGAAGCTGGGTGGCTCAACCCTATGCGGCGGCTTACTCGGCCAGCAAGTTTGGCTTACGCGGACTGACCGAGGCACTGAGGGGCGAGCTCAGCGAATTTCCCGACATCCACGTCTGCGATATCTACCCGGCCGTGATGGATACGCCAGGCTTCAGAGATGGCGGCAACTACACGGGCCACGCCCTCAAGCCCCCAGGGCCCATCTACGATCCTGAGCGGGTGGCCAAGGCGATGGTGGCCTGCGCCATCTCACCGCGAGCATCCACCACGGTGGGCGGTGCGGCCCGTGTGGCGCATGTGGCCAGTCTTCTTGTGCCGGGCCTCAACCACATGGCGGGCTGGATGGCTCGCTTGGGTATCAGCCGTAGTCCGTCAGCAGCCGTGTCGTCCGGAAACCTGTTCGAGCCACCGAGCGGGTCACGTGGGGTGCAGGGTGGTTGGCGCAAGTCGGGGGGCGAAGCACCCAAGGCACTGACGATTACGGCAGCGGTGCTGCTCGGTGTCTGTGCGGTTGCGCTCCTTCGTCGTAAAGGTGGCGACTGATGCTTCGTTAAACAGGCCACAGCACATTATCGCTGATGCCCTCGCCGCCCCTTCAGGCGGCGAGGGCAATCAACACAGGCCTTGCAGCAACAGTTTTCTCCCACAGGGCAACGTACCCCTCAACCCAGCTCGCTTCCTTGCGCGCCGAAGGCCTGCACCTTTGGATCGTCCACTTCATGGCTCATCGCCGTACCTTTACCCACGCCATGAGCAGCGCAGAAGAGAGCACGCCGCCTGTCATGAATACATAGGCCGCTCCGGGGTTGCCGGTGAGGCCGATCAAATATCCAACAATCCACGCACCGACAAACGCGCCCAATGCGCCGCAAGCATTGATTAAACCAATGGCGCCGCCGAATACATTGGCTGGCAGTATTTCTGGGATAAGCGCAAAAAACGGCCCGTAGGGTGCGTACAACGCAGCCCCGGCGATGGTCAGCAAAGCAAACGACAGCCAGAAATGGCTGGAGCCAAGCAAGTACGAGCAGAAGAATGCCAGCGCACCCAGCGCCAGAAGCGGCCAAACAAAGTGTTTACGTTGCTGCGATTTATCCGATGCCCAAGACACTGCGAGCATGGCAGCCACGGCAGCGACATAAGGAACAGCACTCAACCAGCCTACCGTGACGATATCTGCGGCTGCTCCCTGTTTGATAATGGTCGGCAACCACATAATGAATCCATAAACGCCAATGCTCCACAGCGCGTGTACGCAGCAAAGCTGGATCACCACCGGGCTGGTGAATGCCTGGCGATAATTGCGTACTACCTTCATGCCTTTCTGTTCGGCCGCCAGTGTCGCCGACAACTGGTTTTTTTCTTGCTGTGTCAGCCAGTCGACCTGCTCGGGTTTGTCCCGAGCCAGACGCCACCAGACAAACGCCCACAGCACAGCGGGTGCGCCTTCGATCACAAACATCTCACGCCAGCCCCACGTGTGAATCAAATACCCCGAGACCACAGACATCCAGAGCACCGTGATCGGATTGCCAAGCACCAACAGCGTATTAGCGCGCGAGCGCTCCTTACGGGTGAACCAGTTACTGATGAAGATCAACATAGCGGGCATCACAGCGGCCTCAACGATACCCAGCGAGACCCTGATCACCATTAACATCGGAACATTGGTCACCAGCCCGGTGGCGACTGCGCAAAAACCCCACAGGATCAGGCTCCAGAACACCAACTTGCGGACGCTGTATTTCTGCGCATAGATAGCACCCGGAACCTGGAAGAAAAAATAACCTAGAAAGAACAGTGACCCAATCAGCGAGGACATGCCCTTAGTGATACCAAGGTCCTCTTCAATCCCGGCGGCACTCGCAAAACCATAGTTGGCACGGTCTAGATAAGCGAGGCTGTAGGTAATGAAAATCAGCGGAATGAGATACCACCAGCGCTTGGGCGCAAAGCTTTCGGCTTTTGCTCGCTTCTGGATACCGGGTACACACTGACCACCAATGTCTCCCAGCGGGAGTGATTGCTCTTTGGAATTGCTCATGGGCGTCCTCTGTTGTTATTTTTTTAGGTACAGGTGCGGGGGTTTAAACGACGCTGGTCAATCCTCCGTCTACAAAGATCGTTTGGCCGTTAATAAAGTCAGACGCAGCCGACGCTAGAAACACTGCGGCTCCACAAAGCTCCTCGACCCGGCCCCAACGGCCTGCGGGTGTGCGCTTGCACAGCCATTGGGAAAACTCCTGATTGTCCATCAGGGCCCGATTCATTTCGGTTGCAAAGTAGCCAGGCGCAAGGCCATTGGCTTGGATACCGTGGCATGCCCATTCGGCGCACATGCCCTTGGTAAGCATTTTCACTGCGCCTTTAGACGCGGCGTAGGGCGCGATAGTCGGGCGGGCCAGCTCGCTCTGTACCGAGCAGATGTTGATGATCTTGCCGCGACGACGCGTGATCATGTGGCGGGCAATGGCCTGGGACACATGGAACACACCGTCCAGATTGACGCGCATCAGCTCGTGCCAATCGTTAGCGTCATAATCCTCCAGCGGTGCGCGACGCTGAATGCCGGCGTTGTTCACGAGGATATCGACGGCGCCGGTATGAGCCTCGAAAGTATTTATGGCGTTGAATAGCTGTTCCCGATCCGTGACGTCGAAAACCGCGATCTCCGTATTTATCCCCTCGTCACCTAACTGCTCGGCAACCCATCGAGCCCGTTCCCTATTACGATCATTGATTACCACGGTTGCACCGGCAGCACCCAGCCCTCTGGCCAATTCAAGTCCGATGCCCCTGCATGAACCCGTGACCAGTGCTCTACGCCCATCAAGCTGGAAGCTACTTGGATTGAATGACATGCTGCTCTCCGAACAATGGCCGAATATTTTTATTGGTTCTGTTGGCACTTCACCCTAGGCCAACGCGATCGTCCAATCGTCATTGTTGATCGGGTAATCATGATTTTTGATCACGCCCCAAGATCTTTTCTTTTGTTGGAGAAGCCTGTTGAAAATCAATCACTTGCAGTCATTTGTGATCTTAGCGGAGGAGCTTAACTTTGGTCGCGCAGCTGAACGCCTGTCCATCGTTCAGCCAGCGCTCAGCATGCAGATCAAGCTCCTTGAGGAAGAACTCGGGGTGCGCTTGTTCGAGCGCAATAGACACTCGGTCGCGTTGACAGAGGTCGGGGCGATTTTCTTGCCTGAGGCGAGGGCGACCTTGTCCCAAGCGGCCCATGCGGCTGATGTGGCGAGGGCTTCAGGGCGAGGGGAAATAGGTCGAGTGCGCCTGGGCTTTGTATCCTCGGTATTGCCCGAGTTACTTCCCTCCCTGATCCGCTCTCTGCATGAGCGGTTTCCGCGCATTGAGCTGGAACTCAAGGATATGCCGGGCCCAGATCAAGCGGCGGCACTCAAACACGGCCAGCTCGATTTCGGCTTGATGCGTTTGCCGGCTGTCATTCCAGGTATTCAAACCTCGGCAGTGTTGCGAGAGACGTTCATTGTTGCCCTCCCCTGCAATCATCCGCTGGCTTCATGCGACACCCTGCACCCTACCGCGCTCGCTAACGTACCGGTCTTCATCCTGGGCAGACGTTATGCGCCAGGCTTTTACGATGGGCTGATGCAAGCCCTAAGCAGCCAAGGCGTGCAGCTGGAAATTGCCTCCGAACTGGGCGAATTCACCACGATGCTCGCGCTGGTTTCCGCAGGACTCGGCGTCGGATTGCTGCCCTCCAATGCCGGACGCGCGCTTCCCCCCAATGTCATTTCCAAACACCTGGAGCTGGGGAACTATCAAGCAACCACTGGCCTTGCCTGGACTGATCTGGGTAGCGCAGTGAAGACGACAGTGTTCAGTTTGATGAGTGAATTACTTTTTTGAACCCGTTGGGCCTAAAAAAGAGAACATCCAGAAGGAGGGGCTGAAGTAGCGCGGTTCTGCGGACAGCCGAAACGGCCGGACGGTCTTGTCTTCCTTTCCAGCCAGGACGGCAATTCTTGGTAGAATAGCGCTTTGTCGCGATAGATACGTTTGAACGGTGGGCCCCATAGATGCCATCGGCCTTTTTGCGTGTTCGTTGCCACGACGCATTGGTACACGTCGACCTGTACCAATCGATTGGTAAAAACGTCTCATAATCCCTGAAAATCGGTACAAAACACGTTGACTGAATACACTGCCACATCGTCCTGTACGCTGGTAAACACGCGGCCTGAGCCATCAAGGCGCTTCTCCGTTGCGCCCATGATGGATTGGACCGACCGCCACTGCCGGTACTTCCTGCGCCTACTCTCGCGCCACACCCTGCTCTACACCGAAATGGTCACCACCGGTGCCCTGCTCAACGGCGACGCCGAGCGCTTCTTGCGCCATGACGTGTCTGAATACCCGCTGGCGTTGCAGCTGGGGGGCAGTGTGCCGGCGGACCTGGCAGCCTGTGCGCGGCTGGCGCAGGCGGCGGGGTATGACGAGGTCAACCTGAACGTGGGCTGCCCGAGCGATCGGGTGCAGAACAACATGATCGGTGCGTGCCTGATGGGCCATCCGGGACTGGTGGCCGATTGTGTGAAGGCAATGCTGGACGCCGTGGAGATTCCGGTCACGGTCAAGCACCGCATCGGTATCAATGGCCGCGACAGCTATGCCCAGCTGTGCGATTTCGTCGGCCAGGTGCGCGATGCGGGATGCCGCAGCTTTACGGTGCATGCGCGGATCGCGATCCTCGAGGGTTTGTCACCGAAAGAGAATCGCGAGGTTCCGCCGCTGCGCTATGACGTGGCCGCGCAACTGAAGGCCGACTTCCCGGACCTGGAACTGGTGCTCAACGGTGGCATCAAGTCCCTGGCCGAATGCCAGGAGCACCTGCAGACCTTCGACGGTGTGATGCTGGGCCGCGAGGCGTACCACAATCCCTATGTGCTGGCGCAGGTGGACCAGTTGCTGTTCGGCAGCGACGCGCCGGTGATCAGCCGCAGCGAAGCGCTGGCCAAGCTGCGGCCGTACATCGTCGCGCACCTGCAAAGCGGAGGCGCCATGCACCACATCACCCGCCATATTCTCGGCCTGGGCCAGGGTTTCCCGGGGGCGCGGCGTTTTCGTCAGATGCTGTCGGCCGACATCCACAAGAGCAACGACCCCCTCGGCCTGCTCGACCAGGCCGCCGAGCTGCTGCAAGGCCGTTAGAGGGAACCTGCGGCGTGCTTTGGACTCGAATCCTCATCCCCTCGCCCGTCTTGCCTCGACAGCCCTTGAGCGGCTGACGGGGCTCGGGTAATGTCGAGTCATTGCACAGGACAGAGCACGCCCATGACCTCCAAGCTGGAACAACTCAAGCAGTTCACTACCGTAGTCGCCGACACCGGTGATCTGGAAGCGATCACCCGTCTCAAGCCGGTGGATGCCACCACCAACCCCTCGCTGCTGCTCAAGGCCGCCGCGATGTCCGGGTACGCGGATCTGCTGGGCACGGTGAAGGCCGATGCCAAGGGCAGCGTGGACCTGGCCTGCGACAAGTTCGCGGTGGCCGTTGGCGCGGGCATCCTCAAGGTCATTCCAGGGCGTATCTCCACCGAGGTGGATGCCCGCCTGTCGTTCGATGAGCCAGCCCTGCTGGCCAAGGCGCGCCAGCTGATCGAGCTGTATGACGCGGCGGGCATCCCGCGGGACCGTGTGCTGATCAAGCTCGCCTCGACCTGGGAAGGGATCCGCGCCGCCGAGAAGCTGGAGCGTGAAGGCATCCAGACCAACCTTACCCTGCTGTTCTCCTTCGCCCAGGCCCAGGCCTGCGCCGATGCGGGAGTGTTCCTGATTTCGCCGTTCGTGGGCCGCATCTACGACTGGTACAAGAAGAGCACCGGCAAGGAATACGTTGGCACCGACGACCCGGGCGTGCAGTCGGTGACGCGCATCTACGACTACTACAAGACCAACGGCTATGACACCGTGGTGATGGGCGCAAGCTTCCGCAATATTGGCCAGATCGAGCAACTGGCCGGCTGCGACCGCCTGACCATCAGCCCTGAACTGCTGCAACAGCTGAGCGATGACCAAGGCGAGCTGCCGCGCATCCTCAAGCCGGGCACTACCGGCGAAGCCCGCCAGCACTTGAACGAAAGCCAGTTCCGCTGGGCGATGAACGAAGATGCCATGGCCACCGACAAGCTGGCCGAAGGTATCCGCCAATTCGCCCGGGACCAGGAGAAGCTCGAAGCGGTGATGGCAGAAAAGGCCTGATACAAATACGGTTTGCCTCGCGGGAGATAAATGCCCAGCATTTTCCCCCGCTACTGGCTGAACACCCTATCGCGGGGCATGTCGGGAGACTGACATGCCCCGCGATTGCATTGACCCTCACCCGAGTCATCGATGTCCGATACTGCCCCGCTCCCCCAGGTTCTGGCCGGCCCCGTGCTACGTCGCCTGGAACCCACGCGCCTGGCCCTGTGGCTGGTCGGCTCGCAACCGCTGCAACCTGAGTTCATCCTCGATTATCCAGGCGTCGAGGCGACGCTTGATTGCCAGGTCATCCCTGTCGGTGAGCACGCCTTCGTGCACCTGCTCGATATCCGCTTCGAGCAGCCGCTGCCGACCGAGGTGCAACTGGACTACGACCTACGGCTGCCGAGCGATCAGGGTTCACAAGGCATCGCCGACTGGGCGCCACACCTGCTTTACCCTGGCACGCAGCGCCCGAGCCTGGTGCTGCGTGGACGGCTCGAGCAGCTGCTTCACGGCTCCTGCCGCAAGCCGCATCACCCGGCCGCCGATGGCCTGCTGTGCGCCGACCGCCTGCTGCAGGACTGCCCGCAACCGCAACAGCGCCCTGCCCTGTTGCTGATGACTGGCGATCAGGTCTACGTCGACGATGTCGCCGGCCCCATGCTGCGTGCCATTCATGGTCTGATCGAGCGCCTGGGTCTGTTCGATGAGCAGCTCGACGGCGCCCTGGTCAAGAACGGCGACGAGCTGTACCGGCATCCGGCCTGCTATTACCATCGCGCCGACCTGCTGCCGGCACTGGAGAGCAATGAGAGCCTGCGCGAGCGCTTCTTCGGTGGCTCCCGCAAGCCGATCTTCACCAGCAGCAATGCCGACAACCACCTGGTGACCTTTGCCGAGGTCATGGCCATGTACCTGCTGGTGTGGTCGCCAGTGCCCTGGACGTTGGTGCAGATGAGCATGCCAGCCGGCCTTACAGCCAAGCGCCAGGCACGCTACCGCCAGGAGCTGCCGCTGATCGAAGCTTTCGTTGCCGGGCTCGCCCCGGTGGCACGGGTGCTGGCGCACTTGCCGAGCCTGATGATCTTCGATGACCACGACATCACCGACGACTGGAACCTCTCGGCGCAATGGGAAGAAACCGCCTACGGCCACCCCTTCTCAAAGCGAATCATCGGTAATGCCCTGCTCGGCTACCTGCTGTGCCAGGGCTGGGGCAATGATCCGGACAGCTGTAACGCGCTGGTCGAGCGCTGCCGGCAACTGGGCGAGCAGGCGCTGGCGAATGCCTTCGACAGCCCCGCCCAGGATGAGCTGATTGGCGACCTGCTGCGCTTTCAGGGCTGGCAGTTCCACCTGCCAAGCAATCCGCCGCTGTTGGTGCTTGATACCCGCACCCGACGCTGGCGCAGCGAGACCAGCTTGAAGCGGCCCTCTGGACTGCTCGACTGGGAGGCACTGAGCGAGCTGCAGCAGACACTGCTCGATCACCCGTCGGCGATCATCGTGTCACCCGCACCGATTTTCGGGGTAAAACTCATCGAATCGGTGCAGCAGGTGTTCAGCTGGCTGGGCTTTGCACTGCTGGTCGATGCAGAGAACTGGATGGCCCATCGCGGTACTGCGCAAGTGGTCCTCAACATCTTCCGACACTCACGCACACCAGGGCACTATGTGATCCTGTCCGGCGACGTGCACTACTCCTTCGTTTATGAAGTGCGCATTCGCCATCGCCAACGCAGCCCGCACCTCTGGCAGATCACCAGCAGCGGCATCAAGAACCAGTTTCCTCAGCGTCTGCTGGATGTCTTCGACCGTCTCAACCGGTGGCTCTACGCGCCGCGCTCGCCGCTGAACTGGTTCACCAAGCGCCGCCGCATGGAGGTGGTCCCGCGCACGCCCAATCACAGCCAGGCCGGCGAGCGGCTGTGGAACAGTGCGGGGCTCGGGCAGGTGTTTTTCAATGAGCAGGGGCAGCCGGAACGGGTGTTCCAGCACAACGCCGACGGCAGGCCGGCCACGGAGTTCCCCCGCAGCGAACAGCAATAGGCAGCTTCAGCGTTGGAGGGTCAAGTACGCTCCAGGGCGTTGACCAGGTCGTGGAAGGCTTCGCGATTGGAATCGTTAAGGCCCATGAGGATCTTGTGCGCTTCCAGCACCTTGGAGCGCACGACGTCTTCGTTCTGGTCCTGGGATGGCAGATCGGTAAGGCATTCAGGGCACGGGATCGGGTGATCGACGATGTTGAAGACCTGCTCGAAGCCCATCGACTGCAGCAGCCGGGAAATGTCCGGGTTGGTGGTGACTACGGTCGGCAGCAGCCCAACTTTCTGCCGCGACAGGATCGACAGCTTGGCCAACAGCCCCAGGGTGGTGCTGTCGATGCTCTCGGTTTCGGTGAGGTCGATGACGATGGCCGAGAAGTTCAGCGCGGTGAAAATCTTCTCGATCGTCGCATCCAGCGCCGAACACAAGGTCAGGCGCACTTCACCGGCAAATTTCAGAACGAAGGTACCGCTCTGTTCGGCGAACTGGATTCTACCGGTACTCATTGAAGGTTCCTGCTTAACACCAATAGGGCGATATCATCCGGCATCTCCCCAAGGGTAGCCAATCCGAATCGTTGGCGCAGCCCATCCAGGCAGCCACCCGCGTCCTTGACGATTTCCGGCAAGGTCGCTTCCTTATCTTTGAGTGTGTCCCCAGGCAAAAGGTCCAGAACGCCATCGGACATCAGGCTCAGGCTGAACCGCGCTGGCAACTCCAGGACATGATCCTGGTAGGTCGCTTCGACGAATAGCCCCACTGGCAGGCCGCGGCCTTTGAGGTAGCGGGCCTGACCCGGGGTGTACAGCACCGGCAATGGCAAATGGCCGCCAACGCTGTAGGTCATCAGGCCGGTGTCTTCGTCGATCACCCCGCCGACCATGGTCACGTGCTTGCCCAGCTTGCAGTTGATCAGGCCGCGGTTGATGTGGCCCAGCACCTCGGAAGGCTTGAACTCGCGCAGCTTGCCGCCGCGCTTGAATTCGAACAGCAGCCGGGTGGTCATGAACTTCAACAGCACGGTGACGAAGGCCGAGGATGCGCCATGCCCGGAGACGTCCGCCAGGTAGAACGCGATGCGCCGGTCATCGACTCGGAAATAGTCGGTGAAGTCACCCGACAGGTACAGCGACGGGATGATCTGGTGCTCGAACGCCAGGTCTCCCGCGTGCCAGGGGCTCTCGGGCAACATGTTCATCTGCACCTGGCGCCCGGCGGTCTGGTCTTCCTGCAGCAGGTGCAGGCTGGCTTCCAGTTCACGGTTGGCCGTTTCGAGCTTCTCCCGGTAGCGCTGGTTTTCCTGTACCAGCCGCGAACGATCCAGGGCGCGACGCACCGAATGCTCCAGCACGGCGAGGTCTTCGAGCGGCTTGATCAGGTAATCGGCGGCACCCAGGCGCAGGGCCTCGACCGCGTCGCTCATGACCCCGGCGCCGGAGACCACGATCACCGGCAACTGCGGCGCACGCTCGGTGACCTGGCGAATCAGCTCAAGGCCACCCATTTGCGGCATGCGCAGGTCGCAGATCACGAGGTCAGGCTGTTGCGCTTCGAAGACCTGTAGGCCCTGTTGGCCATTGCTGGCCTGGAGGACGCTGAAGCCACTGTCTTCCAAATAGGCGGCGAGGCTCGCACGGACCACGTCGTCGTCATCGATGATCAGCAGCGTTGCACTGGGTTTCTGCATGTGGGCAAACGGCGCCAGAAATAGGTTGGCGTAGCGGGTTCGGCGGGCCGACGCATGGCTACTGGAATTCTCTCTAGCCACTCTCTATTTGAGTTGTAGGACAATTAATCCTTTCCAGCAAATAGCAGAGGTGCCCTGTAAGGCGCAGACGGTACTCCCATCCGCATGGCGTTTCAAGCGTGCAAGAGTCGACTGCACCGGTCTTTACTGGGTAAATCACTGGGAGTTACAAGAATGTGGACTCGCGCACCCCGATGTTGCCATCCAGACTTGAAAGGCGGCCCAGCAGCATTCGGCGTCCACGTCCTGCGCCATGCACTGTTCTGTTACAAAAAAGGCGGCCTGAGCCGCCCTCGCATCATGACAAAGGATCAGAAATCGTCTTCGACGTCCCCATCCTTGACCCGGAACTCGCGGTTCTGCAGATAGGCATTGCGAATGAAGACGTACTTGTCGCCGCTGATGAGCTTCTCGGCCGACAACAGCGAGGCGCGGGTATCGACCACATCGACGGTGAACGTGGTGTTGCGGGTCGGCACATGGTCGATATAGCGATACGGCCGGGTGTAAGTGTCCGGGTACCGGGACAGGGCATCGCGCACGGTACTCGGGCCGAGCAATGGAATGACCACATACGGGCCGCTGCGCAGCCCCCAGTAACCCAAGGTCTGGCCGAAGTCTTCATCGTTGCGCTGCAGGCCCATCCTGGTACCCACATCGAAGAAACCACCCAGGCCGAAGGTGGTGTTGACGATCAGCCGCGCGGTGTCGACGCCGGCCGCATGGGGCTTGAGCTGCAACACGTTGTTGGCCAGGTTAGTGACGTCACCGAGGTTCTGGAAGACATTGTGGATGCCGTCTTCAACGAACTGCGGGGTAACTGCCTGGTAACCCTGGGCCAATGGCTTGAGGGCATAGGTGTCAAGGAAGTCGTTGAAACGGAAGATCGGCCGGTTGACCGCTTCCCAGGGGTCTTCCTCCGTAGCCGCCTGGGTGGCGGCCACGGGCGCCAGGAGCAAGCTGGCGCAAATACACGCCTGGGTGACTCGCTCGATCACACCGGCACTAATCCTACCCATAGCTATTTCTCCATCGAATTCTTGGCGGCAAGCACTGGTGCGCGCCGCAAACAAGCAGCCAGTATAAAGGCTCGCGTGAGGATAAGCAGCTTTACATGATCCTCATAAATCTTTGTGAACACCTGCTTCATCGTCACCCAACGGTAACCAGCAAACAGTAGCCTGCGGTGTATTTCATTTCAGGGATTGTTGCCATGCCAGAGATGCCCGCCTTTACCGCTGTATTGTTCGGCTTGCGCTGCCTTGTGCAACTCCCGGGAGGCAGCCCCTCGCTCACCCCTGGCGCCTTGCCTGCCTTGGCCGGGCTGCGCCGTCAACGGGTGCCCTGCATCTGGCTCGACGAAGCCGGCGCGGCCCAGGGCAAGCGCCTGGCGCACGCCCTGCCCGAGTGGCTGCCCGGCCACACCGAGACCGCACCGCCCTGGCCCGCCCCTAACGCCTGCTGGCAGGCGTTGATGCGCCTGGGCAGTGAGCGCCTGGAGGGCTGCGTATTGGTCAGCGGCGAGCCGCGGCTGCTGCAGGCTGGGCTCAATGCAGGGCTATGGACCATTGGCCTGGCGGCGTGCAGCCCAGCGTGCGACTTGCCACCGAGCGAGTGGCAAGCCCTGACCGAGCACGAGCAGGAGCGCGCCCGCGGCATGGCCACGTTGGCGCTGTTCGCCCTGGGCGTGCATTCGGTGATCGACCACCTCGAAGCCCTCGACACCTGCCTGGCGGACATTGCCCAGCGCCGTCGCAAAGGCGAAAAACCCTGACACAGCACGGTTGACGCGGGTCATGCAAAGCCGCTGCGGGTGGATTACTCTTGAAGGCAGGCAAGAACCTTTGCGCTACCGCCGAGGTCCATGTCTGTGCCTATTCATAGAGGGAGAACACCCATGCCTGCCCGCGAACTGCAAGAGCAACTCAATAGCCTGCGCGAGCAACTGGAGCAAAACCCACCGCTCTCGCTGGAGGAGCGTGATGATCTGCACAAGCTGATGGAGCAGATCGAAGCACAGCTCAAGCTTGAGGAAGCCACCAACGACAATAACCTGGTAGATGGCGTCAACCTGGCAGTCGAGCGTTTCGAGGTCGACCACCCGGGATTGACCGCCACCCTGCGCAACATCGTCCAGAGTTTGCAAAGCATGGGTATCTGAGCCCACGCCTTGAAAAAAGCCCCGTCATCGAACGTAATGCTGTTCATTTAAGCCAAGCGTGACCTCAACTGGGGCTGCTTCGCAGCCCTTCGCGGGAAGACCCGCTCCCACAGGGTTAGCAGCGCCTGGAAAACCTTAAGCAAATCAGTAAGATGCATTTGTTCTATGAGGGCGGGCTTGCCCACGAAGGGCCGCAAAGCGGCCCAAGATCTTAAGTGAACAGCATTGCGTCATCGAACGGGGCTTTCGTCACTGGCGTACCAGTCGCTGGTTGTCCGGACTTACCGGCCCGCTGCTGCGGTAAGGGTTGATGTCCAGGCCGCCACGGCGCACGTAGCGGGCGTAGACCGTCAGGTAGTCGGGGTTGAGCAAGCGCTTGAGGTCCAGGTAGATACGCTCGACGCATTGCTCATGGAAGTCGGCATGCTGGCGGAAGCTCACCAGGTAGCTCAACAGACTGGCCGGATCCAGCGCCGGGCCACGGTACTCGACCACCACGCTGCCCCAGTCTGGCTGGCCGGTGACTGGGCAGTTGGACTTGAGCAGGTGGCTGTGCAGCGCCTCTTGCACCACGCGCTCGGGATCGCAGCGCAGCAGCTCGGGCTGCGGCTGCTCGTAGTTGCTGATGCTGATGTCCAGCTCATCGATGCACTGCCCCGGCAGGCCGGCCACGCCTTGCTCCTCGACTTCGGCCAAGGTACGGATGCGCACCGCCACGGGCCGCCCCGCGGCCTGCGAAAGGTCCTTCTCCAGGCACGCCTGCAACTCGGCGGTGGAGGCGAATGGCGTCTGGTTCAGCGAGTTGAGGTAGAGTTTGAACGACTTGGATTCGATGATGTTCGGCGAATCGGCCGGTATGGCGAACTCACCAATGGCCACCACCGGCTTGCCCGACGGCAGCAGCCAGGACAGCTCGAAGCAGTTCCAGTAGTCCACGCCCTGCCACGGCAGGGTCTGGGCGGTGACGCCCAGCTCGGCCCACTTGGCGGTGCGCGGGATGGGGAACAGTAGCGACGGGGTGTAGGTAGCGATGTACTCGCTGGATTTGCCCAGCGGGGAATGTTCGGCAGCAGGATGCATGGGTCAGACCTGAAAATACGGATGTGCCTAGTCTAACGGTTTTGCATCCCGGCTTGGACCTGTTGTTACTCGATGGTCAACGGTCCGACCATGCCGGCCTGGTAGTGGCCCGGTACGTTGCAGGCGAACTCGATGGGCGCCGACGGCTGGAAGGTCCAGGTCAGCTCGGCACGTTGACCTGGCTGCACCAGGACAGTGTTGCCGGCATCGTGGCCGTGGCCGCCCCGGGCCACGTGGGCATGATCCGTGCTGCCATGGCCCATGGCGGCATGGTCCATCTGGCCCTGCATGGCCAGCATCTCTTTCTGGTGCTCGGCATGCATGGCCTTGTCGCCAAGATTGAACTCGTGGGGCAGCTGGCCCTGGTTGATCAATACGAATCGCACGGTCTCACCGGCCTTGACCCGCAGGCTCCCCGGCTCGAAAGCGATGTCCTTGAGCAGTACCTCGACGGTGCGAGTGGCCTTGACCGCTTTAGCTGGCTCACCGAAAGAGAAGCCATGTCTTGCGCCATGCCCCGTGCTGGCCATGCTCGACAGGCTGGCCAGCGCCAGGGCGCCGGCGATCAAGAAGTGTTGTTTCATATCAGGACTGCTCCTCGTGCACGCCAGTGTCCACCAGCACCTTATTCATAGCGCAACGCATACGCCGGCTCAACCTGCGACGCCCGCCATGCAGGGTACAGTGTCGCAAGAAAACTCATCACCAACCCTGCCGTGCAGATCAGCCCGACGTCGCCCCACTGCAACTCAGACGGCAGGCTGCTGATGAAATACATATCGGAAGTGAAGATATGTTGTCCACTCACGCGCTCGGCCCAGCCGACGATCTGGCTGACGTTGAGCGCGGCAAGCACGCCAAGCACGCCGCCGATGAGGGTGCCGACCACGCCGATCAGGCTACCCTGGACCATGAAGGTGCCCATGATCTGCGCCGGTGTGGCGCCGAGGGTGCGCAGGATGGCGATGTCGGCGCCCTTGTCGTTCACCACCATGATCAGGGTGGCGATGATGTTGAACGCCGCCACGGCGATGATCATCATCAGCAGCAGGCCGATCATGGTCTTTTCCATTTTCATGGCGCTGAACAGGCTGCCCTGGGTATGCGACCAGTCATCGGCGCGGTAGCCCTGGCCCAGCCCGGCGGCAATGGCCTTGGACACCTGCGGCGCGGCGTACAGGTCATGCAGTTTGAGGCGCACGCCTTGCACCTGGCCCGGCGCCCAGCGCTGCATCTCGCCAGCATCGGCGACATGGATGTAGGCTTGGGAACCATCGAGCTCGGCACCCACCTTGAACAGGCCGACCACGGTCAGGCGCTGCATGCGTGGCGTGATGCCGCCGGGCGCCTTGCTGATCTCTGGAACGATCAGGGTCAGCTTGTCGCCAGTGTTCAGGCGAAAGCGCCGGGCTGTCAGCTCGCCCAGGACCACACCGTATTCACCAGGCTGCAGGTCCTGCAAGCGGCCCTGGACGATATGCTGGCCAACGATGGAGACCTTGCCCTCCTCCTGCGGGTCGATGCCACTGACCTGGATCGGCTGCATCGCACCCTTGTACGAAAGCATGCCTTCCATTTCCGTCAGCGGTGCCGCCGCCATCACCGCCGGGTTCTTCAGCGCGGCATCGGCGACGCTGCGCCAATCGTCCAGCGGCTGCTCGCCGAGCAGGCTGGCATGCGGTACCAGGCCGAGGATGCGCGAGCTCATCTCGCGCTGAAAGCCGTTCATCACCGAGAGCACCACGATCATCGCCAGCACGCCGAGGGACAGGCCGATCATCGAGGTCATGGAGATGAACGAAATGAAATGGTTGCGGCGCTTGGCGCGGGTGTAGCGAGCACCGATGAACAATGGCAAGGGTCTGAACATGAACGGGAACACCCAATGAAGAATTGGAACGGGGCACCGAGGGCAGCCCCGTACAGTCGACTCAGATCGGCACCAGGTGACCGTCTTCCAGGCGCAGCACACGGTCCATCTGGCGCGCCAGGTTGAGGTCGTGGGTCACCACCAGGAAGGCTGTCTGCGACGAGCTGGACAACTCGCGCATCAGCTCCTGGATGCCCTGGGCGGTGTGGTGGTCGAGGTTGCCAGTAGGCTCGTCGAGCATCACCAGGCCTGGGCGATTGACCAGGGCACGGGCGATGGCCACGCGCTGGCGCTCACCACCGGAAAGCTCGGCAGGCTTGTGGCTGAGGCGATGGCCCAGGCCAACACGCTTGAGCAGCGCCTCGGCGCGCTCGCGGGCCTCGGGGATGGCGGTGCGGCCAATCAGCAGCGGCATGCACACGTTCTCGAGCGCGGTGAACTCGGGCAGCAGGTGATGGAACTGGTAGACAAAGCCCAGGGCGCGGTTGCGCAGCAGCCCGCGGGCCCGCTCGCCAAGCGCCGAGAGCTCCTCGCCAGCCAGCCAGACACTGCCCTGGGTCGGCGTATCGAGGCCGCCCAGCAGGTTGAGCAAGGTGCTCTTGCCGGAGCCGGAACTGCCGACAATGGCCACTCGCTCGCCTGGGTGCAGCTCCAGTTGCAGGCCAGACAGCACCTGCACCGATTCAGGCCCCTCGTCGTAGGATTTGCCCAGGTTGCGGCAACTCAATACGGCTTTATCACTCATGCGCGACTCACTCATAACGTAGCGCCTCTGCAGGCTGGGTGCGCGCGGCACGCCAGGCCGGATACAGGGTGGCGAGGAAACTCAGGACCAGCGCCGCACCGCAGACCATCCACACGTCCTCGGCCATGACCTGCGACGGCAAGTAATCGATGAAGTACACATCGGCGTTGAGGAACTTGTGCCCGATCAGCTTCTCGAGACCGGCAATCACCGCACTGACGTTCAGCGCGGCGATGATCCCGACCACGGCGCCAATGAAGGTACCGACCACGCCGATCACCGTACCCTGGACCATGAAGATGGCCATGATCTGCCCCGGCGTCGAACCCAGCGTACGAAGAATGGCGATGTCGCCCTTCTTGTCGTTGACCACCATGACCAGCGTGGAAATGATGTTGAACGCCGCCACCGCGACGATCAGCAGCAACAGCAGGCCGATCATGGCTTTTTCCATGCGGATGGCCTGGTACAGGTTGCCGTGGGTGCGGGTCCAGTCGCGGGCATAGAACTCCTGCTCGCCGAGCTGCTGGGCAATGTTCCAGGCCGCGCGAGGGGCCTGGAACAGGTCGTCGAACTTCAGGCGCAGGCCCTGGACCTGATCGGCTTTCCAGCGGTGCAGGCGCGACAGGTCGGACAGGTTGGTCAGGCCCAGGTAGCCGTCGATTTCGCCGGCACCGACGTGGAAGGTGCCGACCACCGTGAAACGCTTCATGCGCGGGAACATCCCGGCGGGTGTCACGCTCACCTCGGGGGCGACGAACGTCAGCTTGTCGCCGATGCCCACGCCCAGCTTGGCCGCTGCCTTGTCGCCGATCATGATGCCCCACGCGCCCGGCGCCAGCTGGTCGAGCTGGCCTTCGAGGATGAACTTGTCGATGATCGAGACCTGGCGTTCACGGGCCGGGTCGATACCGTTGAGCAGCACCTTCGACACCTTGCCCTCGTGGGTCAGCAGCCCTTGCATCTGGGTGAAGGGTGCAACCGCTTCTACTTGCGGGTTCTTCTGCCTGACCTTTTCGGCCAGGGCCGGCCAGTCGTCGATGGGCTGTCCGGTTTCCAGGGTTGCATGGGGAATCATGCCCAGCACACGGGTGCGCATCTCGTGGTCGAAGCCGTTCATGACCGACAGCACCACGATCATCACCACCACGCCCAGGGCGAGGCCGATCATCGAGGTCAGGGATATGAACGAGACGAAATGGTTGCGGCGCTTGGCACGGGTGTAGCGCGTACCGATGAATACGAAAAGAGGTCTGAACATGTCGGGGCTTGTTCGGATGAAAGGGGAACGTCCTTGTGGCGGGGCTTGACGAGCAGCTTTACACTCAGACCACCGCCGCTACCATGGGTTCGCCATGACGACATTAGATGATGAAGATCGCCGCGAATACTACCGTATCGAGGACAGGATCGCACTTGAAATAAGCCCCTTGAGCGCGGCCGAAGCACTTGAGGCAGACGTGTTGCAAGATGAGTCGCCACTGTTCAACTTGCTTAGCGAATTGCATCTGAGCGAGTTCGAATCCCAACACCTGTTGCGTCAGCTCAGCGACAAGGACCGTACCGTGGCGGCCTTCCTCAAGGCGCAGAACAAGCGCATCGATTTGCTCAGTGCGGTGGTCGCGCAGACCCTGCTCGGGGAGATCGGCGCACCGCGCGCGGTGGTCCTTTCCGAAGGTGGCGTCGAATTCGCCCAATCCCAGCTCATCGCCCCCGGCACCCGCGTGGCGGTGAAGATGGTGCTGATGCCCCAGGCCCTGGGCTTGCTGCTGCGCGCCCGGATCATTCACTGCAACCCGCGCCCCGACGGCGAATACCAGGTCGGCACCGAGTTCATCGAGATGAGCGATGCCCAGCGCCAGCTGCTGGCGCGCTACATCCTGCAACGCCAGCAACAGCAACGTCGCCAGGCACTGGAACAGAACGACGCCTGAGCCTCACACTTTTCTTGAAGGAACGAACGTGACCCTGATCTACGGCCACCGTGGCGCCAAGGGCGAAGCCCCTGAAAATACCCTGACCAGCTTTCGCCGGTGCCTGGAGCACGGCGTACGTCGTTGCGAGCTGGACCTGCACCTGTCGGCCGACAATGAGCTGATGGTGATCCATGACCCGACCCTCAAGCGCACCACCGGGCGGCGCGGCAAGGTGGTCGAGCACAGCGCTGCCGACCTCGCCACCTATGACGCACGCAAGAGTGGTCCGGGCTGGGTGCAGCCCTGCCCTATCCCGCGCCTGGAGGAACTGTTCGAGAAGTGCGACTTCGAGCACTGGCAACTGGAGGTCAAGAGCGCTTCGCGCACCCGTGCCGCGAGCATGGTTCTGGCCATCCGTGAACTGGCCCAACGTTTCGACCTGCTGGAGCGGATCACCATCACCTCCAGCTCCCGCGAAGTGCTCGGCGCCGCTTTGGAGCTGACCCCGGACATCGCCCGTGGCCTGGTGGCCGAGTACGCCTGGCTTGACCCGCTGAAGGTCGCGCAGAACTACGGCTGTAACCTGCTGGCCCTGAACTGGACGCTGTGCACCCCCGAGCGCCTGATCAAGGCGCAGCGCCAGGGACTGCATGTGTCGGTCTGGACGGTCAACGAGCCAGCGCTGATGCGCCGGCTCGCCGATTTCGGCGTAGACAGCCTGATTACAGACTTTCCCGGTTTGGCCACCACCACCCTTGGGAAGGGCTGAAATCGTTCTCCCCGGCCGGCTCAGGCCACCGGCCGGAGCCGCTCAAAAAAGCCGGTTGAGGCCGTCGTAGGCGGCGACCCGATAGGCCTCGGCCATGGTCGGGTAGTTGAAGGTGGTGTTGACGAAATACTTCAGGGTGTTTCGCTCACCCGGCTGGTCCATGATCGCCTGGCCGATGTGGACGATCTCCGAGGCCTGGTAGCCGAAGCAGTGCACGCCAAGGATCTGCAGGGTCTCGCGGTGGAACAGGATCTTCAGCATGCCCTGTGGCTCGCCGGCGATCTGCGCGCGGGCCATGCTCTTGAAGAAGGCCTTGCCCACCTCGTACGGCACCTTGGCCTGGGTCAACTCCTGCTCGTTCTTGCCGATCGAGCTGATCTCCGGAATGGTGTAGATGCCGGTCGGCACATCATTGACGAAGCGCCAGCTGCCGTTGTCAACGATGCTGCCGGCGGCCGAGCGGCCCTGGTCGTGGGCGGCACTGGCCAGGCTCGGCCAGCCGATCACGTCACCGGCACCATAGATGTTCGGCACCGTGGTGCGGTAGGCCTCGTCGACCTCGATCTGGCCACGGCTGTTGACCTTGATGCCGATGTTCTCCAGCCCCAGCTTGTCGGTGTTGCCGGTACGGCCGTTGCACCAGAGCAAGGCGTCGGCCTTGATCTTCTTGCCTGACTTCAGGTGCAGGATGACCCCGTTGTCCAGGCCTTCGACACGCTCGTACTCCTCGTTGTGGCGTACGGTGATGTGGTTGTTGCTGAAGTGATAGCTCAGCGCCTGGGAGATTTCCGAATCCAGGAAGCTCAACAGCTGGCCGCGGTTGTCGACCAGTTCGATCAACACACCCAGGCCGCTGAAGATGGAGGCGTATTCGCAACCGATGACCCCGGCGCCGTAGACGATCAGCTTGCGCGGCGTGTGGCCGAGGCTGAGGATGGTGTCGCTGTCGTAGATACGCGGGTGGTTGAAGTCGATGTCGGCCGGACGGTACGGACGCGAACCCGTGGCGATGATGATGTGCTTGGCCACCAGCTTCTCGACCACGCCGTTGGAGCAGACCACTTCGACAGTCTGCTCGTCGGCGAAGCTGCCGGTGCCGACGAACACGTCGACGCGGTTGCGGGCGTAGTAGCCGGTGCGCGAGGCGACCTGCTTGGAGATCACCTTCTCGGCGCTCTTGAGCACGTCCGGGAAGGAAAACCAGCGCGGCTCGCCGATGGCCCGGAACATCGGGTTGGTGTTGAACTGCATGATCTGCCGCACCGAGTGACGCAGGGCCTTGGAGGGGATGGTGCCCAGGTGGGTGCAGTTACCGCCGACCTGGCGACGGCTATCGACCATCGCCACCTTGCGTCCTGCTTTGGCGGCATTCATTGCCGCACCTTCTCCGGCCGGGCCGGAACCCAGCACCACTACGTCGTAGTTATAGACAGCCATGCGTACTCCTTCAGAACTGGCCCGCGGGCCACATTGGCCGGCGGGGCGCGATCATGTCGCCGGGGCGCCATGAAAAAATTCGGGTGCAGTCTAATCAAGCGTGAACGCCGCGCACATTAACCCTTGGTCGTGTCGTAGGCTATTTTTGCCTGCACTACATGCTTGTCTTGCGGCTTGTGGCGCTCGATCTTCAGAACACTGAACTTCTCAAGACATGCACCCCAAAAAAAATTGGGAGCCAATAGGCTCCCGCTTTTTCAACACTCAATGCTTACTGCGGAAACGCCGGCGGATTTACACCCGCCATGTCTTCCATCACACGCACCACCTGGCAGCTGTAACCAAACTCGTTGTCGTACCAGACGTACAGGACAACGCGGTTGTCATTGCAGATGGTCGCTTCGGCGTCGACCACACCCGCGTGACGCGAGCCGACGAAGTCGGTGGAGACCACTTCCTGGGAGTTCACGTAGTCGATCTGCTTATGCAGCTCGGAGTGCATGGCGGTCTGGCGCAGGTACTCGTTGATCTCCTCGCGCGAGGTGGCCTTCTCCAGGTTCAGGTTCAGGATGGCCATGGAAACGTTGGGCGTCGGCACGCGGATGGCATTGCCCGTCAGCTTGCCCTTGAGCACCGGCAG
>JAEWGL010000250.1 GCA_023388335.1 Pseudomonadota bacterium | reverse complement strand
CCCGACAAGACCGTGCCGGTGGCGGTGAAGCCCAGGTACATCAGGCACACCAGGGCCATGGGAATGGCCGCGCCATAGACGCCGAACTGCACCCGACTGGAAATCATCTGCGGCAACCCCAGGCGCGGGCCTTGCGCGGCGTGCAAGGCCATCACCGTGCCGCCGACGAGTTGGCCGAGCAGCAGGCCGATCAATGACCAGAACACATCGCCCCCGAGCACCACGGCCAAGGCCCCGGTGACGATCGCGGTGATCTGCAGGTTGGCTCCCAGCCACAGGGTGAACTGACTGTAGACGCGTCCATGGCGTTCGGACTCGGGGATATAGTCGATCGAGCGCCGCTCGATCAGGGGCTTGCTGGACATTGCTCGACTCCGCGTAATTGTTTTTTTCAGGCGGTGGCCATCCGCAGGACGTAGGGCTGATGGCCGAGCGCTGATATGATCATGTATATACAAGTCAGGTCAAGTGAATGCTATGACGAGCTATGCGCTGCTGCGCAAACGCAGAACACGACAAGCGTCGCGGCGATGGCTGGCCGGACGGCTTGGAATATGCTTATGCTGTTACGAAATATTTCTACAAGGCCGATGGAAGAGGAGGCAAAATGCCGCTGAAGGACCTGCTGCTGGCACTGGTGGTGATCATCGCCTGGGGTGTCAATTTCGTGGTGATCAAAGTCGGCCTCGATGGCCTGCCGCCAATGCTGCTAGGGGCCTTGCGCTTTATCTTGGTGGCGTTTCCGGCGATTCTACTGATCAAGCGCCCGCAGCTACCGTGGCGCTGGTTGATCGCTTACGGCGCGACCATCTCCCTGGGCCAGTTCGCCTTTCTCTTCCAGGCCATGTACAGCGGTATGCCGCCGGGGCTGGCCTCGCTGGTGCTGCAGTCGCAAGCGTTCTTCACCTTGTGCTTCGCGGCGGCGTTTCTCGGTGAGCGGCTGCGCCTGGCCAGCGTGTTCGGCCTGCTGGTGGCAGCCGGAGGGCTGGCGCTGATCGGCAGCGAGGACAGCAGCCATGTGCCGCTACTGGCACTGGTGCTGACGCTCTGCGCCGGGGCCATGTGGGGGATGGGCAACATCATCACCCGGCGTTTTGGCTCGGTGGACCTGGTGGCATTGGTGGTCTGGGGTGGCCTGATTCCGCCGTTGCCATTTCTTGCGCTGTCCTGGTGGCTGGAAGGGCCCGAACGCATCAGCCATGCGCTGCTGAACATCGGCTGGAGCTCGGTACTGGCCTTGGCCTACCTGGCCTTCGTAGCCACCATGCTCGGTTACAGCCTATGGAGCACGCTGCTGTCACGGCATCCCGCCGGCAAGGTCGCGCCGTTTTCCCTGCTGGTGCCGGTGATTGGCCTGAGCTCGTCGGCCTGGCTGCTGGATGAGCGCCTGAGCCCGATACAGGGCTGGGGCGCACTGCTGGTGATGCTTGGGCTGCTGATCAATGTCTTCGGCGCGCGCCTGGGTCAGCGCCTGCGCGCGGCGGTTTGCTAAGATCGCTTCCTTTGCCCCGGCGTCTGCTGGGTCTGTACAAGGAGCGCGCCATGATCGTTACCACCACCAGCCAGATCGAAGGTCGGCAGATCGCCAGTTACCTGGGCATCGTCAGTGCCGAGTCGGTGCAAGGGGTCAACTTCGTGCGGGATTTCTTCGCCCGCTTTTGCGATGTCTTCGGCGGACGCTCGCAGACCCTGGAAAGCGCTTTGCGCCAAGCCCGCGACCAAGCCACCGCAGAGCTCATCGAGCGCGCCCGGCAGTTGCAGGCCGACGGCCTGGTCGGCGTCGACTTCGAGATCAGCATGCCCTCGGTGCAGGGCGGGATGGTCGTGGTGTTCGTCACCGGGACGGCAGTTCGATTGAACTAAGGCCTTTTGCCACTGGTCGGGACAGGGCGAGATGTCCGGGAAGTCTGCAAATGACCGGCTAGTCTCCTTTTCACAGGACCGATGTTTCTTTAGGCAATCCATCTGCTTGCCGGCGTCGGTTCGCCAGTGGAGGGAGACAGGGCATGAGCGAATCCTATTTAGAGGACATGGGTGAAGAGTTCCCGATCAACAGCCAGGTGCGCTGCGGCCAGACCGCCGTGCGACTGGGTTTTGCCAACATGACGCTGGATGAGTCCGAGCAGCTCAAGCCGAGTCATCTGCAACGCAGCAAGAAGGGCCGCTTCACCCCTCGGGTGCCGCTCAAGCGCTGAAACGCGACCCTACACCCCGCCCAATGGCGGGGTTTTTTTCGGGTTGATTGACCTTGCTCATGGTATCGGTGGGTTGCTGTCGCCGGATTGTCATGACTGTGCCTTACTGTCGTGGCGAATCAAGACTGGAGGATTGGATTACATGCGTATCAGGGAAGAAACTTATTGGCGCTGGGCCGATGGCCAACTGCACAGCCGTTGCCATGATGAGGAGCTGTGCGATGGCACCAGCATCGATGTGCAGGTGCGGCTCTCGCGCCTTGGCGCCACGCAACTGTTCCTCGGCCTGTATGCCCGGCAGGGCAAGGCCCTGGTGGAAGAGTATTACCCAACCCGGCCAGGCGAAAGCATGACCCGCGCGCTGGTCTGGGGCGTCGATAGGGCCAGGGCCCTGGCGGTAGGGGCGTTGCCGCTGCAGCGCAGGGAACGTCAGCGGCGTCGGGCCTGAGCGTCGCCTTGGGCTACAAAAAAGCCCGGCCTTTTGGGCCGGGCTGCGCCGAACGATGGGTCACTCAGTCGAGTGGATCGATCACCTTGACTACCCGTTGAGCACGGCAGTCCGGCCACTCTTGTTGCAGGGTCTGCAGAACCCTGCCAACGAACTCGGTGTCGGCAGCGGCTTTCTTGCCGACATAACCCTGGCCACGGCGGTAGACTTTGAAACGTGCTCGCATGCTGGGCATGTGCGCTTCGAATTCCGCCTCGGCCGTGTTCGGCGGAAGGCGGTCGAGGCGCACCTCGCCGGTCTGGTTGACCCACAGCAGATGGTCATCGAGGCTGTCCTTGCGCGCGGCGAACAGCTGAGCCAGTTGGTCGATCGTGGGTTGGTCATTCAAGTTCATCATAAAGCCCCCTATTACCCATTGATTGGTGATTTCACGCTCTGCGCCACCGAGATGTAGCGCATTACCAAGGCTGCTACAGCAGCATCGCAACAGGGGCTTTCTTAACGCTGCCTTTTGGACAGTTCCCTCTCCACGGACGGCCTGCGTTACCGCGCAGGCCGTCTGGAACACCCTTGCCACCGCTCCCGATCGGGGAGACGGGCTCATCATGCACAAGGCCGATAAACGGCGTCAACCGTTTTGTAGTGGATTTTTTTACGCACTACATTTTGTCGGACAATCCGTCTTACGCAGTTTTTTTTGCACTTCAGTGGTCCAGGGCCGAGAGAATTTCATGGGCAATCCGCACCGGCGGCCGCTCTGGCCGTAGCTTTCGTCGCTCAAGGGACCCGGGTTGATGCGGACCGGTTGCCCTGCACAGCGTAGCCTTGGGTGTAGCGCGCCTGTTCAGCGGCCGGGACCTTCAGCTGTGCTCGAGGTCCAGCTGCGGCAAAAGCGGTCGAACGCTTCGCCTCTATTGTCCGTTCAGCAACATTGGGAGGGTCTACGGCGTTAGCAAGACATTGTCGCAGCCTTTATCATCTGGCATCGAACAACGACAAGCCGGAACCTGCCATGAAGTACTTGCGGATGCTCTTCGACAATTTCACCCTGGCCCTGCTCGGGGTGATAGTGATCGCCACGCTGTTGCCCTGCGAAGGCACGGGCGCCTGGCTGTTCGGTTGGGCGACGAATCTGGCCATCGGCCTGCTGTTCTTCCTGCACGGCGCCAAACTGTCGCGTGAGGCGATCATTGCCGGCGCCGGGCATTGGCGCCTGCATCTGCTGGTGTTCTGCTGCACCTTCGTGATGTTCCCGCTGCTGGGCTTGGCCTTCAAACCCCTGTTCCTGCCGCTGGTAGGCGATGAGCTGTACCTGGGCGTGCTGTACCTGTGCGCCTTGCCGGCTACGGTACAGTCGGCAATCGCCTTTACCTCGCTGGCCCGCGGCAACGTGTCGGCGGCAATCTGCAGCGCGGCCGCCTCGAGCCTGCTGGGCATCTTCCTCACCCCGCTGTTGGTGATGTTGTTGCTGGGCGCGGAGGGCGACACTGGCTCGAGCCTGGATGCGGTGCTCAAGATCGTCATGCAACTGCTGGTACCCTTCGTCGCCGGGCAGATTGCCCGCCGCTGGATCGGTGCCTGGGTCAAGCGCAACGCCCGCTGGCTGAAGATCGTCGACCAAGGCTCGATTCTCCTGGTGGTCTACACCGCCTTCAGCGATGCAGTGGTCAGTGGGCTGTGGCAGAGCGTTTCACTGCAACACCTGGCCGGCCTGTTCGTGGTCTGCGGCATCCTGCTTGCGGTGGTCCTGCTGGGCACGCGCCTGCTGGGGCGCTGGCTGGGCTTCAACCTGGAAGACCGCATCACCATCCTGTTTGCCGGCTCGAAGAAGAGCCTGGCCACTGGCGTGCCCATGGCCCAGGTGCTGTTCGTGGGCAGCGGCATCGGGGCAATGATCCTGCCATTGATGCTGTTTCACCAGATCCAGCTGATGGTCTGCGCGGTGCTGGCGCAGCGCTATGCCAGCCGTGAGGAGGCGTCCGAACAAGCGCCAGCCGCCTCCTGAACCGAGTCCGGGGCGAGCGCGACTAGTGTCCTGTCTCGGAAATAAGCTGTTCACTTTTGGCGGCGTCTTGGGCGCCCGGCCGGCGTTGCCACTCCTCGCCATAGCCCTGCTATGACTCGTCGCGGCGCCTTGGCCGAA
>JAEWGL010000244.1 GCA_023388335.1 Pseudomonadota bacterium | reverse complement strand
GTCTTGCGTCAGACCCGTGAAAACCGGGACTGGTCGCAAGCCGAGGTGGCACGCAAGCTCAACCTTACCGTGAGTTCCTTGAACAACCTGGAAACCGGCGCCTTCGACAAGCTGCCTGGGCACACCTTCGCCCGTGGCTACATCCGCGCCTATGCCAAGCTGATGGACATGGACCAGGCCCCGCTGGTCCAGGCGTTCGACCAATACACCGGGACCCATGCCCAGGGCAGCGATGTGCATTCGCTGGGGCGCATCGAAGAGCCGGTGCGCCTGTCGCACAACATCCTGCGCGGCGTCAGCGTGTTGCTGTTGTTGCTGCTGATCGGCGGTGGCTTCTTCTGGTGGCAGGACCAGGACAGCTTGCGCGGCAAGGAGCTGACCAAGATGGCCCTTGAGCACGTCGAAGTCGAGAGCGCCGACGGCACCACCCAGATCCATCCGCTGGACGAGCCGGAAGACCAGGCTGTCAGCGCTGCCCAACAGCCGCAGAGCGCGCCGTTGTCGCTCGAGCAGACCCAGGCCGACTCCCCCGTGCCATCGACCACCCCGACAGCGACCGATGCGGCGCCCGCGCCCGCGCCCGCCACGCCAGCCGTGCCGCCCGTGGCCAGCACCGCGCCGGCCCAGGTCGCCCCAACTGCGCCTGCGCCAGCCCCGTCGGTGGCGGCAACCCCGGCCGCACCGGTGACCAGCGCGCCTGCCGCCGCGGCGACCCCGCCAGTCGCCAGTGCGGCGGCCGGCAGCTCCCAGTTGCACATCCAGTTCACCGCCGATTGCTGGACCTCGGTCACCGATGGCAACGGCAAGGTGCTGTTCAGCGCCATCAAGCGCAAAGGCGACAGCCTGGACCTGAATGGTAAGCCGCCCTTCGCGGTCCGCCTGGGCTTTGCCCGCGGCGCCCAGGTCAGCTACAACGGCCAGGCCGTCGACGTTGCCCCGTTTACCAGTGGCGAGACTGCTCGCCTGAAGTTGGGACAGTAAGTCATGCACGGTGAGTCTCCAATCAAACGACGCGAATCCCGGAAGATCTGGGTCGGCAACGTGCCCGTCGGTGGGGATGCCCCCATCTCGGTGCAAAGCATGACCAACACCGACACCAACGACGTCGCCGCCACCGTGGCGCAGATCAACCGCCTGGTGGATGCCGGCGTTGACATCGTCCGCGTCTCGGTGCCGGACATGGACGCTGCCGAGGCCTTCGGCCGCATCAAGCAGCAGGTCAGCGTGCCGCTGGTCGCCGATATCCACTTCGACTACCGCATTGCCCTGCGCGTGGCCGAGCTGGGCGTCGATTGCCTGCGCATCAACCCCGGCAACATCGGCCGCGAGGACCGCGTACGCGCGGTGGTCGACGCTGCGCGTGACCGGGGAATCCCGATCCGCATCGGCGTCAACGCCGGCTCCCTCGAAAAAGACCTGCAGAAAAAGTACGGCGAGCCGACCCCGGCCGCGCTGGTAGAGTCGGCACTGCGTCACGTCGAGCATCTGGACCGCCTGGACTTCCAGGACTTCAAGGTCAGCGTCAAGGCCTCCGACGTGTTCATGGCCGTCGAGGCTTACCGTCAGCTGGCCCGGCAGATCGTCCAGCCGCTGCACCTGGGCATCACCGAAGCCGGCGGTCTGCGCTCGGGGACGGTGAAATCCGCGGTCGGCCTCGGTATGCTGCTGGCCGACGGCATTGGCGATACCATCCGCATCTCCCTGGCCGCCGATCCGGTCGAGGAAGTGAAGGTCGGCTACGACATCCTCAAGTCGCTGCGCCTGCGCTCGCGTGGCATCAACTTCATCGCCTGCCCGAGCTGCTCGCGGCAGAACTTCGATGTGGTCAAGACCATGAACGAGCTGGAGGGACGCCTGGAAGACCTCCTGGTGCCGCTGGACGTGGCCGTGATCGGCTGCGTGGTCAATGGCCCGGGTGAGGCCAAGGAGTCCCACGTGGGCCTGACTGGCGGTACGCCGAACCTGGTCTACATCGACGGCAAGCCGTCGCAGAAGCTGACCAATGACAACCTGGTCGATGAGCTGGAAAAACTCATCCGCCAGAAAGCGGCCGAGAAGGCCGAGGCCGATGCGGCGCTGATCGCCCGTGGCTGACATACCGAATCGTAAGGATTTTCCGTGAGCAAAACGCTGCAAGCCATCCGTGGCATGAACGACATCCTGCCTGAGCAGACGCCGCTCTGGCGCTATTTCGAGAGCACCGTGGCCGGCCTGCTGGACACTTACGGCTATCGTCAGATCCGCACGCCGATCGTCGAGTTCACCGAGCTGTTCAAGCGCTCGATCGGTGAAGTCACCGATATCGTCGAAAAAGAGATGTACACCTTCGCCGACCGCAATGGCGACTCCCTGACCCTGCGCCCAGAAGGCACCGCGGCCTGCGTGCGCGCCGTGCTCGAGCATGGCATCAGTGGTAGCGGCCAGGTGCAGAAGCTGTGGTACATCGGCCAGATGTTCCGCCACGAGCGTCCGCAAAAAGGCCGCTATCGCCAGTTCAACCAGATCGGCGTCGAAGTGTTCAACCTCGACGGCCCGGATATCGACGCCGAGCTGATCGTGCTGACCTGGCGCCTGTGGGGCCTGCTGGGCCTGCGCGACGCGGTCAAGCTGGAGCTCAACAGCCTGGGCACCAGCGAAGCGCGTGCCCGCTACCGCGACGCGCTGGTCGAGTTCCTCTCGGCCCGCCTCGACCAGCTCGATGAAGACAGCCAGCGCCGCCTCAAGAGCAACCCGCTGCGCATCCTCGACAGCAAGGACGCGAGCACCCAGGCCGTGCTGGCCGACGCGCCGAAGCTCGAAGAATACCTGGACGTCGAATCGCGCCTGCATTTCGACGGCCTGAAGGCCCGCCTGGAAGCCGCCGGCATTCCGTTCGTGATCAACACCAAGCTGGTGCGTGGCCTGGACTACTACAGCAAGACCGTGTTCGAGTGGGTCACCGACAAGCTCGGCGCCCAAGGCACCGTCTGCGCCGGCGGTCGCTACGACGGCCTGGTCGAGCAGATGGGCGGCAAGCCGACCCCTGGTGTCGGCTTCGCCATGGGCATCGAGCGCCTGATCCTGCTGCTGGAAACCCTGGAACAGGTGCCCGAGTCGATCAACCGGCAGATTGATGTCTACCTGTGCGCCCTGGGCGAGCAGACCGAGCTGGCCGGTCTGGCCCTGAGCGAACGCCTGCGTGACGCGCTGCCGAACCTGCGCCTGCAGGTCAACGCCGGTGGCGGCAGCTTCAAGAGCCAGTTCAAGAAGGCCGACAAGAGCGGCGCGCTGTTTGCCCTGATCCTTGGGGACGACGAACTGGCGCAACAAGTGGTAGGTTTCAAGCCCCTGCGTGGTCAGGGCGAACAACAGAACATTGCCTGGGATGCTCTTGCCGAGCATTTGCAAGCTGCTCTCGCGCAGGCGTGAAGCAGGTCAACGGCCGAATTGCTGAAAAGGAGTATTGGGGTGTCGAGTACCGATGAAGAGCTGGTCGCGGTCAAGGACTGGTGGGATCGCAATGGCAAGCCACTGCTGACCGGCGCCCTGCTGGCCGCGGTGGTGGTGTTGGGCTGGCAGGGCTGGCAGAAATACCAGAATACCCAGTCGCAAGGCGCCTCGAACCTGTATCAGGCCCTGCTGGAAACGACCCTGACGCCGACTGGCCAGCCCGATACGGCCAAGGTCGCCGAGCTGTCCGGCAAGCTCAAGAACGAGTTCGGCGGCACGGCCTATGCCCAGTACGCGAGCCTGTTCGTGGCCAAGGTGGCGGTCGACAGCGGCAAGCTGGACGATGCCGCCGCCGAGCTCAAGAGCGTGATGGACAAGCCAGCCGATGCCACTCTGGCAGAGATCGCGCGTCAGCGCCTGGCGCGTGTCCTGGCTGCCCAGGACAAGCCCGAAGAGGGCTTGAAGCTGCTCGACGGTGACACCGACAAGGCCTTCCTGGCCAGCCGTGAGGAGCTCAAGGGCGACCTGCTGGTACAACTGGGTCGCGGTGACGATGCCCACGGCGCGTACGAAAATGCCAAGGCTGCGCTGTCGGATGACGCCGCGGTCGGTAGCCTGCAACAGAAGCTGGATGACCTGGCCAAAGGGGATGCCTGACGTGATCGGTTGGAAACATGCAGCAGTGCTGGCCCTGGCCGTCTTGGCCGCGGGTTGCAGCAGCAACAGCAAAAAGGAACTTCCCCCGGCCGAACTGACCAAGTTCACCGAAGAAGTGGTGCTGAAGAAGCAGTGGAGCCGCTCGATCGGTGACGGTCAGGGCGAGACCTTCAATATGCTCGTGCCGGCGATCGAGAACGACCGCATCTATGCCGCCGACGTGACCGGCGTGGTCATGTCGCTGGACCGCAACAACGGCGACGTGGCCTGGAAGAAGGACCTGGATCTGCCGGTCTCCGGCGCGGTCGGCGTCGGCTACGGCCTGGTCATGCTCGGCACCATCAAGGGCGAGGTCATTGCCCTGGATGCCAGCACCGGTGAAGAGCGCTGGCGCTCGCGGGTAACCAGCGAAGTGCTGGCACCGCCTGCGACCAACGGCGACGTGGTGGTGGTGCAGACCCAGGACGACCGCGTGATTGGCCTTGATGCCGCCACCGGTGATCGCCGCTGGATCTACGAAAGTACCCCGGCGGTGCTGACCCTGCGTGGCACCGGTGCGCCGATCGTCACCAACCGCCTGGCCGTCGCTGGCCTGTCTACGGGCAAGGTGATTGCCCTGGACACCCAGAACGGCGTGCCGGTCTGGGAGTCGCGCGTAGCCATCCCGCAAGGCCGTTCGGAGCTTGAGCGTGTCGTCGACATCGACGGTGGCCTGCTGCTGTCCGGTGGCGTGCTCTATGTCTCCAGCTACCAGGGCCGCGTCGCCGGCCTGGACCTGGAAAGCGGGCGCGTGCTGTGGCAGCGCGATGCCTCCAGCTACACCGGTGTCGCCCAAGGGTTCGGCAACGTCTACGTGAGCCTGGCTTCGGGCACCGTGGAAAGCATTGACGAGCGTTCCTCGAGCGCCCTGTGGAGCAATGATTCGCTGGCCCGTCGCCAGCTGTCGGCGCCTGAAGTGTTCTCGAGCTACGTGGCCGTGGGTGACCTCGAAGGCTACCTGCACCTGCTCAGCCAGATCGATGGCCGCTTCGTCGGCCGTGAGCGTATCGACAGCGACGGCCTGCGCGCCCGGCCCCTGGTGGTCGGCGACACCATCTATGTCTTTGGCAACAGCGGCAAGCTCGAGGCACTGACCATCCGCTGAAGCTATGCTTGAGGCCTTACCGGCCTCGGGCAGCGGCACGTATGTGCCGCCCGAACTCCGGCCGCTGCTGTGCAGCGGCCTTTGTATTTTTCGAATTCAAGCAGTGGAGAGCCGCATGGTTCCCGTAATCGCCCTTGTGGGCCGGCCGAACGTCGGCAAATCCACCATGTTCAACCGCCTGACCAAGACCCGCGACGCCATCGTCGGCGACTTGTCCGGGCTGACCCGCGACCGCCAGTATGGCGAGGCCGTGTGGCAGGGTCGTTCGTACATTCTGATCGACACCGGTGGTATCACCGGTGATGAAGTCGGCATGGACGAGAAGATGGCCGAGCAATCGCTGATGGCCATCGAGGAAGCCGACTACGTCTTGTTCCTGGTCGATGCCCGTGCCGGCATGACCGCTGGCGACCAGATGATCGCCGAGCACTTGCGCAAGCGGAACAAGCAATCGTTCCTGGTCGCCAACAAGATTGACCACATCGACCCCGATACCGCCCGCGCCGAGTTCTCGCCGATGGGCATGGGCAACGCCATCCCGGTGGCCGGCGCCCAAGGCCGTGGCATCAATAGCCTGATGGAAATCGTCCTGGGCGATGTGCCGCGTGACAAGGAGGAGGATGCCCTCGCCGAAAACGTCGCAGAAGGCGAGGAAGCGGTGCGGATTCCCGGCCCGAGCGAGAAGGATGGCATCAAGATCGCCATCATCGGTCGCCCCAATGTCGGCAAGTCGACCCTGGTCAACCGGATGCTCGGTGAAGAGCGCGTGGTGGTCTACGACGAGCCGGGCACAACCCGCGACAGTATCTACATCCCGTTCCAGCGCGATGAAGACAAGTACACCCTGATCGACACCGCGGGCGTGCGCAAGCGCGGCAAGATCCACGAGGAAGTCGAGAAGTTCTCGGTGGTCAAGACGCTGCAGGCGATCAAGGATGCCAACGTGGTGATCTTCGTCATGGACGCCCGTGAGGGCGTGGTCGACCATGACCTCAACCTGCTTGGCTTTGCCCTGGAAGCGGGCCGCGCGATCGTCATTGCCCTGAACAAGTGGGATGGCATGCAGCCGGGCGAGCGCGACTACGTGAAGACCGAGCTGGAGCGCCGGCTGTTCTTCGTCGACTTCGCCGACATTCACTTCATCTCCGCGCTGCACGGCACGGGCGTGGGCAACCTGTACAAGTCGGTCCAGGCCTCGTTCAAGTCGGCGGTGACCCGCTGGCCGACCAGTCGCCTGACCCAGATCCTCGAAGACGCAGTCAGCGAGCACCAGCCGCCGATGGTCAACGGTCGCCGGATCAAGCTGCGCTATGCCCACCTCGGTGGCGCCAACCCGCCGATCATCGTGATCCACGGCAACCAGGTCGAAAAGGTCCCGCGTTCCTACTCGCGTTACCTGGAAAACACCTACCGCCGGGTGCTCAAACTGGTCGGTACGCCGATCCGCATCGAGTACAAAGGCAGCGACAACCCTTACGAGGGTAACAAGAACCAGCTGACCGACCGCCAGGTCAACAAGAAGCGTCGGCTGATGTCGCACCACAAGAAGGCCGAGAAGAAGCGCAAGGACAAACGCAAGTAAGGCGATGCTGCAGGCATAGGCTTGCTGAGCGGCCTTGCGCCGGACCGCGCGGTCCGGCACAAGGCATGCTCCCACATTAGGATGATGTCGCGCTTGCAGACGTTGTTCTCTGCGCGACAGCGCAGTCCAGCGGGCTCCTACACGTCGTGCGTCAACCTTCGATTGTTTCAACCTTTTTCCTGCCGAATCATTCCGCTATGCTCGGGCTTCGTCCCGAGCCGGATGCTCAGTGCAGGAAAGAGGGCTACATGATCACCAGCAAGCTGCCGAACGTCGGCACGACTATCTTCACCACCATGTCCCAGCTCGCCGTGCAAACCGGCGCTCTGAACCTCTCCCAGGGGTTTCCCGATTTCAATGGTCCCCAGGCACTGCTCGATGCGGTCGGCCGGCATGTGGCCGCCGGGCACAACCAGTATTCGCCGATGACCGGGCTGCCGGCGCTGCGCCAGCAGGTAGCGGCCAAGATCGCCCGCCAGTATGGCGTTGCGGTGGATGCCGATCATGAGGTGACCATCACCCCCGGCGCCACCGAGGCGATTTTCTGCGCCATCCAGGCGGTAATCCACGCGGGCGATGAAGTGATCGTCTTCGACCCTTGCTATGACAGCTATGAACCCTCGGTGGAACTGGCGGGCGGACGCTGCGTGCATGTGCAACTGCGTGACGGCGAGTTCAGCATCGACTGGCAGCAACTCAGTGACGCCCTCAGCCCACGCACCCGGATGATCATCCTCAACTCGCCGCACAATCCCAGCGGCGCGTTGATCAGCCGCGACGACCTGGACAAGCTGGCGCTGCTGATCGCCGATCGCGACATTTACCTGATCAGCGACGAGGTCTACGAGCACCTGGTGTTCGACGGCGTCGAGCATGCCAGCGTGCTGGCCCACGAAGCGCTGTTTCAGCGGGCCTTCGTGGTCAGTTCGTTCGGCAAGACCTACCATGTCACCGGCTGGAAGACCGGCTACGTGGTCGCACCTCCGGCGCTGAGCCTGGAGCTGCGCAAGGTCCACCAATACGTCAACTTTTGCGGCGTGACGCCCTTGCAGTGCGCCCTGGCCGACTTCATGGCCGAGCATCCGGAGCACATCGCGCACCTGCCAGCCTTCTACCAGGCCAAGCGCGACCTGTTCTGCGACCTGCTGCAGGCCTCGCGTTTCACCTTCAACCGCACAGCGGGCACCTATTTCCAACTGGTCGACTACTCGCAGATCCGTCCTGATCTCAATGACGTGGAAATGGCCCTATGGCTGCCCCGCGAGCATGGCGTGGCGACCATTCCGGTGTCAGTGTTCTACCAGCGACCGATCCCCGAGCAGCGTCTGGTGCGTCTGTGCTTTGCCAAACGCGAGGAGACGCTGCGCCAGGCAGCGGAAAAACTATGCGCGATCTGAGTGAACTGCCCAACCTGAAAATCGCCCTGGTGCAGACCACCCTGGTCTGGCAGGACCGTCAGGCCAATTACGAGCATTTTGAATTACTGCTGGAGCAGGTCGGCGATGTCGATCTGGTGATCCTGCCCGAGATGTTCACCACTGGCTTTTCCATGGACTCCGAGCGGCTCGCCGAGCCCGAGCATGGCCCGACCTACAAATGGCTCAAGGCCCAGGCCAGGAAGCATGATGCGGTAATCACCGGCAGCGTCATCGTCGAGGCCGCCGATGGCAGCCACCGTAACCGCCTGCTCTGGGCTCGCCCGGACGGTGAGGTCCTGCATTACGACAAGCGCCACCTGTTCCGCATGGCCGGCGAGCACAAGCACTACACGCCCGGCGAACGCCAGGTGCAGTTCGAGCTCAAGGGTTGGCGGATTCGGCCCTTGATCTGCTATGACCTGCGCTTCCCGGTGTGGAGCCGTGACGCCCAGGACACCCACCTGTTGCTGTACACGGCGAACTGGCCGGCGGCCCGTCGCCAGCACTGGAACCGCCTGCTGCCAGCGCGGGGCATCGAGAACCTGTGCTATGTGGCGGCGGTGAACCGGGTGGGGACCGATGGCAAAGGCTTTGCCTATTCAGGCGACAGCCAGGTCCTGGATTTCCAGGGCGAGAGCCTGCTCAGCGCCGGAGAGGCCGATGGCGTATTCACCGTGGTGTTGAGCGCGGCGGACCTGGCTGCCTACCGCACGCGTTTCCCGGCCTACCTGGATGCCGATACCTTCGAATTGCACTAAGCGAGATAGGCCTGCCATGGGCTGCGAAGCAGCCCCAGGGACACAGGGTCTCAATAGACATCGCGCCGATAGCGCCCATCCTCGATCAATGCCTGGACCTTCTCAGCCCCCAGTACCTCGTTGAGCACCGCGTCCACGCCCGCGGCCATCCCCTGCAGGCTGCCGCAGATGTACAGGCTGGCGCCATCGTCGAGCCAGAGGCGCAGCTCTGCGGCCTGCTGGCGCAACACATCCTGCACGTAGATCTTCTCCGGCTGATCCCGCGAAAACGCCAGGTCCAGCCGCGCCACCTCGCCGCGCTGGTGCCAGCCAAGCAACTCATCGCCACAGAACAGATCATGAGCCCGGCTACGCTCGCCAAACAGCAGCCAGTTGCGCTGTTCACCGGCAATGACCCGCGCCTTGAGCAGACTGCGCAGGCCGGCAAGGCCAGTGCCATTGCCGATCAGGATCATCGGTCCTGGCGCCTCTGGCAGGTGGAAGCCGCTGTTGCGGCGCAGACGCAGGCTGGCGCTGCCGGTCAGGGGCAGGTATTCGGTCAGCCAACCCGAGCCCAGGCCCAGGCTGCCGTCGGGATGGCGCTCCTGGCGCACGATCAGCTCCAGCACGCCGTCGCTGGCGATAGAGGCGATGGAGTATTCGCGCGGGCCGATCGGCGCCAGCGAATCGACCAGCGCCTGGGCATGCACGCCGACCAGGTGCTCGCGGCCTGTGGGCAGGTTGCGGCTGGCCAGGGCCTGGGCCAGGGTCTCGGTCAGGCCGGCCAGTTGCACCGGCGTATTGGGGTCAAGCCCTAGACCGGCGAGAAACTGCGCGACGCGTTGTTGACCGTTGCGCGGCATCACCTCAACCAGGTCGCCCGCCTCCCAGGTGGCAGGGTGCTCCGGCCGCAGCCCGAGCAGGTAGACCGGCGCGCCCTGACTATCGGAGTTGAGCAGGGTGCGCTGGCACAAGGTCCAGTTGCCGTAGCTTGGCGGTTGCCAGGCGGCCACCGGCTGGGTGCCGGTGAGCCGTGCCAGTTCCTGCTGCCATTGCTGCAAGGCGGCCGGGTCGGCGCTGTCCACTTCCACCGGGCTGAAGGCGCTGGTGGCTCCGCGGTCGCCTAGCCAGGCTTGCAGGCGTCGGGCAAAACCGCAGAAGTGTGGGTACTGGCGATCGCCGAGGGCGAGCAGGGCGTAGTGCAGGTTATTCAGCGCCCAAGGTTGGCCGAGCACCTTGCGCTCGAAGACGCGGGCGCTGTCCGGTGCTTCGCCGTCGCCGAAGGTGCTGACCACGAACAGCGCGCGCTGGGTCTGGCGCAGCTCGTGTTGACCCAGTTCGGCCAGTGGCCTGACCTGCACGGGCAGCCCCGCGGCCTGCAGCTGGCTGGCGCTCTGCCAGGCCAACTGCTCGGCAAAGCCACTCTGGCTGGCGAAGCCAATCAGCCAGCTATCACCTTGTGCCGCGCCGCTGCTGACGGTGCCACGGGCCGCGCGGACCTGGCGCTTCTTGCGCCGCCGGTCCAGGTACAGCAGCCAGCCGGTGACGAAGAACAGCGGCATGCTCAGGCTGGCGAGGGTCATGATGATGCGCCCTGGCAGGCCGAAATAGCTACCGACATGCAGGGCATAGACGCTGGCCAGCAGCTGCGCCTTGAACGACTTGTCGTTGTATTGCTCGTGACGCTTTACCGCGCCATTGGCCGGATCCAGGGTCAGGGTATTGAAGGCGCGCTCGTGGGCTGCGTCGTCGAGCAGGTAGAACAGGGTCGCAGGCTGGCCGCCGACAGGCGGCAAGCGCAGGTTATAGGTGGCAAGGCCAGGGCCTGCCGCATCGCGCAGACTTTTCCAGAGGGCGTCGTAGTCGACCACCAGCGGGGGCGCGTTGCTATCCACTCGAGGCTGGCCGTGTCGGCCTCGACCTTCTCCACGCTTTTGCTGTTCCCCGGCCGGTGGCGCATCGGCCAGCAGGCGATTCAGACCTTCGCGGTACCATTCGTAGGACCAGAACAGGCCGGTCAGGGCGAACAGCAGGTAGAACAGCAGGCACCAGGTGCCCGCTACGGCGTGCAGATCCCAGTTGAACGCCCGGCCTTTTTTGGCCCAGTCGAAGGTCAACCACACCCGCCAGTTCAACGGCTTGCGCGGCCAGCGCAGGTAGAGGCCCGAGAGGCAGAAGAAGATCAGCATCAAGGTACAGGCGCCGGTGATCTGCCGGCCGGTGTCGCCCATGGCCAGGAAGCGGTGCAACTGCAGCATGAAATTGAAGAAACCCTGGCCTGTGGCCTCGCCCTTGAGCTCGCCGGTGTAAGGGTCGGCGTAGCGCAGTTCGCCGCGGCGCTCGCCTGGCGGCGGGGTGAAGAAGATCCGCGCAGCGTTGCCCTCGCGGGTATCGACCCAGAGCATCGACACGTTGTCGCCCTGCGCGGCCTCCACCCGGCGCACCAGCTCGGCAGGCGGCAGCACGCCTTCCTGGCGCACCTGGACCTTGAGCACATCGGCATTGAACAAGCGCAGCAGTTCTCCCTGGAACGAGTAGACCGCACCGGTGATGCCCATCAGCGCCAGTACCAGGCCCGCGGTAATGCCAAAGAACCAGTGCAACTGAAATAACGTCTTCTTTACCACATCGATTACCTTGTCGAGCCGCCTCTGCTGGCGTGGCATGCAACCTGCCTTTGGTGCACGAAAGCCCCGCTCACCTGAGTGGGCGGGGCTTGCTGGACAGTTGCTTTAGAAGTGGAAGTTCGCGCTCATCAGCGCAGTACGGCCTGCGGCCACGTGGGCATAGTGGGTCGAGAATACCTGGTCGAAGTAGCGTTTGTCGGTCAGGTTCTGCAGGTTCAATTGCAGGTCGACATTCTTGGTCAGGCGGTAGGTGGCCATTGCATCGTAACGCCAGTAGGACGGTACCTCGACCGAGTTATCTTCGTTACCGAAGCGCGAGTCGACAAAGGTGGCCCCGGCACCGATGGTCAGTTGAGGAACCACGTCATAGGTCGACCAGAAGGTAAAGTTGTTACGTGGCGTGCTCGGCATATGGTTGCCTTCGTTGGCCGCATTGCTGGTCTTGACGATCTCGCTCTCCATGTAGGTATAGCCACCGTAGACCTTCCATTGCTTGGTCAGGTTGCCTGAGTAGGTCAGCTCCAATCCTTCCACGCGCTGTTCACCGTCGAGCACCTGGTAGGTGGCATTGTCCGGGTCGGTGATGCGGGCGTTGGTCTTGTCGGTGCGGAACAGGGCGGCCGTCAACGAGAGATTTTCGTCGAAGAAGTCCCACTTGGTACCGATCTCGTAGTTGCGGTTGCGTTCCGGGTCGAGGTTGCTGTTGTTGTCGGCAAGCTCCAAACCACCGTTGCCACTGGTTTCGCCCGACGGGTTGCTGGAGGTCGACCAGGCCGCATAGATGCTGCCGTTCGGCAGTGGCTTGTAGACTATCCCCACTTGGTAGTTCCACAGGTGAGCATTGTTCTCGCGTGAGAAATTGCCTGCCGCCGATCCACGCCCACCGGTGCTGTAGCCACTGGACTTGGTCTGGTAATCGTCATAGCGCAGGCCCAGGTTCAGCGACCACTGGTCGTTGAAGGCCAGGGTGTCGAAGACATAGGCGGCACTGGTCTTGGTGTCGGTATCGGTATAGGCCGCGCTGTCGGTGATGCTGCCGGACCAGCTGTCGTCCGGCGATGGATCGTGCAGGCTGGTGCAGTCGCCCGAAGCGAGCAGTGCGGGGTTGCAGATAGAGCCGGTGCCGGCATCGGAGGTAATCACGTAGCCACGGTTGTGGGTGTCGCTGTAGGTGAACTCCAGGCCGGTAACAAGACTGTGCTGGATGAAGCCGGTGTTGAACCTGGCGCTCAAGTCGGTTTGGTTGACCCAACCCTTGGACGTCGAATTACGGTTCTTGGTCGAGCGATAGACCGTACCGTTGGCGACGTTGCCCCGGCTGTCGTCAGGGTTGCTGACGATGTAGTCCAGGGTCGACCGCGACATGCGGAAGCTATTGGACAGGGTCAGGTTATCGTTCAGGTCGTGCTCGATACGGATAGTGCCGCTGTCATTGCTGGTCTTGCGATAGTCACGTCCGTTCAGCCCGTAGAAATTGTCGCGATCGACATGGACCGGCGTGTCGACGTTGTACTTGCTGCGGTCGGCGCTGCGGTTCAACGGAATGCCATAGTCCGGCATGTCGTCGGTCTTGAGGTGATAGTAACCGACGGTCACGCGGGTATCGGTGCCCAGGCCAAAGGCAAAGGAGGGCGCCACACCCCAGCGACTGACATCGACATCATCACGACCAGCCACATTGGCTTCATGCTTCATCAGGTTCAGGCGGAACGCCGAGGTATCGGTGAGCTGCTTGTTGACATCCAGCGTGGTTCGCTTGGTCTGGTCGGAGCCCCAGGTGAAGCCGCCGTTGTAGGCGTCACCGAGCTTGGCGGTCTTGGTGACCAGGTTAAGGCTGCCACCGGTGGAACCGGCACCTGTAAAGGCCGAGCCAGGACCTTTGCTGACTTCCACCGATTCGACGTTGAAGATCTCGCGGCTCTGCGAGGCGACGTCGCGCATACCGTCGACGAATACATCGCTTTCAGCATTGAAGCCGCGAATGATCGGGCGATCGCCTGCTGGGTTGCCACCCTCACCGGCACCGAAGGTGATGCCCGGCGTGGTGCGCAGGGCATCGACCAGGCTGGTAGCACCGGTGTCGCGAATAACCTGTTGCGGGATGACCGTCACGCTTTTCGGCGTTTCACGCAGTGGCGCGGTGTATTTTTTCGACGTGGCGCTATCGGTCTTGTAGCCGGTCTCGTCCTGCATGCTGTTGATGCTGGTCGCATCCAGCGAGATAACGCGGTCGGTATCGGTGCGCTCCGCCGCCTGGGCAAAGTGCGAAGCCGACGAGGCAGTGATGGCGACACCGACCGCGGAAGCGAGTATGCGGGGTGAACTAACAGCAGATGGCAGGTATTGACGCGACATAAGAGGCCTTCCCCAAGGTGTAAGGCCGCGAAATGTAATGTAAGCAAATGTTATAGGCAATTGAGAAGCGTTGCTATTCAAGACAAATTTACAATCTTTACAAGTTTTCTTGACGGTTTCCGTTTTGCGATGGCCATTGCTCGGCTGGGGGTTGTGAGAAATAAAAGGGAATCAATATCATTGGCGCCTCTTTCCGTTGCTAGGTTCCACCACTATGCTGCTGCACATCCCCGCACTCTTCACCCCCGAAGAAGTTTCGCGCATCCGCGAGGCCCTGGAACAGGCCGATTGGGCCGACGGCAAGGTGACGGCGGGTTACCAGTCGGCCAAGGCCAAGCACAACCTGCAGCTGCCGGAGGGTCATCCGTTGGCCAAGGAGATCGGCGCGGCGCTGATCGAGCGCCTGTGGAACAACCCGCAATTCATGTCGGCGGCCTTGCCGCACAAGGTCTTTCCACCGCTGGTCAACTGTTACCGCGAGGGCGGCAATTTCGGTTTTCATATCGACAACGCCCTGCGCCAGCCACGGGGCAGCCATGAACGGGTGCGCACCGACCTGTCCTCGACACTGTTTCTCAGCGAACCGGACAGCTATGACGGTGGCGAGCTGGTAATCCAGGACACCTATGGGGTACAGCAGGTCAAGTTGCCGGCGGGCGACCTGGTGCTGTATCCGGGCACCAGCCTGCACAAGGTCAACGCGGTTACCCGTGGGGCGCGCTATGCAGCGTTCTTCTGGACCCAGAGCCTGGTGCGCGAGGACAGCCAGCGCGCCTTGCTGTTCGAGATGGACAACGCCATCCAGCAGCTCACCGCCGACGTGCCAGAGCATCCGGCGGTGCTGCAGCTCACGGGTACCTACCACAACCTGCTGCGTCGCTGGGTCGAGGTTTGAACATGGGCTACGACCTGCTACGGGAAGAAGAGGTAGACGGCGCGCGGCTGCGCAGCATGCTCGAAGACAGTCCGGGTAAAGCTGCTCAGGCGATTCTGGCCGCGGCCGGGCAGGGCGTCGTCCAGGCTCAATTGCTACTCGGGCAGATTCTCCTGGATGGCCGCGGTATCGAGCGCGATCTGGTTCTGGCCCGGCAATGGTTCGCCATCGCGGCCAAGGGTGACAGCGCCATGGCCCACAACATGCTCGGGCGCTGCCTGGAGCACGGCTGGGGCGGCGAGCAGGACCTGGGCCAGGCGGCCATTCATTACCGCTGCGCCGCCGAGGCCGGTCTGGACTGGGGCTTGTACAACTACGCCAATATGCTCAGCACCGGCCGGGGCGTAGCCAAGGACCAGGCCGCGGCGTATGCAGCCTATCGGCGCGCGGCCGAGGGCGGGCACGCCAAATCGATGAACCTGGTGGGCCGTTACCTGGAGTTGGGGATTGCCTGCGAGGCCAGCTTCACCCGGGCGCGGCGCTGGTACCGACGTTCTGCAGAGGCGGGGGATTTTCGCGGACAGTTCAGCCATGCGGCCGTGCTGGCCGACCAGGGTGATGTCGCAGAGGCGTTGGGCTGGTTGCGGCGGGCGCTGGATTTGGGCAATGCCAATTTTCTACGCACCAGCATCCCGAGCCTGGAACAGGCGCGGGATGCACGGATCAGGGCGTTGGCGCCATTGTATCGGGAGCGCCTGCTGCAACTGCAAGGTTGATGGGCCGCATGAGCGGCCCAAGGCTCAGAGGTAGTAGGCCTTCAGCGGCGGGAAGCCGTTGAATTCCACCGCGCTGTAGCTGGTGGTGTAGGCACCGGTCGACAGCCAGTACATGCGGTCACCAATGGCCAGGTTCAGCGGCAGGCCGTACTTGTAGTGCTCGTACATGATGTCGGCGCTGTCGCAGGTCGGGCCGGCGATCACGACTTCTTCCATCTCGCCTTTCTTCTCGGTCCAGATCGGGAACTTGATGGACTCGTCCATGGTTTCGATCAGGCCGGAGAACTTGCCCACGTCGGTGTAGACCCAGCGCTCGACCGCGGTGCGCGACTTGCGCGCCACCAAGACCACTTCACTGACCAGGATGCCGGCGTTGGCGATCAACGAGCGGCCTGGCTCGAGGATGATCTCGGGCAGGTCGTCACCGAAGTCTTCCTTGAGGAAGCGGATAATCTCTTCAGCGTAGGTTTCCAGGCTGTTGGTGCGGGTGATGTAGTTGGCCGGGAAGCCGCCACCCATGTTGATCATCTTGAGTTCGATGCCGTCTTCTTCCTTCAGGCGCTCGAAGATGACCTTCACCTTGGCGATGGCCGCGTCCCAGACACTGATGTCGCGCTGCTGCGAACCGACGTGGAAGGACACACCGTACGGCACCAGGCCAAGGTCGCGGGCAAGGATCAGCAGGTCCATGGCCATGTCGGTCTGGCAGCCGAACTTGCGCGACAGCGGCCAGTCGGCGGTGGTGGAGCCTTCGGTGAGAATGCGCACGTAGACTTTCGAGCCCGGTGCGGCCTTGGCGATGTTGCGCAGGTCCGCTTCGGAATCGGTGGCATACATGCGCACGCCCTTCTCATAGAAGTAGCGGATGTCCTTGGACTTCTTGATGGTGTTGCCGTAGCTGATGCGGTCGGCACCGACCCCTTGGTTCATCACCTTGTCCAGCTCGTAGATCGAGGCGATGTCGAAGTTCGAGCCTTTGTCCTTGAGCAGGTCGATGATCTCGACCGCGGGGTTGGCCTTGACCGCGTAGTAGACCTTGGCGAATTCGAAACCAGCGCGCAGGTCGTCATAGGCCTGGCTGATCATCTGGGTGTCGATGAGTACGAACGGGGTTTCCTGCTTGTCGGCAAACGCCTTCATCTTCTGGAAGGTTTCACGCGCGAAATAGTCTTCGACCTGGATCGACATGCTCAGGGACTCCATGGGCAAACTGAAAAATTAAGTGGCTGCAACTGAACGCCCTCCGTATCCCCACTTTGGTTCGCCTACTTCCCAAGGCATGTCGCCGAAAGCAAAAAGGTCAACCGTGCTCATGAGGCGGAGCGGCGGGTGACCTTGCTGTCTCGTCGTCAGTACTTGAGCCGGATGGATCGTTTCCAGCATGGACGTTCGGCGCGAACTTTAGGGCGTGAGGGGAGCAAGATCAACAAAAAATGTCGCGGCTCTGCAGCCTTCCGACGCCCGTCGCCGGCCAATGTTCCGTTGAAAGGGCCAGGCGTAAAATATTGTGGAACAGGGGCGATCGTGGCCTGGATACGCGCAAAGAAGCATGAGAACGATCAATTGGCGAGGTTCGCTACGAAACGCGGGAAAAACGTGAAAGCGACCGTTGGTCTTGAGGCTGGGGAGAGGCTTCTATGAGCGGGTGATGTCCATATTTATGGCCAGGTATTGCGTGAGATTTTCGAGGGGTGTGGGGGGAGGCGGGACCCTACAGGGAGAGATTGCAGGATGGCCAGCAGGTGCCTGCCCTGAGTATTGCGGTGTCCTTGAGATCGAGCGCCGCTCGCGCGGCGCTTTCGCGGGCAAGCCCGCTCCCACAGGTTCAGCTAAATCAGAGAGTTAGCGTTTGTTCTATGTATGAGAGCCCACCCAGCCCGCTGGGCTGCGCTGTCGCGCAGAGAACATGGCTCTGGGTGCGCCTCAATGGGGGCGGGCTTGCCCGCGAAAGCGCCGCGCAAGCGGCGTTCTCAGGGACACCACGGAACTAGAGGCGTGCACGGTGGCGGGCAACCCGCTGTTACGCCACCACCGCCTCGGCCGGCGAAACGATGCTGGTCTTGCCCCCGCGCGAACGCCCCGAGCTCAGGTAGGCAGCAATCGACTCCTGGGTCACCTCGCCCAGGAACACCTGCTCGGCATCGAGCACCGGCAGCCATGAACTATTGAACTCGTACATGCGCGATAGCAGGATGCGCAGGTGCTCGTCGTGCGAGGCGGTGGCATTGAACTGGCGCAGGAAGTCGCCGCAAGTACCTTGCTGGCGGTGCAGGTCGCGGCGGCGGACATAGCCCCGCGCCTTGTTCTGCCCATCGGTGACTACCACGTAGCGGCGGTCATGTTCGTCCATCAGATCCAGAGCGTCGCTCACCGGCGTCTGGGGACTGACCGACGGGGCGTTGTCCGCGGCATCTTCGGCACGTACCAGCAGCAGGCGCTTGAGGGTGCTGTCCTGGCCGACGAAGTTGCTGACGAAATCATCCACCGGATGCGCCAGCAGCGTATCCGGATGGTCCAGCTGAAGCAGCTTGCCCGCGCGGAAGATGGCGATCTTGTCACCGAGCTTGATGGCCTCGTCGATGTCGTGGCTGACCATGATCACGGTCTTGTTCAGCGCGCGCTGCATTTCGAAGAACTCGTTCTGGATCATCTCGCGGTTGATCGGGTCCACCGCGCCGAATGGCTCGTCCATCAACAGCACCGGGGCATCGGCCGCCAGCGCGCGGATCACGCCGATACGTTGTTGCTGGCCACCGGAGAGCTCGCGCGGGTAGCGCTGCAGGTATTGCTTGGGCTCGAGCTTGATCATGTTCATCAATTCGCGGGCACGGTCATGGCACTTCTGCTTGTCCCAGCCGAGCAGGCGCGGGACCACGGTGATGTTCTCCTCGATGGTCATGTTGGGAAACAGGCCGATCTGCTGGATCACATAGCCGATGCGCCGGCGCAAGGTCACTTCGTCCAGCCCCGTGGTGTCTTCGCCATTGATCAGCACCTTGCCGGAGGTCGGCGTGATAAGGCGGTTGATCATCTTCAGCGTGGTGCTCTTGCCGCAGCCCGAGGGGCCGAGGAATACGCAGATTTCGCCTTCGTTGACGGTCAGGCTCACCGAGTCGACGGCCTTGACGTCCTTGCCATTGGCTTTGAAGGTTTTGCTGAGGTTCTGGAGTTCGATCATTTGCGCAGTCCTTCTGGAGTCAGGGTACGTTGCAGGCGTTGCAGCAGCAGGTCGGCGATGATCGCCAGGAGGCTGACCAGCACGGCGCCGACCAGCAGCATCGACATGTCGCTGCGGCTGATGGAAGTAAGGATGAGTACGCCCAGGCCGCCGGCGCCGATGGTCGCGGCGATGGTCATGACGCCAATGTTCATGACCACGGCGGTGCGCACACCGGCAAGGATCACCGGAACCGCGATGGGCAGCTCGACCATGCGCAGGCGCTGGCTGAAGGTCATGCCGATGCCGCGCGCCGCTTCACGGATACCCGGCTCGACATTGGTCAGCGCCAGGTAGGTGTTGCGCAGGATCGGCAGCAGCGAGTACAGGAACACCGCGGTGATTGCTGGTAGCGGGCCCAGGCCCTGGCCGAACTTGGAGTAGAACGGCAGCAGCAGGCCGAACAGGGCGATCGAGGGGATGGTCAGCAGCACCGTGGCGCTGGCCTGCAGCGGGCCGGCCAGGGATGGAAAGCGGGTCATCAGGATGCCCAGTGGCACACCGAAGAGGATCGCCAGGCCCACGGCTACGCCCACCAGGGTGATGTGCTGGCCCGTCAGTTGCAGGACCAGGGCCCAGTCCAGGTGGGCGAACGTGTCGAGCATGCTCATGGCTGTACCTCGCTGATCGGGTGCTGGCGCAGGAACTCGGCCGCCACCTTGCTGGGGCTCTGGTGGTCGACGTCGACCTTGGCATTGAGCTGGCGCATGGTTTCATCGTCGAACAGTTCGGCCAGCGGCTTGAGCTGGGCGGCCAGTTGCGGATGAGCGTCCAGCAGTTGCTTGCGCACCACCGGCGCTGCGGTGTAGTCCGGGAAGTAGCGCTTGTCGTCCTCGAGCACCTTGAGGTCGAACGCGTTCAGGCGGCCGTCGGTGGTGTAGACCAATCCGGTGAACACCTGATTGTTGCGCAAGGCGGTGTAGACCAGGCCGGCGTCCATCTGGCGGATGTTCTCGCGCCCGACTTGCAGGTCGTAGGTCTGCTTGAGGCCGCCCAGGCCGTCGGGTCGGTTGGCGAACTCGGTGTCCAGCGCGACCAGGTGATGGCGAGCCTCTTCGTCACGCAGGACCTGGTTGAGCTGGCTGATGTTGTCGACCTGCGGATAGGCGTCGGCGACCTTGCGGGGCAGGGCCAGCGCGTAGGTGTTGTTGAACTTGGAGGGGGTCAGCCAGATCAGCCCCTTCTGCGCATCCAATTCCTTGACCTTGGCGTAGGTCGCCGCGGCGTCGGCCATGCGCTCTTCGATATGGTTATAGGACACCAGCGACACGCCGGTGTATTCCCACATCAGGTCCAGTTGACCCGTCTCGTGGGCCTGGCGTGCCAGGCTGCTGCCCAGGCCCCCGGTGATGCGCACGTCATAACCTTTGGCATTGAGGTATTGGGCGGTGATTTCGGCGAGCAGGGTCTGTTCGGTGAACACCCGCGCGCCGATGCGGATGAGCGGTTTTTCCGCGGCTTGGGCAAATCCTGCGAACAGCAGGGCCGCGCCAAGTAGCAAGGCGATTCTTTTCATGGGTTTTCCCTCTTTTACTGGGCCAGGCCGCGTTCGAGCCAGCGACGGCTGGAGAAACTCACCAGGGCATCGAGCAACAGTGCCAGCAGCGCCGTGCAGGCGGCTCCCAGCAGCAGTTGCGGCTGGTTGTTCAGAGCAATGCCAGGGAAGATCAGGCTGCCCAGGCTGTTGGCGCCGATCAGGAAGGCCAAGGGGGCGGTGCCAACGTTCAATGCCAAGGCGACGCGCACACCGCCAACGATGATCGGCACGGCATTGGGCAGTTCGACTTGCCACAGGACCTGGCGTGGCGTCATGCCGATGCCGGTAGCGGCTTCCTTGAGCGAGGCGGGTACGTTCTTGAGGCCTTCGTAGGTGTTGCGCACGATCGGCAGGAGGGAGGCGAGGAACAGGGCGAAGATCGCGGGACCTGCGCCGATGCCCAGGATACTCAGGGCAATGGCCAGCACGGCCAGAGGGGGAATGGTGTTGCCTACGTTGAAAAACTGCATGAAGCGTTCGGCTTTGTCGACCCGATGCGGTCGACTCAAGGCAATGCCCGCGGGGATGCCCACGGCAAGCGCCGCCGCCATCGAAGCCAGCACCAGTACCAGGTGCGCTTGCAGGTAGAACCACAGATCGTCGCGATAGCGCGCGATCGTATCGATGCCGATCCAGTGGATCAGCAGGGCCAGGATGATGAACACGACGGCCCATCCCAACAGCCCTTTGCCATAGCGTTCAGCCACAGGCGGACTCCTATTTTCTTGTCGGCGCGCACACTCCCGTGGCGGCCGCCATTGCTGGCGGCAGGCAGTGTGTTCGCGAGTAGCAGCGTGTGCTCCGCAGAAGGGAGCGCAGCACGCCATAAGCCAAGCCCCGTCAGGCTCGTGATGCCGGTAGTACCAGCCCTGAACCACGGGACTTCGCCGTCGAGGTAACAGGGGGAATGGACGTCTCCAGAGCCGTAAAGGTTCCCATCTGAAGCGGCATTTGGCCAGTGTTAATCACTGGAGAGTGCGAAATTACGCACGAGAAAAAGGGCCATTTCTTGCTTTCAGGCGTTGAATTACCTGGTGCGTGGCCGTTTGTCATAAGTTCAAGACCAGGTGCTTAAATTCAGCTAGTCACTTGAGGAAAAATGCCCCTGGAGGTCCGGTGTTTACTTAGAATCCTGGGCCGCAAAGCGGCCGGGCGGTATCCAATGCTGCTCGTGCGGCTGTGACACTGGACGGTTTCGCCGAAGGCTCCCCAGGCCGCGAATAAAGCGGCACGACTGGCGGTGGGGATCAGATTTTGGTCCCCGCCCGACTTCAGGTATGATATCGCCCCTTTTTCAATCCCCAGTCAGGCGATTTCCCATGACCAACCAGGCCGCCGAAGTCGCGAAGCGCCGCACTTTCGCCATCATTTCCCACCCGGATGCGGGTAAGACCACCATCACCGAGAAGCTGTTGCTGATGGGCAAGGCGATTGCGGTCGCAGGTACCGTGAAGTCGCGTAAGTCCGACCGCCACGCCACCTCCGACTGGATGGAAATGGAGAAGCAACGGGGCATCTCGATCACCACCTCGGTGATGCAGTTCCCCTACCGCGAGCACATGGTCAACCTGCTCGACACCCCGGGCCACGAAGACTTCTCCGAAGACACCTACCGCACCCTGACCGCGGTGGACTCGGCGCTGATGGTGCTCGACGGCGGTAAGGGCGTCGAGCCGCGGACCATCGCCCTGATGGACGTCTGCCGCCTGCGCGACACGCCAATCGTCAGCTTCATCAACAAGCTCGACCGCGACATCCGCGACCCGATCGAACTGCTCGACGAAATCGAGGCTGTCCTCAAGATCAAGGCCGCACCGATTACCTGGCCGATCGGCTGCTACCGGGACTTCAAGGGCGTGTACCACCTGGCTGACGACTACATCATCGTCTACACCCCGGGTCACGGCCATGAGCGTACCGAGGTGAAGATCATCGAGAAGCTCGACTCGGACGAAGCCCGCGCCCACCTGGGCGATGAATACGAGCGCTTCGTGGAGCAGCTGGAACTGGTACAGGGCGCTTGCCACGAATTCAATGAGCAAGAGTTCCTCAGCGGCCAGCTGACGCCGGTGTTCTTCGGTACCGCGCTGGGCAACTTCGGTGTCGATCACGTGCTCGACGCCGTGGTCGACTGGGCACCCCGCCCGCTGGCGCGGGTCGCCAACGAGCGTACCGTGGAGCCGGTCGAGGAGAAGTTCACAGGCTTCGTGTTCAAGATCCAGGCGAACATGGACCCCAAGCACCGCGACCGCATCGCCTTCATGCGCATCTGCTCGGGCAAGTACGAGAAGGGCATGAAGATGCGTCACGTGCGCACCGGCAAGGACCTGCGCATCGGCGACGCGCTGACCTTCTTCTCCTCCGAGCGTGAGCAGCTGGAGGAGGCCTACGCCGGCGACATCATCGGCCTGCACAACCATGGCACCATCCAGATTGGTGACACCTTCAGTGAAGGCGAGAGCCTGGGCTTCACCGGTATCCCGCACTTCGCCCCGGAACTGTTCCGCCGCGTGCGCCTGAAGGATCCGCTCAAGTCCAAGCAGCTGCGCCAGGGCCTGCAGCAGCTGGCCGAAGAGGGCGCGACCCAGGTGTTCTTCCCCGAGCGCAGCAACGACATCATCCTCGGCGCCGTCGGTGTGTTGCAGTTCGATGTGGTCGCCAGCCGCCTGAAGGAAGAATACAAGGTCGAGTGCGCCTACGAACCGATCACCGTCTGGTCGGCGCGGTGGATCACCTGCGACGATAAGAAGAAGCTCGAGGAATTCAAGGTCAAGGCCATGGAGAACCTCGCCATCGACGGTGGTGGCCACTTGACCTACCTGGCGCCGACGCGGGTCAACCTGTCGCTGATGGAAGAGCGCTGGCCAGATGTGAAGTTCCGCGCTACCCGCGAGCACCACTGACAGCAGCGCCGCATCAATGTAGGAGATCGCCCAGCGGGCTCGGCGATCTCCTACCGTAACGGCTCCTCCATTGCAGAAGGCCATGCGCAATGAGGGAGGATCCGGCATTTTGCACGGTCCTAGGAAATACTGGTTTGCTAAGTCGTTGTTTTCCTTGAAGGTCATCATTTGACACAGTTGGCACGTCAGCTGCACTGGTTAGTGAGCGAATGGACTTGTTGCTCACTAATAAAGGCGCCAACCAATGATCACCACTGCCGAATACTCATCTGCCATCACTGAAGGACCGAATCGCTCCGGAGTATCCTGGGCGGCCATTTTTGCAGGCGCCGCGGCCGCGGCCGCACTGTCCCTGATTCTCGTGGTACTGGGCGCGGGCCTTGGTTTTGCGGCCACCTCGCCATGGGCCAATGAAGGGGCCAGTGCCAAAGCACTCGGTATCACCACCATCGTCTGGTTGCTGGTGACGCAGATCCTGGCTTCCGGACTGGGTGGCTATATTGCCGGGCGTCTGCGGGTGAAGTGGGCCAACCTGCATGCCGATGAGGTCTATTTCCGTGACACCGCTCATGGCTTCCTGGCCTGGGCCGTCGCGACCCTCGTCGCCGCCACGCTGATCCTGGGCACCGCCGGTAACATTGCCGGAGCGGGCGCGCAGGCAGGCGCCAACGTGGTGGCTGGCGCCGCGACCGGAGCGGGGATGGCCGCCGGTGGTGCCGCAGCCAACAGCGAGGGTAGTGACCCGATGGGCTACTTTGTCGACAGCCTGTTCCGCACCGACGGCCCAGCCTCGGTAAGCGAGGACGCCGCCAACGGTGTTGCAGGCCGGATCCTGACCAAGACCCTGGCCGGTGACGGTACGCTCAGCGCCGAGGACCGCACCTACTTGGCGCAGCTGGTCGCCCAACGTACCCGCCTGACCCAGGCCGAAGCCGAGGCCCGCGTCGATCAGGTCTATGCCCAGGCCCGTCAGGCCGCTGAAGATGCCAAGGTCGCCGCTCAGCAGGCTGCCGATACCGCTGCCAAAGTGGCTGCCTGGACCGCCTTGTGGACCTTCATTGCTTTGCTGTGTGGCGCCTTCTTCGCAAGCTTTGCGGCCCTGTTCGGTGGCCGTCAGCGCGACCAAGCCCGCTGGTTGGACGAATCTGACTACGGTGTTCGCCACGCCACGCATCCTGGTACCGCGCCAATCCGCTAACCCTGTTGTCATTGCCTGAAGAACAAGGAGAAACATCATGCGCTCGCTCTTGCTTTGGTTCCTCGGAGTACCGATCCCGCTGATCATTCTGATCGCGATCTTCATGCACTGACCTAGGGTCAGGTGGGGGAAAAAGGCCGTCATCGTTGACGGCCTTTTTTGCATGCAGGGTCCAACAGGCACTGCTGCTCAAGGCACAGTCGCCGCCTGGGGCAACGCTTCAAGGCAAGCATTCGATGCTCTATGGCATGCGGCTGACGCGGCTATTTTCGCTCGACCGTACCCGAGTCGGACAAAAGCGAGGCTCAGAGAAACTGCTCCGCATAGTGGCATGCCACCTGCCGTGTATCGACCTGCCGAAACGCTGGCACTTCCACCGCGCAACGCTCCGTCGCATAGGGACAGCGCTTGTGAAACGCGCAGCCATCCGGCGGGTTGAGCGGATTGGGCAGCTCGCCAACGATGCGGATCTTCGGCTTGAGGGGATCGGGATGGATTGCCGGGGTCGCCGACAGCAACGCTTGGGTGTAGGGGTGCAGGGGCTTGGCATAGATATCTTCCTTGGGCCCCATCTCTGCCGGACGTCCCAGGTACATCACCAAGACCGTATCAGCCACATGCCGCACCACCGCGAGGTTGTGCGAGATGAACACGTAGGCGGTGTCGAATTCTTTCTGCAGGTCCATGAACAAATTCAGCACTTGGGCCTGGATCGACACGTCCAGCGCCGAGGTTGGCTCATCGGCCACCAGCACCTTGGGCTGCAACATCATCGCCCGGGCCAGGGCGATGCGCTGGCGCTGGCCGCCTGAGAACATGTGTGGATAGCGTTGGGCATGCTCGGGACGCAGGCCGACCTGCTGCATCATCGCCTGGACCTTTTCGCGGCGCTCAGCCTTGCTCAGGCGGGTGTTGATCAGCAGCGGCTCGGCCAACTGGTCGCCGACCTTCTGCCGTGGATTGAGCGAGGCGTAAGGGCTCTGGAAGACCATCTGCACGTCGCGACGCAGCTGCTTGCGCTGGTGCTTGTCGGCGCCCTTGACCTCGACGCCGGCGATGCGCAACGAACCGGAGGAGGGCTCCTCGATCAACGTCAGCGCCCGTGCCAGGGTCGACTTGCCACAGCCGGACTCGCCGACCACGGCCAGAGTCTTGCCGGCCTCCAGCTCGAACGACACGCCATTGAGCGCGCGCACCAAGGCGTGACCCTTGAACAGGCCGCGGGAGACTTCGTAGTGGCGGGTGAGTTCGCGGGCGGTAAGAACGACGGCCATCACGCCACCTCCTGGTTCAGTGGATAGAAGCAGCGCGCCAGGCTGTGGGCCAAGGGATCAAGGGGCGGGCGATGCTGGCGGCAGTTGTCCCGCACATAGGGGCAGCGCGGGGAAAGCAGGCAACCCTGGGGACGATCGTAGCGGCCCGGAACGATACCGGGCAGGGTCGCCAGGCGTTCGGCACCGATGCTGTGTTCCGGAATCGCCGCCAGCAGGGCTTCGCTGTAAGGGTGTGCGGGGAGGTCGAACAGCTCCGGTACCTGGCCGACTTCGACGGCTTGGCCTGCGTACATCACGCACACCCGCTTGGCGGTCTCGGCGACCACGGCCAGGTCGTGGGTGATCAGGATCAGTGCCATGTTCTGCTCTTTCTGCAGGTTGACCAAAAGCTCCATGATCTGCGCCTGGATGGTCACGTCCAGCGCGGTGGTGGGTTCGTCGGCGATCAGCAGCCTGGGTTCGCCAGCGATGGCCATGGCGATCGCCACGCGCTGGCTCATGCCGCCGGAGAGCTGGTGCGGGTAGGCATCCAGGCGGCTTTCCGGGGCCGGGATCTCGACTTTCTTGAGCAGCTCGAGCGCTCGCCGGCGCGCGGCCTTGCCCTTCAGGCCCAAGTGCTGGCGCAGCACTTCCTCGATCTGGAAGCCCACGGTGTAGCTGGGGTTGAGCGCGGTCATCGGGTCCTGGAAGACCATGGCGATATCCTTGCCGACCACCTTGCGCCGCTGACGGGGACTGAGCTTGAGCATGTCGGTGCCGGCAAAACGCAAGGTGTCGGCGGTGATGCGACCGGGAGCGTCGATCAGGCCCATCAGGGCCATCATGGTGACCGACTTGCCTGAGCCGGACTCCCCCACGATCGCCAGGATCTCGCCAGCATCGACGGCCAGGTCCAGGCCATCGACCACCGGCACGGCATTGACGTCGCCAAAGCGCACATTCAGGTTGTTGATCTGCAACAGTGACATGGCGATCTCCTCAGGCGGCATTCTTGAGTTTCGGGTCCAGCGCATCGCGCAGCCCGTCGCCCATCAGGTTGATTGCCAGCACGCTGAGCAAAATGGTCAGGCCGGGCAGGCTCACGACCCACCAGGCACGTTCGATGTAGTCGCGGGCCGAGGCCAGCATGGTGCCCCACTCCGGCGTCGGCGGTTGCACGCCGAGGCCAAGAAAGCCCAGGGCGGCGGCGTCGAGGATCGCCGAAGAGAAGCTCAAGGTCGCCTGGACGATCAGCGGTGCCATGCAGTTGGGCAGCACGGTGATGAACATCAGGCGCGGCAGGCCGGCGCCGGCCAGGCGCGCGGCGGTGACGTAGTCGCGGTTGAGCTCGCCCATCACCGCGGCGCGGGTCAGGCGCACGTAGGAGGGCAGCGAGACGATGGCGATGGCGATCACCGTGTTGATCAGGCCAGGGCCGAGGATGGCGACGATGGCCACGGCCAGCAGCAACGAGGGCAGCGCCAGCATCACGTCCATCAGGCGCATGATCGAAGGGCCAAGCAGGCGCGGGAAAAAACCAGCCAGCAGGCCCAGCAGGACGCCGGGAATCAACGACATCACCACCGACGACAGGCCGATCAGCAGCGACAGGCGTGCGCCCTGGATCAGGCGCGACAGCAGGTCGCGGCCCAGCTCGTCGGTGCCGAGGACGAATCGCCAGGTGCCGCCTTCCAGCCACACCGGCGGGGTCAGCAGGAAATCACGGTACTGCTCGCTGGGATCATGGGGGGCGACCCAGGGCGCGAACAGCGCGCAGAACACCACCAGGCACATGAACAGCAAGCCGGCGACAGCGCCTTTGTTACGCGAGAAGGCCTGCCAGAATTCCTTGTAGGGCGAGGGGTAGAGCAGGCTCTGGTCGATTAGCGCTGCCGGGGTGGCCGAGGCTTCGGGAGTGGGGACAGGATGGGTCATGACATAGGCCTCAGCGCTGATGACGGATGCGTGGGTTGGCCAGGCCGTAGAGGATGTCCACGACGAAGTTGACCAGGATCACCAGGCAGGCAATCAACAGGATGCCGTTCTGTACCACGGGATAGTCGCGGGCGCCGATGGCTTCGATCAGCCACTTGCCGATGCCCGGCCAGGAGAAGATGGTTTCGGTCAGCACGGCGCCGGCCAGCAAGGCGCCGACCTGCAGGCCGAACACGGTCAGTACCGGGATCAATGCGTTGCGCAGGCCGTGCACGAAGACCACGCGGGCGGGCGACAGGCCCTTGGCGCGGGCGGTGCGGATGTAGTCTTCGCGCAGCACTTCGAGCATCGAGGAGCGCGTCATGCGGGCGATCACCGCCAGCGGGATGGTGCCCAGCACGATGGCCGGCAGGATCAGGTGCATCACGGCATCCTTGAAGGCGCCTTCTTCCTCGCTCAATAAGGTATCGATGAGCATGAGGCCGGTCCTGGGCTCGATGTCGTAGAGCAGGTCGATCCGGCCCGAGACCGGGGTCCAGCCCAGGGTCACCGAGAAGAACATGATCAGGATCAGGCCCCACCAGAAGATCGGCATGGAATAGCCTGCCAGGGAAATGCCCATGACTCCATGGTCGAACAGCGAGCCGCGCTTGAGCGCGGCGATCACCCCGGCCAACAGCCCGACCACGCCGGCGAACAGCAGCGCCGCCAAGGCCAGCTCCAGGGTCGCCGGAAACAGGGTGAGAAACTCGTTCCAGACGCTTTCACGGGTACGCAGGGATTCGCCGAGGTCGCCCTGAGCGAGCTTGCCGACATAATCCAGGTACTGCTCTGGCAAAGGCTTGTTCAAGCCCAGGCGCTCCATGGCCTGGGCATGCATTTCAGGATCGACCCTACGCTCGCCCATCATCACTTCCACCGGGTCACCGGGAATCAGGCGTATGAGCGCGAAGGTCAGCAGGGTGATGCCGAAAAAGGTCGGTATCAACAGGCCCAGGCGCCGGGCAATAAAACTAAACATCGTCGGATGTACCTCATCAGCCGGTCAAGGCAATGTCACCGGCCCTTGGTAAGGGCCGGCGATCGTTCTTGTTCTACTTCACCTGGGTAGTGGCGAAGTTGTTATTGGTCAGAGGGTTGATGTGGTAACCCTCCACATTCCTGCGCATGGCCGTGAACGTCTTCGGATGGACCATGCTGATCCACGGCTGATCGTCATCGTACACCGCCAGCGCCTCGGCATAGAGCCTGGCGCGTTGATCATTGTCGATCACTTGGCGCGCCTGGGTAATCAGCGTCTGGAACTTAGGGTTGCACCAGCGCGCATAGTTCTCGCCGCTCTTGGCGGCGTCGCAGCTGAGCAGAGGGCTGAGGAAGTTATCCGGGTCGCCGTTGTCGCCGGCCCAGCCGGTGGAAACCATGTCGGCCTCGCCGTTTTTTGCCCGGCGCAGCATTTCGGCCCATTCCATGATGCGCACGTCCAGCTTGATGCCGATCTGGCGCAGATCGGCCTGGAACATCTCGGCGCTCAGGCGCGGATTGGGGTTGGTGCCGCCGCCGCCGTTGCGGGTGAACAGGGTCAGCACCGTGCCTTCGGGCACCCCGGCCTCCTTGAGCAGGGCACGTGCCTTGTCCAGGTCGCGGGGCGGGTTCTGGTTGGCGGTGTTGAAGCCGATCAGGGTCGGCGGATAAGGGTTGAGCCCAACCAGTGCATTGCCCTTGCCGAACAGTTGGTCGACGTGACTCTGGCGGTCGAAGGCGATGTTGATCGCCTTGCGCACGCGCACATCGTTCAAATACGGACGCTGGGTGTTCATGGCGATATAGCCGGTGACCAATCCCTCTATCTCGGCGACCTTGAGCATCGGATCGGCCTTGATCGAGGGCACATCGTCCGGCTTGGGGTAGAGCGCGATCTGGCATTCGTTGGCGCGTAGTTTTTGCAGGCGCACGTTGCTGTCGCGGGTGATGGCGAAGATCAGCGCATCGGCCGGCGGTTTGCCACGAAAGTACTCGGGATTGGGCTTGAAGCGGACCTGGGCATCCTTGTTGTAGCGCTGGAAGATGAACGGCCCGGTGCCGATCGGCTTGCTGTTGAGCTGGGCGGTCTTGCCGGCCTTGATCAACTGGTCGCCGTATTCGGCGGAGTAGATCGAGGTGAAACCCATGGCCAGATCGCGTAGGAAAGGCGCTTCGGGTCGGTTGAGGGTGAAGACCACGGTATGGTCGTTCTGTTTTTCAACCGACTTGAGCAGGTCACTGAAGCTCATGCTCTCGAAGTAGGGGTAGCCGACGCTGGTCTTGTCGTGCCAGGGGTGGCCAGGGTCGAGCTGGCGACGAAAGCTCCAGAGCACGTCATCGGCGTTCATGTCGCGGGTCGGGGTGAAGTACTCGGTGGTGTGGAACCTAACGCCCTGGCGCAGGTGGAAGGTGTAGGTCAGGCCGTCGGGGCTGATGTCCCAGCGCTCGGCCAAGGCCGGTTGGATCTCGGTGGTGCCGGGCTTGAAGTCGACCAGGCGGTTGAACACCGTCTGAGCCGCGGCATCGGCGGTCACCGCGGTGGTGTACTGGACAATGTCGAAGCCCTCGGGGCTGGCCTCGGTACAGACCACCAGCGGCTTGGCCGCAAGGCCGGCTGCCTGGCTCAACACCAGGGCTGCCAGGGCAGCCCGTAGCGGTAGCGTTTTCATGAAACCTCCCTGCTTTCGGTTTTTTCCAGCGTAGTCGCCGCGGCCGGCGTGGACCGGCCGTGGCGCACGCCGTCAGAGAATGTTGAACGGGATGATGGTGACCAGCCGCAGTTCGTCGAGGCTGCCGTCAGCCTGCGCCGCACTCGCCCGGTGGGCGGTGTAGGTGGCGCGGATGCTGGTGTTCTTCATCGCGCCGCTCTGCACCACATAGCTGGTGCCGATGCCCCACTCGTAGTGGTTCTCGCCGTCCATGCCGGTCACGTCGTAGCCGGTGCCCTTGTAGTGGGTGCCGTCGATGCCCCAGCCGCGGGCGTTGTAGAGGTTGAACTTCAGCCCTGGGAGGCCGTACTGCGCCATGTTCAACACGTAGGCGATTTGCAGGGATTTCTCGTTCGGCCCGTTGAAGTCCGAAAGCAGCGAGTTGGCCAGGAAGATCCCGTTGGTCTCGTGCAGGTAGTCGAAGTACTCGTTGCCGTCGACCTGCTGGTACGAAAACGTCAGCGAGTGGGCCAGGTGGCTGAGCCCTAGCGACAGGCTGTAGGTGTCGTTGTCGATGGCCCCCAGTTTGCCGCGGCCTTCATCCTGGGTCTTGTAGTAGTTCAGACCGGTGGTCAGGCTCAGCGCGGCATTATCGCCGAGCACATGGGTGGCGCCGAAATAGTACTGGTTCCAGAAGTCATCGACCTTGGCCGCGTAGAGGCTGGTGGTCAGGCTCTTGAGCGGCTGGTAGTTGACCCCGGCCATGCTGATGCGGTCGGTTTCCTCGCCGGCAGCGCCGTACTCGGAGCGGAACTTGCTCAGGCTCTGTTCGGTTCGCGGCGAGACCCGGTCGAAGCTGCCGAGGTCGAACGACAGGTTGTCGAACTCGGCGCTGCGCAGGCTCACGCCCTGGAAGCTCGAGGGCAGCGCGCGGTTGCCAATATCGGCGATCACCGGCGTGTCGACCGATTGGCGCCCGGCGGTCAGGGTGGTGTTGGAAATGCGCGCCTTGACGTTGGCCAGGCCCGCCTTGCTCCACTGGCCGATGACGTCGCCGTCGCTATGGGTCAGGGTGCGGTTGTTCGGCCCGGCGACTGCGGCGCGGCCTTGTTCCAAGGCCACGGCATTGTAGGCGGCGACCTGGGCGGCAAAGCCCACGGTGCCCTGGGTAAAGCCTGAGCTGTAGTTGAGGATGGTGCCCTGCAGCCAGTTGTCGCGGCTGTGGGTGTCGTGGCGGCTGCCATCACGCTTGGTGTACTTCCACAGTGGCGCGCGGGTGGCGCGTTCGCGGGCATACCAGTTGCGCGTGGTGCCAGACAGGCTCTGTCCGTCGAAGAAACCTTCGGCCGAATCCTGTGCGCTGGCCTGAGCCAGGCTCAGCGGATAGAAGTCCTGGCTGGCGGGTTCGGCCTGGGCGAGGGCGGACAATGCGCCGAGTGACAGGGCCAATGCAGTGGTGGTGGTTGATCTCACGATGAAGCTCCCTTTCTATCTTCTAGTTATCGCCACGGCCTCATGGACCGGGCGTGTTGCGGGTGACACAGGGGTTGCAAACGTTTGCCCTTGCCCTCGCAACCGGGCACGTGGCGAGAATTCAGGGCGCACGGCGCCGCGAGCGTGGATCGCACGCCCGGGCTCACGCGGTAGGGTTTACTCGGTGCTGACGCCGGAGAAGTCGTTGCGTCCGAAAGGACTCACCTTGAAGTCCACGACCTTGAGGCCCAGTGGCTGGTGGATCGTGGAGTGGGCGACCGGGGTGATCGGCACCTGCTGCTTGAGACGCTGCTGGGCCTGTCGATAGAGCTGGGTGCGTTGTTCGCGGTCGGTGACGGTCTTGGCCTGTTTCACCAGCGCGTCGTACTGTTGGTCGCACCACTGCGAGTAGTTGTTGCTGCCAATGGCGTCGCAGCTGTAGAGGGTGCCCAGCCAGTTGTCCGGGTCACCGTTGTCGCCGGTCCAGCCGATCAGCGCGATATCGTGTTCACCGCGCTTCATGCGCTTGAGGTATTCGCCCCATTCGTAGCTGACGATGCGCACCTTGAGGCCAAGCTTGCTCCAGTCGGCCTGCAGCATTTGGGCCATCAGCTTGGCGTTGGGGTTGTAGGGGCGCTGCACCGGCATGGCCCAGAGGGTGACCTCGGTGCCCTCCTTGACGCCTGCGGCCTTGAGTAGCTCGCGGGCCTTGGCGGGGTCGTAGGGAGCGTCTTGTAGCGTATCGTCGTAGGACCATTGGGTGGGTGGCATGGCGTTGACGGCCCGCTGGCCGGAATCCTGGTACACCGCCTGGAGGATCGCCTGCTTGTTCACTGCCATGTCCAGGGCCTGGCGCACCTGCAGTTGGTCGAACGGGGCGTGGCGGGTGTTGTAGGCGATGTAGCCGAGGTTGAAGCCGGGTCGCTGCAAGACCTGCAGCGTGTCGTCGGCCCTGAGCGCAGGCAGGTCGGTAGGGCGTGGGTGCAGGGTGATCTGGCACTCGTTGCGGCGCAGTTTCTGGATGCGCACCGAAGGGTCGATGTTGATCGAGAAGATCAGGTTGTCCAGCTTCACCTCGGCGGGGGCCCAATAGTTCTTGTTGCCCTTGTAGCGGATCTGCGAGTCCTTCTGGTATCGCTGGAACACGAACGGGCCGGTGCCGATGGGCTTCTGGTTGATGTCGCTGGGGCGGCCCTTGGCGAGCAGGTGCTCGGCGTACTCGGCCGAGAGGATCGAGGCGAAGCTCATGGCCAGGTTCTGAATGAAGGCCGCATCGACGGCGTTGAGGGTGAACACCACGGCCAGAGGGCCGGCCTTTTCCACGCGGGCGATGTTCTTGTCCAGGCCCATGCCAACGAAGTAGGGGAACTCCGTGGGGTAAGCCTTGCGGAACGGGTGCGCCTTGTCGAGCATGCGCTGGAAGGTAAAAAGCACGTCGTCGGCAGCGAAGTCGCGGGTCGGGCTGAAGCCCTCGTTGGCATGAAAGCGCACGCCCTCGCGCAGGTGGAAGGTGTAGCGCAGGCCGTCGTCGCTCACCTGCCAGTCCTTGGCCAGCGCTGGATGCACGGCGGTACCGCCGCGTTCGAATTGCACCAGGCGGTTGTAGATCGGCTCGGCGGCATCGTTGTCGGTGGCGCTGGTGAACTGCGCGGTGTCGAAGCCGGCCGGGCTGCCTTCGGAGCAGAACACCAGGGTGCTGGCCAGGACATCGCTGGCCTGCGCCATGAGGGCAAGGCCGAGCACGGCAGAAAACAGACGGGTAGGGCGCATAACGTCTCCTTGTCCTCATACGTGTGGTTTTTTTCGCACACACTCCGTCGAATCGCGCCGACGGTGCACATGCCAAAACCTTACGAGCGGATGGCGGGCGCCGATAGGTACGATTGCGCTAGATTGCGTGGGATTTTTCTTGCTGATAGGGAGGAAACTTCCTTGCTTCCTACAGCGGGTCCGAGCCGGGCCGGCGCCCCGTGGTGCCTGTCAGGCTGGGGCGCCGGGTCGGACTCATTTACTCACGCTGACGCCATAGAAGGCGTTGAGGCCGAACGGGCTGATCTTGAAGCCCTGCACCTTGTCGCTCATTGGCTGGTAGACCGTGGAGTGGGCGATGGGGGTCATCGGCACCTGGTCTTTGAGGATGTGTTGTGCCTGTTTATACAGCTCGGTGCGCTTGGCTTGGTCGGGGGTCGCCTTGGCCTGCTTGATCAGGTCGTCGAAAGGCTTGTAGCACCACTTGGAGAAGTTGTTGCCCGAGAGCGCATCGCAGCCGAACAGGGTGCCCAGCCAATTGTCCGGGTCGCCGTTGTCGCCGCTCCAGCCGATCAGCATGGCGCCGTTCTCGCCGCCCTTGGAACGCTTGATGTATTCGCCCCATTCGTAGCTGACGATCTTGGCCTTGATGCCGATCTTGGCCCAGTCAGCCTGCAACATTTCGGCCATCAGTTTGGCATTGGGGTTGTAGGGCCGCTGCACCGGCATGGCCCACAGGGTGATCTCGGTGCCTTCCTTGACCCCGGCTTCCTTGAGCAGGGCCTTGGCTTTTTCCGGGTCGTAGGCAGCGTCCTTGATGGTCGTGTCGTAGGACCACTGAGTCGGCGGCATGGCGTTGACTGCCAGTTGGCCCGCGCCCTGATACACCGAGTCGATGATCTGCTGCTTGTTCACCGCCATGTCCAGCGCCTGGCGGACCTTGAGCTGGGCCATGGGGTTGGGCTGATCGCTGCCCTTGATCTTGTCCATCACGTTGTAGGCGATGTAGCCAAGGTTGAAGCCGGCCTGCTCAGGCATCTGCAGCTTCGGATCCTGCTTCAGCGGCTCGATGTCGGCCGGTCGGGGGAACAGGGTGACCTGGCACTCGCCCTTCCTGAGCTTCTGCATGCGCACCGAGGCGTCGGTGGTGATGGCAAAGATCAGGTTGTCGATTTTCACCTCATCAGGCTGCCAGTATTCCTTGTTGCCCTTGAAGCGGATCTGCGCGTCTTTCTGGTATTTGCTGAAAACGAACGGTCCGGTGCCGATCGGCTTCTGGTTGATGTCAGCGGGCTTGCCCTGTTTGAGCAACTGGTCGGCGTATTCGGCGGACTGGATCGAGGCGAAGCTCATGGCCAGGTTCTGGATGAAGGCGGCGTCGACCTGGTTGAGGGTGAAGCGCACGGTGTGCTCGTCGACCTTTTCGAGCTTGGCGATGTTCTTGTCCATGCCCATGTCAGTGAAGTACGGGAACTCGGTGGGGTAGGCCTTGCGAAACGGCATGTCCTTGTCGAGCATGCGGTTGAAGGTGAACAGCACGTCATCGGCGTTGAACGCGCGGGACGGCTTGAAGAATTCGGTGATATGGAACTTGACCCCCTCGCGCAGGTGGAACGTGTAGGTCAGGCCATCGTCGGACACGTCCCAACGGGTGGCCAGGCCTGGAATGACGGCAGTGCCGCCGCGCTCGAACTGGGTCAGGCGATTGAAGACGGTCTCGGCTGAGGCATCGAAGTCGGTTCCGGTGGTGTACTGCCCGGGGTCGAACCCGGCCGGACTGCCTTCGGAGCAGAACACCAGGTTGGTCGCGGCGAGCGCGGAAGGGGCGCCGGCGAGCAAGCCTGCACCGACCAGGAACGGAATGACTGCGTGTTTGAGCATGGTGGCCTCATTGTTGTCATTTTTTAATTGAGGGCGGCCTCGTGAGCCGACTCACCGATACTTATGCAGGGGTTATTCCCAATGCAACACTCAGAAGGATAGTTGGCGTCAAAACCGTGGCACGAACGTACAAAGATGTCGCCTGTGTGTAATTTTCGCCGAAGTTAAACGTTTGCTAGGAGGCCAAGCTGCAAGCTCAAAGCTCAAAGCTCAAAGCTCAAAGCTCAAAGCTGCAAGCGACAAGCGACAAGCCGCAGCCTTCCAGACGCTGCCTGGCAGCTTGAGGCTTGCAGCTTGCAGCTTATCAGGGCATCAATACTTCGATCAGTCCGTCGGCATTCATGCTGACCTCGCTGGTGCCTGCCTCGATGTCCGGCGCCGGAGCGGCCTCATCGGCCGACGCTGCCTTCATCATCATCGGCGCGCTGCGCAGGTAAGGGCGTGGGTAGCCGGTGATGTTAAGGTTCAGGGTGACGACCTTGTAGCCCGTGCCGCCCAGGGCCTCGGTGGCAAGTTGAGCGCGCGCCTTGAAAGCGTCCACCGCTTCCTTGAGCAGCGCATCTTCACTGGTCTTGCGCGTGGCCGGGGCGATGGAGAAGTCCATACCCCCCATCTTCAGATCCTGCAGCAGCTCGCCGGTAAGCTTGGACAGGACCGGGAAGTCGGCGCTCTCCAGGCGCAGCTCGGCACGCTCGCGCCAGCCGGTGATCTTCTGGCCTTTGGTGTCGTAGATCGGGTAGCTGTTGCGGCTGCCCTGGTTGATCTTCACGTCCTTGACCTGGCGCGCCTGCTGCACGGCTTTGTTCATGGTCTCGGTGATCTGCTTGGCGAGTGTGCCCGGATCGCTGTTCTGGGCTTCGCTGTAGAGGGTCACGACCATCAGGTCGCGCGACACTTCCTTGCTGACTTCGGCACGCAGCGAGACCTGGTTGAAGCGTGGCTCGTCAGCGGCCAATGCTGGCAGACTGGCCAGCAGGCCACAGGACAGAAGCAGGGGGACGCTGCGACGGGGAATTAGCATGTGTGACTCCTTGGCATTTGGCGTGGCCGTCCACGCATGGCCCGTAAGACCGAAACAACCGAACCAGGTTCATAAAAGGCCATCATTGGATCTGTAAAAAAGTGTGGCGCTTTGCCGCATCGCTGCAGGCGGGGGTCCGGCTTCGGTATACTGCGGCCGATTCTTTCGCAGTACTCATCAGGAGAGCGCATGCTCGCCGCTGAACATCCGCTGTCCGCCACCCGCCAGAACCTGTGGCGCCTGACCTTCATCCGCATTCTGGTACTGGCTGCCCAGGCCGGCTCGGTGGGCGTGGCCTACTGGACCGACCTGCTGCCGTTGCCGTGGCTGGCCCTGGCGCTGACCCTGGTACTGTCGTCGCTGTTGTGCGCCTTCACGGCCTTGCGCCTGCGTTTCTCACTGCCGGTCACCGAGCTCGAATACGCCTTCCAGCTGGCGTGCGACCTGCTGATCCACAGTGCCTTGCTGTACTACTCGGGTGGCTCGACCAACCCCTTCGTGTCGTACTACCTGGTGCCCCTGGCCATTGCCGCGGTGACCCTGCCATGGGTCTATTCGCTGGTGCTCTCGGGCCTGGCCCTGGGCGCCTACAGCCTGCTGCTGGTGCAGTTCTACCCGCTCGACCCCCTGCCCATGGGCCGCGAGACCATGCAGGTCTACGGCATGTGGCTCAGTATTGCCCTGGC
>JAEWGL010000182.1 GCA_023388335.1 Pseudomonadota bacterium | reverse complement strand
GTCCAGCAGCGCGTACGGCAGATCGCTGATTTGGGTATTGCGCAAATTGAGCATGCGCAAACGGCGCATACCGCTCAAGGAAAAGGTGCGGCCCAGCGGGTTGTGGGACAGGTTGATCCATTCCAGTGACTCGCAGCTGGCCAAGGTCGCGGCTTGCCCGGCATCGAGGGTGATGCGGTTGTTGGTCAGGCTCAGCTCGCGCAGCTGGGCCATTTGCAACAGGCCTTGGGGAAGCCGGGTCAGACGATTGCCACCAAGGTCCAGCAGGCGCAGGCCGCTGAAAGCGTCGAGGAAGCTCGCCGGCACGCTTTGCAGCCCCATCTGCAAAAGCACCAGCTCGGAAACATGGGCAAAGCTGACGTGCGCCGGGAGCTCGGGCAGAATCTGTGGCCTTGCGGCGTACAGGATGAGGCGAATATTCGTGCCGGGTCCATTGAGTGGGTTGCCGACGGTTGTCCGGCGCTGCCAGCAGCTGCGCAGGGTGTTGTGGACGTAACGCCGCTCATCCCGGACCCGCTCACTGCTGGCCTGTCCAGCCCAGGCATCGAGGCTTCGGGTCAACGCATCCAGCTCCTGGACGAGCTGACGCAGAACGCTTTCGACCTGGCGGCCCGAGCGCTGCACGTCATCTGCCCAGGCCAGTACCTGGGTATCGCTGTAGGTGGGGTACACCTCTCGCACACTGCTGAACAAGGCCCGCGACCGACCCGTTCGCGCACCGCTTGCTGGCAACCGGCCGCTTAGCGGATAACCGAGCCTGCCGTCGGCCAGTCGCTGAGGAAAACGGAAAGCGCCAGCGCGTTGATCCTGCCCCAACAGCTTCTCGACCTTCGGGCGCCGTTGCACGGCCTGGCGTGCCAACAGCACCCTGAGGTTGTGCGCGAATGGCTCACCGATGCCCATGGCCTCGCGCTGGCGGTGGTGGTAAGCGGCGGCCATAACCTCGAACAGCTCGCCCGGCTCGTCGATGGCGCGGCCGTGCACATCAAGCCGCTGGAACTTGCCGTTTAGATGCACCAGGTCGAAGGCCTGCTCACCTTCTTCGGTCGACAGCAACAGGGGGCCGTCCGCGTAGCCCTCAAACAGTCGCCAGCGTACCCCCACATGACTGCCTGGCAGGTGTTCGAGCATGCCCATGGCGACCCGTGCCAGATCGGCATTCTGCGGCGTATCAAGATGCAGCGCCTCGTATACCCTGATCACGCGGATGCGCAGGCTGCTCGTCCTGGCCGCCTCGGCCAGGCGCAACGCAACGCGCCCACTGTCGAGCAGGCGCTGACGATCGACAGCGCTCGCGGTGCGTAGCAGTTCGCGCGCGGCTCGGCCATGCAGGCTCGGGAACACGCGGCGCAACGCCGCGACGCCCGGGCTTTCACTGTCCTCGGCGCCGTCGTAGAGCCGTTGGAACAAGGCTCGGCGCTGGGCCCAGGTGAGCTCGGCGAACGCCTGGCCGGCGTGTGCGGCATTCCCCGCCAAGGCCCGGGCATGCTGCAACGCCGTGCCCTCGACCTGCTCCCCCGCGCGCAGGCGGCTGACCAGCTGGCTGATGCGCATGTCCAGCGCGGCACGCATCACGCTGTCGACCAGCTCGGCCTGTGGTGCGCGCCCCTGCACATGCAGGGCTCTGAGGTGGTCCACCTGCATGCCATGGGCCGTCAGGACCTGATCGATTCTGTCGTCGTCCAGTTCAGCAAAGCGCCCACCGAGGCGGCGGAACATGCGGTACGTGTCGTTCCATTGCAGCGGTTGCTCGGACCACAGCCGCCAAGCACCGGCCCCGTTGTGGCACAGCAGCGGCCCATGGCCGCCCTGGGGGCACAGTTGCCACGGACGCTGTGTCACGGCATAGTACTGCCCGTCCATTTCGATCCAGGCCTGCGCGCCCAAACGGTGAACACCTTGGGCATCGGCAACCGCCTCAGGCGGCGGCGCTTCGCTACGAAAGGGCGCGAGGTCACCGTTCCACAGCTTCGTCGTGCCGTCTTCCAAGCGCGCCGGCACCAAGTCATCCACCACCGCCGAGCGGCTCCAGAGCCTGCGCGCCACACCGAGGCCGGCCGCCGTGCCCCCTATCATGGCGAGGTCGGTGGCAACGTTCATCAGATGATCGAGCGCCTCGCTGGTATCGCCCTCGTGCCATGCCTTGACGCCATGGAAGACCTCGCCCAGCAGCGACCAGGCGCTCGCCGCCAGCAGCACCGCACCGAGCGTCGGCACGAACAAACCCGCCAGGTTGAGCAGCGTCCGACCCTCAGCGGCCAGACGCCGGTCGTGCTCGCGCTGGACTTGACGATCGACCTCGGCCACCGGCACCGCGATCATCGCCGCATCACCCTTGATCTGGCGAATACGGGCAGCCGCCAGGCTCTCGAACAACGGTGCCGGATAAGCGTGCATGTGCTCTTGCAGGCTGATGTTGGCAAGGTCCGACACCCCCTCATAGCCTTCGATCACGCAGGCAAAGAAACGCTGGCTGTCACGCCGGCGCACGAAGCGACTGAAGAAACGCTGATACTCGGGTGTGCGTAGGCGCTTGCCCAGGTCGTTGGCGAAATGGCGCAGGTCCGCGAAGGCACTCCAGGCGCCCTGCGGATCCTCCGGGATGTGTACCAGCAGCCGCCGGGAAGTGTTGCGTAACAGGCCCTCATCGATGACATCCAGCACGACGATCTGCTCCAGGGTGCAGCCCAGCAGGCTCAACTGCTTGGCTGCCACCGGGCAATCGTCCACGCGCACGGGCTGACGCAAATGGCACAGCTGCACCAGCGCACGGTGTTCGCTGTCGCTCAGTACGCCCTTGAGCCGGCCGATATGGGCATCCACCAGCATGCCGTAGCGCTGCGCGCGCGCCAGCAGCGACGCCACGTTTTGCGCAGGCTCGCCCGCCTGTACAGCAGGTTGCAGAACGGTGTCCAGATGACGCTGATATCGCCCCCCCACATCAAGCTCGCGGCACAGCGCGGCGAACTCGATGGCCGAGGGCGGCCTCACCCTGCCCTCGCGCGCATTCAACAGACGATTGCCCCGCGGTTGTCCACCGGGCTCGGCCTCCGCGAGCGTGAAATTGCGCAGCGCCGCCTCGAGCAAGGGCATCTGGCCATACACCACTTCGGTCAGATGTGCGCCCACCGGCTGAGCATTGATGATCGGCTCACGATGCCCCACCCGAAATGTCCAGCGCGGCACATCGAACGCAACGCCGAAGCGCGCTTGCAGGGCATCTTGCAGTGCTGGCAGTGCGAAGCGGTCGATACGCTCGATACGCGCCAGCACCGCGCTCACCTGCTGATGAAAATACAGACTGAGGCTCATTGCCTCCCCGAGCGCTGTCACCTGCTCGACGCTGGCCGCGCGCAGCCACACCGGCAAGCGCTTGCCGATGATGTCGTCCTGAAAAGCTTCGTCTGTCCTGGGTGGGGCGGTTTCCCCAAGTGCCTGATTTTGACTGGTGTCCATGATCCGCATCTTCCTCTGATTACTGAAGACGCGAAGCTAGGTGCCAGTGAGCGAGCCACGGCGCTACATAGCTAGTACCCGGATCAGAACAGCGGCAGTTGGCGGTTGATCAATGCGGTAAAGTCGTCCTGGACAAACGGCAGGATGGCATCGGCGATCGGTTGCAGCTGTCGGCTCAGGTAATGCTCATAGTCGACCGGCGACTGGCGGTTTTCCAACGGTTCAGGTCCGCTCACGGTCATCACATAGCGAATCCAACCGCCGTTCTGATATTGCCGTGGGCGCTTCTGGCGCGCGTTGTATTCGTCGGCCAGGCGGGCCGCGCGCACGTGCGGCGGGACATTACGCTGGTAGTCGGCGAGCGGCCGGCGCAAGCGCTTGCGGTAAATCAGCAGCTCATCCTGCTCACCGGCCAGGGTACGCCGTACGTACTCGCACAGGTACTCGCGGTACGGCTGGCGGCGGAAGATGCGCGAGTACAATTCCTGCTGGAACTGTCGGGCCAGCGGGGACCAATCGGTACGCACCGACTCCAGGCCCTTGAAGACCATGTCGTCCTCGCCATCGACACCCTGCACCAGGCCGGCATAGCGCTTCTTGCTACCCTCGTCGGCCCCGCGGATGGTCGGCATGAGGAAGCGCTTGTAGTGGCTCTCGAACTGCAGCTCCAGCGCGCTCTCCAGGCCCAGGCTGTCACGCAGGTGCTCGCGCCACCAGGCGTTGACCTGGGCCACCAGCGATCGGCCGATGCGCGCGGCATCGGCTTGGTCGTGGGCCTTCTTGAGCCAGACGAAGGTCGAATCGGTGTCGCCGTAGATGACGTCGTAGCCCTGGGCCTCGATCAGCTCGCGGGTACGGCGCATGATCTGATGTCCACGCAGGGTAATGGACGAGGCCAGGCGTGGATCGAAGAACCGGCAACCACTGGAGCCAAGCACGCCGTAGAAGGCGTTCATGATGATCTTCAGGGCTTGCGACAACGGGGCGTTGCCCTCGCGCTTGGCCGCTTCGCGCCCCTGCCAGACCTGCTCGACGATCGCTGGCAGGCAGTGACGGGTACGCGAGAACGAGGCGCCGCGAAAACCTTCCACCGCCTGCGCTGGGCCAGGTTCGCGCAAGCCTTCGACCAGGCCCACGGGGTCGATCAGGAAGGTGCGGATGATCGAGGGGTACAGGCTCTTGTAGTCCAGCACCAATACCGACTCGTACAGGCCGGGACGCGAGTCCATGACGAAGCCGCCTGGGCTGGCTTCGTCCGGACGCGAGCCCAGGTTCGGCGCGACGAAGCCCTGGCGGTGCATCAACGGTATGTACAGGTGGCAGAAGGCGGCCACCGAGCCGCCGCTGCGATCGGCCGGCAGGCCGGTGACCGTGGAACGCTCGAGGAGAAAGTCCAGCAGCCGGGTGTGGGCGAAGATGCGCGTGACCAACTCGCAGTCCTTGAGGTTGTAGCGGGCCAGAGCCGGCTTGTCCTCGGCGAACATGCGGTTGATCTCGTCCATGCGCTGGTACGGCGTGTCTATGGCCTTGCCCTCGCCGAGCAGGGTCTGGGCAACGTTCTGGAGGCTGAACGAGGGGAAGCTCCAGGTGGCCGAGCGCAACGCCTCGATGCCGTCGATCAGCAACCGGCCCGGGGCGCTGGCAAAGAAATGCGCGCGGCTGCCGTGTTCACGCCAGGTCATGGGCGCGCCATCTCGTCCCAAACACAGCGGCACCTGCAAACGCTCGGCATGTTCGTGCAGCACCCGCAGGTCGAACTGCACCAGGTTCCAGCCGATGATGACATCCGGGTCGTGCCGGGCCAGCCAGCGGTTCAGGCAGTCGAGCAACTGGCTGCGACTGTCGCAGTACTGCAAGTCGAAATCCACCTCGCCGGCCGGGCCGTTGGCGGGGCCAAGCATGTACACCTGGCGCTGGCCGCAGCCTTCCAAGGCAATGCTATACAGCTCGCCGCGTTCGGTAGTCTCGATGTCCAGCGAGGCCAGGCGCAGGGTTGGGCGGTAGTCCGGGGCCGGCTTGAGCTGGGTATCGCAGAGCACGCCGTGGGCGTCCGGCGTGCCGCTGAAGTGCACGGGCGCCGTGATGAAGCGCTCCATCAGATAGCGTTCCGGCGGGCGGATATCGGCCTCGTAGGTCTCGATGCCAGCGGCCCGCAAGCGTTTCTCCAGCTGCATCAGTTGGCGGTGCTGCGAGCAGTAGAGGCCAAGCACCGGTCGATGGTCGAAGTCGCACAGCTGCAGTGCTCGCAGTTCCACACCCGGCTCATCGGCCAGCAGCGCCCTCGCCTGCTCCACCTGCACTGCCGGAATGAAAGCCACCGACGTCTGTGGTGCCAGCCGCACGCGCCGAGGCCCCTGGTCGGTGGCCAGCCAGAACTCCACGCAGGTACCCTCGGCCGTGTCGTGCCAATGCCGGGTCAGGACAAAGCCCTGCTGTACTTCCACCGCTTCAACCTCGAATCGCCACGCGCGTGAGAAGGATTCTACCCGGGGTCGCTTGTCCGCGCTGAAGGTTGTGCGCGCACCTCAACCGTACAGGTAATCGATGTCCTTGCTGGCGAGGGGCGGAACCTGGGCCAGCAGGTAATCGCGCAGCTTTTTCATCTGTCGATCCTTGGGGCTGGACCTGAGCCAGGTCATGTAATAGCCGTCACCCGTGGCCACGGCATGCTTGAAGGGCGTGACCAGGCGGCCGGCCGCGAGGTCGGCACTGGCCAGCACCAGATCGACCACCGAGATGCCCAGGCCCTGCTGGGCGGCGGAAATTCCTTGGTCAAGGGTGTCGAACACCTGGCCCTGGTCGATGCTGATATCCAGCGCATCCATGCGCGCGAGCCAGCGCCGCCAATCGCGCCGGTCTGGTGAGGGGTGAAGAAATTCGCAATGTTGCAGGGCCGACAGCGGCGGCTCGTCACTGCTCATATAGTCAGGATGACATACCGGAATCAGCCACTCGTCGAACAACTTGAGGCTCTCGACCTCGGCGGGAAAACGGCCATTGCCCAGAAGGATCGCGCAATCGTAGGGCTCGCAATAGAAGTCCACCGAATCGATGTCCATCCACACGCTCGACAGCTGCACACTGCAGCTATTGTCGACCTTCTTGAAGCCATCCAGCGCCCTGAGCAGCCAGCGCACGGTGAGGGTAGACGGGGCCTTGAGCCGCAGACCGTAGCGGTCCTGGCGCAACAGTGCGCAGGCGTTCTCGATGATCTTGAAACCGACCTTGAGCTCCTGCGCCAACACGCGCCCGTGTTCGGTCAGGTACAGCTTGGGGCCGCGGCGCTCGAACAGGTCGCAGCCGAACAGTGTCTCGAGGGTCTTGATGTGGTGGCTTACGGCGCCCTGTGTCAACGCCAGCTCCTGCGCCGCGCGGGTGAACGAGCCATAGCGCGAGGCGACCTCGAAGGCGCGCAGGGCCTGCAGTGCTTGAATCCGTTCCGACATTGCGGCATTCCGAGCATGAGTGACACTAATAGTAGGGCATAGTTCCAGGCGTTTTACAACGTACGCTGATTTACAGAAAATGCGACTAAATAATAAATATCTATATCCATACTGCATGTCTCCATGCAGCACGTTAATTCAACATGCTGGGGCAACCATGTTTACGGGTTATGGAAACTGCTATCGCCTGGATGCGCTAGAGCTGTCCGCTGAACATACCGAACATCAACAACACTGGACCTTTCGAACAATCCAGCACTTCAAGCACGTCCTCGCCAACCCCGAATTTCCCTGCCTGTTCGGCCGCAAGGCCGTCGCCGCCAAAACCTGCCACATCGTCTTCGCCCGTGCCGAGCAACTGGCCGACGACATCGCCCTCGGCCTGACCGACTACATCCGCACCATCGAGCCGATTCCGGTCAAGCAACGTATCGGCAGCCCGCTGCTGGTCTTCCTCGAAACCCATGGCGAGAGCAGCCTGGCCGACCAGCAGGCGCTGGCCTGGTCGGTGCTGCAAAAGGTCCATGCGCGCGATCCTCAGCCCTGGCCGCAGGCGGTGCCCGCAGATCCCGACGACAACCAGTGGTCGTTCTGCTTTGCCGGCATGCCGTTGTTCATCAACATGAGCTTTCCGGCCCACCGGCACATGAAAAGCCGCAACCTGGGCAATGCGATCGTTTTCGTGATCAACCCGCGGGAAAGTTTCGATGAAGTGGCCAGCGCGCAGACCGAAAGCGGCAAGCGCATTCGCGAGCGTATTCGCGAACGTGTGCGCCACTACAACGATGGCACCCTGCCCGACACCCTCGGCTTCTTTGGCCAGGACGACAATTTCGAATGGAAACAGTACCAGCTCCAGGAGCCTGGTTCGCTGAACCTCATACGCTGCCCCTTTCGTACCCATGCAACGCCTGACACACAGATCGAGAACTGACCGTGAATACTGCATTGACCGCCACCTACGCTCTTACCGTCCTGCTGCTGATCGCCACCCCCGGGCCGGTGGTCGCGCTGGTCGTCAACACCGCTGCGGCCTCCGGCGCTCGCAGGGCACTGTTTACCGCTGTCGGCACCAACTGGGCTTCGCTGGTGCTGATCGGCGCCGCCGCCTGGATCATCATGACCAGCGCGGCGATCGACCGGGCCTGGCTTAGCGGCATGAGCCTGCTGGGCTGTCTGTTCATCGGCTACATCGCCCTCGGCACCTTGCGCGAAGCCTGGCATGCGCCGACGCCGAGCGCCGCTGAAGAACGTCCTCGGCCGGGTCGCGGTGGTCTGTGGCACGGGTTCATGGTGGGCATTTCCAATCCGAAGGACATCATCTTCTTCATTTCCTTCTTCCCGCAGTTCATCCAGGTCACCGAATCCTTCGGCAAGAGCATGGTGGTGCTGTCGCTGCTGTGGGTCGCCATCGATTTCGCCGTGCTCAGTCTCTATATCTTCGCCATCGGCAAGATCGCCTCGCAGCGCAACAACCGCTTGATCAGCCTGGCGTCGGGTGTCGCACTGCTGCTGATCGCCTGCGTCGGCCTGGCCTACAACCTGCGGGAATTGACCCACTGAGCCGACTTCGTGTGACAGCCGATAACAGGTTTTTGACTTAAAGGAACTCCCATGAGACCCATCGACAAGTCAGCAACCGATACCGCCAGAGACTCAGCGCCCTTGCCGCAGGACTACCAACATTTCCTGCTGTTGGGCAGCCGCCGCGCGCCGCACACACTTTATGTGCACGAACGCGGCTACCGTTCCGGCACCATCAACACCGATACCCTGGGCTTTCGCTACAGCCACTGCGCTGGCAAGCGCTTCTCGGTGGCCGAATGTGGCGGCGCAGCACGGGTCAACCTGCTGGTCGGTGGCTCCACCGCCCTGGGGATCGGCGCCAGCTCCGACGAGCACACGGTCGCCTCATACCTGTCGACGTTCACAGGTGAGGTCTGGCTGAGCCTGTCCGGCTGCGGCCACACTGCGGCGCAGGAGTTGATGCTGTTTCTGAGCCACCAGCACCGCTTCGGCCAGATCGGCCATGTGGTGGTCCTGAGCGGCCTCAACACCCTGGCTCATGAAAGCTTGAGCGAGGCCTTGTCCGGCCAGCACAACCAGCAGCGCGCCCGTGCCTACCAGCACTTTCCCAATACCTTTAACGAAGGGGTCTACCGCCTCGGCGACGAACGCCCCGAGTCGCTGTGGCAGCGCTTGCGCCAGACGCTGCTGCCGCGTCAAGCTTTCCCGCCCCTGGAAATCGAGCCATTGTCGCCACCAGACAAGCGCCTGATCCGCGCCGCCGACAGCATCGGCCGCACATTGCGTCAGTGGGAGCGCCTGCTGGCCGACAGCAATGCCACCCTCACCTTCATCCTCCAGCCCCTGCTGCCCTGGTGTCGCGAAACCCCACCTGAGGGCGAGCAGGCGATGCTCACGGCACTGGACCGCGAGCCCGGCAATTTCGACCGGTTGTTGTCCGGCATGCTCGAAAGCCAGCTGCACGCGGCATTCTTCCGCCGGATCAAGAGCCAGGCCGAACCGGTGGCCTGCTACGACATGAACACCATGCTCAGCAGCTCGCCGGTGTTCGGTGAAAACCTGTTCATCGACCGCCTGCACTTCAACGACCTGGGCAACAATGCGTTGGCCAAGGTGATCACCGCCAAGCTTGGCTTGGCCCAGGAAAAGTACGCCAATCGCAAGGTCACGCTGATCAAGCTCGTCAGAGACTGATGGAAGTAGCTTTCGGCATATGCCCTAGCATGGCTAGAATAGCGCCTCGGAGCTCCTGATTCGCCTGAGACGTACAGCACTGCCATGATCATCGAAGTCTTCCATCGCCCGGCCAACGCCTGCACTCATCCCTTGCAGGAGTCCCACCCGTGAGCCTTTCGCGGGTATTGCCTGCCATGCTCACCGCGTGCCTGCCCCTCGCTAGCCAGGCCCTGGAAGTGAACATCGACCCGCACGCCGACCTGCTCTACCGTCAGGCATTGCCGTTGCTTGAACAGGCCGACACCCAGGATGACGCCAGCCCGCTGCGCACGGCCGATGGTGATCCGGAGCTCAGCCGCCAGGGTCAGGCCATGGCCCGCACCTTGCCCACGGCCGTGGCCCTGCTGAAAAAATCCGTCGCCCTCGGCCACCCGGTGGCACAGTACCGCCTGGCGCTGTATTACTTGACCTACCTGCCGGCTCACCAGATCCCCACGGCTGCCTGCCCTTTGCTCGAGGCCAGCCTGCAGCAGGGCTTTGCACCACCGGCACTGGCCATTGCCACCTGGTGTCCGGCCTACAACGCCAGCCCGGCCTATCGCGACGCGATGGATGCCATTCCCGGCATGGCCACCCTCTACGCCCCCTATTACCCTCAACCGGCCGTGCGCTTGGCGTGCAATCGTAGCCGTCCGCAGGGCCTGCAGATGCAGTGGGGTCTCCAGCGTGACTACCAGGCCGAGGTCTACCGCCTGCTGGGTGACCTCGATCCGCAGCGGCGCCAGTCCTTCCTGCAGAAGGCCGTGGAGATCAACGGCTGTGCTGCCGCCCAACAGCGCCTGCTGAGCAATCACTGAACCACCCGCGCAGGTCGTTCGAGCGACTTGCCGTGCGCTCTGGCATGCTGTGCGCCCCTGATCCAGTCGTCGATATTGCCATGTCCATTCGTCCTCCCGCCGCACGCCAGGCTTTTGTCCTTGGCGCCATTGCCATCCTGCCGTTGTCCCTGGCCGTCGCCCCTTGGGGCCTGCTGGCAGGTTCAATGGCCATCGAGGCGAACCTCAGCCCCTGGGAGGGCCAGGGGCTTTCGGCAATTGTCTTTGCCGGCGCGGCGCAACTGGTGGCCATCGGCATGCTCAAGGGGGGCGCCAGCTTGTTCTCGATCCTGCTGACCACCTTGCTGCTGACGTCCCAGCACCTACTCTACGGGCTGTCGATGCGCCCGGTGCTGTCCGGTCTGCCGCTGCGCTGGCGGCTGGGCCTGGGCTTTTTGCTCACCGACGAATTCTTCGCCCTGACCAACCGTCATGACCAAACACAGTTCAACCGCTGGTACGCCTTGGGCGTCGGCCTGACCTTCTATGTCGCCTGGAACCTGTTCACCCTGGTCGGTATCCTGCTCGGACAGAACATCCCGCACTTGGATCAGTTGGGCCTGGACTTCTCCATCGTCGCCACCTTCGTCGCGCTGATTGCCCCACTGGTGCGCAATGTGCCGACCGTGGTGTGTGTGGCGGTGTCGCTGTTCTGCTCGGTATTGTTCAGCTACTGGCACTGGGAGACTGCCTTGGTGCTTGCCGGCCTACTGGGCATGGCCGCCGGCTTCGCGTGCCAGAAGTTGTTCACTGGGCGGCGCGCATGATCTTCCTGCTGATCCTGGGCATGGGCCTGGTGGTGTTCCTCAACCGCTATGCCTTCCTCGAACCGCGCCTGCCGCTGCGCTTGAGCTCGAATGCGCGGCAATTTCTCGGCTTCGCCGTACCCGGCATGCTGACGGCGATCTGCGGTCCGATCGTCTTCCTGCCCGAGCATCAGCTTGATCTGCGCCTGGACAACCCCTACCTGTTGGGCTCGCTGGTGGCCATCGTATTGGTGCTATGGACGCGCAGCGTACTGCTCAGCATGTTGGTGAGCATGCTGGTGTTCTTCATCTTGCGCAGTTGGCTTGCGGGGTGACGCCGGGCAGGGGCCACGGCGACTGCTTCGGCGCCGCCGTATGCCCGCCCTCATTAGTGATTTGACAGGTCGCTGCTACACTGACAGGGCTGAACGGAGGATTCTGTCATGTCCGCAAAAGAGCTCACCACCCTCCTGACGCTGATCGACCAGCGCCAAACCCGCTTGACCAGCGCCTGCAAGCAGATCGCCGATTGGATCGACCGGCAGGGCGATGTGCCTGTCGCCGGCAAGATCCGTGACGACCTGAAGGCACTCGAGGCCGATGAGGCCCAGGTCAGAAAGACCCTGACCTCGCTGAAGACCGACCGGCCGCTGCCGCGGTTTCGCTGAAGGGCGTACGTCTAGCTCGAAATTGGCACTGGTCTGGAGTTCTTCTCAGATCAGTGCTGATGCGCGTGCTCGTGCCCTGCCCCGGCCGTCAGCGGACGTACTGGCGCCTGGATCCGCAGCGTTTGCTTCTGGCCCTTGGCATCCTCGATGATCAGAGTCAACGGCACTTGCTGGCCTTCCTTCACCTGGTCGTTCAGGCCCATCAACATCACATGCAATCCACTGGGATCAAGGCTGACCGGCTTGCCGGCCGGCAGTGCGACGCTGGCTACCTGCTGCATGCCCATCACGTCACCGTTCATGGTCATCTCATGAATCTGCACAGTCTTGGCAACCGGGGATGCGACACTGAGGAGCTTGCTGTCGCTGTCGGCGGTCAGGGTCATGAAAGCACCGGTGGCCTGCTGGTGCGGCACGCTGGCGCGCACCCAGGCATCGCTGACGGTGGTTCCAGCCAGGGCCGACAAAGACAGGCCGCACAGGGCCAGAGCCGCCAGGCCGCGCTTGAATGGTTGAATCGACACAGCCATTAGCAAATCTCCATGAGGGTAAGCAGGTCTTCGGTGCATTCCTTGGCGTTCAGCGAATGCCCCAGGCTCAGGCGCAAGGTGCCGCGGGAATCGTAGACGTAGCTGGTGGACGAATGCGAGATAGTGTAGGTGTCACCGACCGGGACCTTCTCGTAGAACACCTTGAACTCCTTGGCCACCGCAGCGATTTCTTCCGGGGTACCGGTGAGCGCGGTGAAGGATGGATCGAACGCCTTGACGTAGGCGTCGAGCACTTCAGGGGTATCGCGCTCGGGGTCGAGGGTGATGAACACCACCTGCAGGAAGCCGGCGTCGCGCCCCATCAGCTTCTTGATCTGCGCCGCGCGTGCCAGAGTGGTCGGGCAGACCGCCGGGCACTGGGTGAAGCCGAAGAAGAACATCGGCATCGACCCATAGAAGCTCGACAGGGTACGAACGTTGCCTTCGGTGTCCTTGAGCTTGAAGGAGCGCCCGAGGATTTCGTTGCTCATGTTCTTGCCGTACTTGAATTCGAGTCCACGTGCAGGGCTGCAACCGGCCAGCATGCCTAGCCCCAGGACTCCCATCCCGGCGACAACCGCGCGCCGGGTCAGTAAATCAGTCATGTAACCATCCTTTGAAGGGAAGGTGCCGGCCCCTGGGCAGGGCCGGCGAAAAACCGGGGGCATTCTGGCATGGCACTTTCGGGTCAGCTACCCGACAAAGGCCGGAACGGCGCGTAGCCCTTCAAATCCGGGCTGCGGCCTGTTGTCGCAGGGGTTGAAACCGTAACAGATTGTTGCTACGTCAGGCTTTGCCGCCTGGGTGCCGTTACAGGCATAACGCATCCAGGCAACTGCCGTGCCTTAGTAGTAGGCGTTCTCTTTCTGCGTATGGTCGGTCACATCGCGAACGCCCTTGAGTTCCGGAATGCGTTCGAGCAAGGTCCGCTCGATGCCATCCTTAAGGGTCACGTCGGCCTGGCCGCAGCCCTGGCAACCGCCGCCGAACTGCAGCACGGCGATACCGTCCTCGACCACGTCGATCAGGCTGACCTGGCCGCCGTGGCTGGCCAGGCCCGGGTTGATCTCGGTCTGCAGGTAGTAGTTGATGCGCTCGTTGATCGGGCTGTCGGCGTTGACCATCGGCACCTTGGCGTTCGGCGCCTTGATGGTCAGCTGGCCGCCCATGCGATCGGTGGCGTAGTCGACCAGCGCGTCCTCCAGGAACGGCTCGCTGACCGAGTCGATATAGGCGGTGAAGCTCTTCAGGCCCACGGCCTGGTCTTCAGGCTTTTCTTCACCTGGCTTGCAGTAGGCGATGCAGGTTTCAGCGTACTGGGTGCCCGGTTGGGTGATGAAAATGCGGATGCCGATACCCGGGGTGTTCTGCTTGGACAGCAGATCGGCCAGGTAATCATGGGCGGCGTCAGTAATGGTTATAGCGCTCATGGAAGTTCCTCTCAGACTTGCTGGCAAGTTTACGCCAACCTGGCCGTTGAACAAAGTCCTAGTAATTGACTCGGGATAGCGCGAGCGCGGGCTGTGCCGCCAGCCGGGCCTCGCACCAGGCACTCAGACGCCGGTACAGGCCGCGCTCCAGCCACAGGTAGCTCACCCAGGACAGCGCCGCAATCACTGGCACGCAGACGGCGAATACGGCGTAGGGATTGAGTTTGAGCCGCTGGCTGGCGAACCAGCCGCCGTACAGCACCAGCACATGGACCAGATACACCGAGTAGGAGCAGTCCCCCAGCGCCTTGAGCACACGATTGCCTTGGAAATATGGCTCCAGGGCCACGCAGGCAAGGACGATCAACGCGCTGGGCAAGCCCCAGTGCAGCAGGCGCAGCGAGGCGTCGAGCTGATAGATGGCCAGACACGCCGCCGCCAGCACCGCCAGCGGCAGCCACAAGCCCTGCATGATCAGCCCGCGCCGATAGGCCACGCCGATCGCTATGCCCAAGAGGAACTCATAGATGATGTTGTTGGCGTAGAAGTGACTGAGCACGCCGAAGCGGCTTAGCCCTTCGCTGGCCAGCAGCAACGCGCCGGTCACCAGCAGCAGGTGATGGCGCTGGCGCACCAAGAACACCAGGGAGAACAGCAAGTAGAAGAACATCTCGAAGTTCAGTGTCCAGCCGACATTGAGAGTCGGGTACATGCCATAGCCCCCAGGATTCTCCGCCGGAATGAACAGCAGCGAGAGCATGAAGTGTTGCCATTCGAGGACTTGGTGCGGCATCCAGTGGCTGGCGCAGAGCAGCATCAGGCCCATCAACGCCGTGTAGAACCAATAGGCCGGCACGATGCGCAATACGCGGTTGAGCAGAAAGCGTTGGGGCGCCAGGGGTTTATCGCGGGTCGAGAGGTAGATCACCATCCCGCTGATGACGAAGAACACGTCTACCCCCACGGCACCGCGAGAGGCGAGGAATTGGCCAATGGGGCCAGAGGCGTGGAAGTCAAAGAAGATTTGCATGAAGTGGTGGCAGACCACCACCCAGGCGGCGAGCGCCCGGAGTGCTTGAAGCGAATACAGCATGCCAGTACCTGCGGTTGAAACCCATTCAAGCCCCGGTGGCAACCAGGGCCGCTCGTGGGTGGGACCGCGAAATGCCGGGAAAGGTCAAACGATCTTCCCGGCAGTCACCCCTCAGAGGTTTTCGTAGCGGTTCATGTCCAGCACCCCAGCCTCCACGGGGTCGGTTTGCTTGATATAGCTGTTGAGGTCGTGAAAGTACTGCCAGAACTGTGGATGGCTGCGGCGCACGCCCCAGCGTTGGACGATGCGCTCGAACTTCGCGGTGTCGTCACGTGCCGCTTCCATGTCCTCGACGAACTCCGGCACATCGTCCGCTGCAATGTTGAACATGAAGTTCGGGTAGCTGCTCAGCACGCCCGGATACAGGGTCAAGGTGTCCAGGCCCGGCTGGTAGCGGTAGGCCTCGCCAAGCATGAAGGCGACATTGCTGTGGGCGCGGTTGCGCAGCAGGCTGTAGATCTGGCGCTCACCGCCCTGCCCTTCGATGCGCAGCATGGTCGCCTCGGGCAACTGGTTGATCACCTTCAGGCCTGCGGCCGGACGCGACACCAGACGGCTCAAGGCCTGTTCGACGTCGCGAAAGCGAGCATCCATTTGCGGCCGCGAGCAATAGGCACCGGCGCAGCGGTTGATCGGGTCGGGGGCGGCATTCAAGCTCTGGGTCCGGCGCACCAGCTTGAGACCGAAGTCACGCTTGGGGTCGTCGCTGTCGAGCTTGAGCGCACTCGGTGTGCTGGTATCGATTGATTCGTAGTCCAGCCACATCTTCACCTTGCCGCCGTTCTGGTACCAATCGCTGAGGATCGCGCCGCGCTTGTCGGCCGGCATCAGGCGCAGGAAGTTGACCTCCGCGCCATTGCGGATCAAGTCGAAGTACAGGCGTGTCTGGGCCTGGTGCGAGACGTTGCCGTACACGTCGAAATTGACCGCCAACTGGTAGTAGGTGCGTTCGAGCAAGGGGTAGTCGAACAACCACAGGGTCAGCGGCACGTCACCGATCAGGCCTTTGGACACCGAGGCGCTGTCGAAGTGACGGAAGATAGTCAACAGCGCATTGTCGTTGCCGGCCCAGAATGTCGACCAGCTCGGCGCCGGCATGTCGGCGTAGGCCTCCCGGCGCAGCTTCTCGTACGCGTTGCGCTTGTCACGGTAGGCATGCCACAGGGACAGGACGCTGCCGACGTCGTCGATCTGCCCGGGCATGGCAAGCAGCGGCGTGGCCTGGCCACGGTAGGCGGCATCGGTGACATAACGGTCCTGGGCCGGCTCCTGGAACAGTGCCCAGAAGTTGTCGCGGATCACGTCCGTGGCGATCTGCCCACGGCACACCGGGCCGCGGATGAAGGTGCGTACGAAGTATTCGGCATTGTCCAGCATGAACTGGTAACGGGCCACTGCCGGGATCGCCTCGAAGGTCTCGAAGGGGTTGGCCCGGTGGCGCGGGCCATAGCCCGGCAGTGAGGTGGCATGCCAGTTGCCGCTATAGAACAGTTGCTTCACGCGCTTGAGCTTTTGCGGCCCCATCGGGTAGGTGATGTGGGTCTTGTGCACGATCACGCCCTGCACCGGCACCAAGCGGTAGTAGAAGTCGGTGCCGGGCGGATCGTTCGGGCGGCGCGTGGCGATCAGATCGACCGGGGCGCCGCTTGGCGTGCGCGAGCGCACCCACTGGAAGAAGTGGCCCTGCTCACCACCGACAAAATGGATGTGCGCCAGGAACAGATGCTCGTACAGCCAACGCCCGACCAAGGCCTCGGTGGAACCCGGGCGGTTGAGCAGTGCCTCCCATTCGGCGATCTGCCGGGCCTCCGCCGTGCTCGGCTGGATGGCATCGTGCTCGACCGGCGCGCCGGCGGCCAGCCAGCCCTGCAAGGTCTGGTACTCGGTGTCGGTCAGGCCGGTGACCGCAAGCGGCATGCCCTCTTTCGGGTGCACGCCGGCGTAGGCGTCGAACTCATGAGGCAAGGGGCACATGTTGTTGCGGTTGAGCCCCAGGGCGATGTCTTCGGGCAGCTTGGCATTGGGTTCGAGCGGCGCGTTGTGGCCCAGCTCGAGCATGCGCGCCATCAGCGCGGCCTGGCTGTCTTGCTTGTCGAGCACCGAGTAGAAGCCCATCTTGTGCCAGGCGTCTTCACCCTGGGCATCGTAGAACAGCCGCGTGGGCGCTTGTGCCTTGCTTCGGTCGCCCTGGTACACCGGCACCTTGGAGGCGCCCCGTTGAGCGCCTTCGGCGCTGCCCAGGTTGAGCTGGCAGGCCGCGTCATTGCAAGCGTGGCAGGCCACGCATTTCTCGGTGAAAATCGGTTGGATGTCCCGGGTGTAGGAAATCGCCGGGCTTGATACGGGGGCTTGCCCGAGCGCCGCGCCACTGATGAGCAGGGCGAAGGCGCCGGCAAGTAAACGATGCACCATGTGCCGAATGTCCTGGTTCTTGAGAGCTATTACGATGTTGTACCGGTCCATGGGCGCGTCAACATGAATCAATTTCATGTAAATAGCTGGGCGTCTAAAAAGCGCGCAACTTTGCTATCATCTCGCACCTTCTGTTTTTGCCCGACCAGGTAGTCTTATGTCTGACCGCAGCGCTCGTTACCAAGCACTTCAGCAAGCACTCAAGGAGCGCATACTGATCCTCGATGGCGGCATGGGTACTATGATCCAGAGCTACCGCCTGGAGGAACACGACTATCGTGGCACGCGCTTCGCCGATTGGCCAAGCGATGTGAAAGGCAACAACGACCTGCTCCTGCTCAGCCGCCCCGACGTGATCGCGGCCATCGAGAAGGCCTACCTGGATGCCGGCGCCGATATCCTGGAGACCAACACCTTTAACGCCACGCAAATCTCCCAGGCCGACTACGGCATGGAGTCGCTGGTCTACGAGCTGAACGTCGAAGGCGCGCGCATCGCCCGTGAGGTGGCCGACGCCAAGACCCTCGAAACCCCGGACCGTCCGCGCTTCGTCGCCGGCGTGCTCGGCCCGACCAGCCGTACCTGCTCGATCTCCCCGGACGTCAACGACCCTGGCTACCGCAACGTCACCTTCGACGAGCTGGTGGTCAACTACATCGAGGCCACGCGCGGCCTGATCGAGGGCGGCGCCGACCTGATCCTGATCGAGACCATCTTCGACACCCTCAACGCCAAGGCGGCGATCTTCGCCGTGCAGCAGGTGTTCGAGGATGACGGTATCGAGCTGCCGATCATGATCTCCGGGACCATCACCGATGCGTCCGGCCGCACCCTGTCGGGACAGACCACCGAAGCCTTCTGGAACTCGGTGCGCCACGCCAATCCGATTTCGGTGGGCCTGAACTGCGCCCTCGGCGCCAAGGACCTGCGCCCGTACCTGGAAGAGCTGTCGACCAAGGCCGGCACTCATGTCTCGGCGCACCCCAATGCCGGCCTGCCGAACGCCTTCGGTGAGTACGACGAGACCCCGGCAGAGATGGCCACGGTGGTCGAAGAGTTCGCCGCCAGCGGCTTCCTGAACATCATCGGCGGTTGCTGCGGCACTACCCCGGGACATATCCAGGCCATCGCCGAAGCCGTGGCCAAGTACCCACCGCGGGCGATCCCGGACATCCCCAGGGCCTGCCGCCTGTCGGGCCTGGAGCCGTTCACCATCGATCGCAGCTCGTTGTTCGTCAACGTCGGCGAGCGCACCAACATCACCGGCTCCGCCAAGTTCGCCCGGCTGATTCGCGAAGAGAACTACACCGAAGCCCTGGAAGTGGCGCTGCAGCAGGTCGAGGCCGGCGCTCAGGTGATCGACATCAACATGGACGAAGGGATGCTCGATTCCCAGGCGGCCATGGTGCGCTTCCTCAACATGATCGCCGGCGAACCGGACATCTCCCGCGTGCCGATCATGATCGACTCCTCCAAGTGGGAAGTGATCGAGGCGGGCCTCAAGTGCATCCAGGGCAAGGGCATCGTCAACTCGATCTCGATGAAAGAAGGCGTCGAGGCCTTCAAGCACCATGCCCGCCTGTGCAAGCGCTACGGCGCGGCCGTGGTGGTGATGGCCTTCGACGAGGTCGGCCAGGCCGATACCGCCGCGCGCAAGCGGGAAATCTGCCAGCGCAGCTATGACATCCTGGTCAATGAGGTGGGCTTCCCGCCGGAAGACATCATTTTTGACCCGAACATCTTTGCCGTCGCCACCGGCATCGAAGAACACAACAACTACGCCGTGGACTTCATCGAGGCCTGCGCCTACATCCGCGACCACCTGCCCTACGCCCTGACCTCGGGCGGGGTATCCAACGTGTCGTTCTCGTTCCGCGGCAACAACCCGGTGCGCGAAGCGATCCACTCGGTGTTCCTGTATCACGCGATCCAGAACGGTCTGACCATGGGTATCGTCAACGCCGGCCAGCTGGAGATCTACGACGAGATCCCGGCGGCGCTGCGCGAGAAGGTCGAGGACGTGGTGCTCAACCGCACCCCCGAAGGCACCGACGCGCTGCTGGCGATCGCCGACGACTACAAGGGCGGCGGCGCGGTCAAGGAAGTCGAGAACGAAGAATGGCGCTCGCTGGCGGTCGACAAGCGACTGGAGCATGCGCTGGTCAAGGGCATCACCGCGTTCATTGTCGAAGACACCGAAGAATGCCGCCAGCAATGCGCGCGCCCGATCGAAGTGATCGAAGGCCCGCTGATGAGCGGCATGAACATCGTTGGCGACCTGTTCGGCGCGGGCAAGATGTTCCTGCCGCAAGTGGTCAAGTCGGCCCGGGTGATGAAGCAGGCCGTGGCCCACCTGATCCCCTTCATCGAAGCCGAGAAAGGCGACAAGCCCGAGGCCAAGGGCAAGATTCTCATGGCCACGGTCAAGGGCGACGTGCACGACATCGGCAAGAACATCGTCGGCGTGGTGCTCGGCTGCAACGGCTACGACATCGTCGACCTGGGTGTCATGGTGCCGGCCGAGAAGATCCTGCAGGTGGCGCGCGAGCAGAAGTGCGACATCATCGGCCTGTCGGGCCTGATCACTCCATCGCTGGACGAGATGGTTCATGTCGCCCGCGAGATGCAGCGTCAAGACTTCCGCCTGCCGCTGATGATCGGTGGCGCGACCACCTCCAAGGCGCACACGGCGGTGAAGATCGAGCCCAAGTACAGCAACGACGCGGTCATCTACGTCACTGACGCCTCGCGCGCCGTTGGCGTGGCCACCCAGTTGCTGTCCAAGGAACTCAAACCGGACTTCGTCGAGAAGACCCGCCTGGACTACATCGAGGTGCGCGAGCGCACCGCCAACCGCAGCGCCCGCACCGAGCGCCTGAGCTACTCGCAGTCCATCGCCGCCAAGCCAAAATACGACTGGGCCGGCTACACCCCGGCGGTGCCGAGTTTCACCGGTGTCAAGGTCTTGCAAGACATCGACCTGCGCACCCTGGCCGAGTACATCGACTGGACCCCCTTCTTCATCTCCTGGGACCTGGCCGGCAAGTTCCCGCGCATCCTCACCGACGAAGTGGTTGGTGAAGCCGCTACGGCGCTGTACCAAGACGCTCGCGAGATGCTCGACAAGCTGATCGACGAAAAGCTCATCAGCGCTCGCGCGGTGTTCGGCTTCTGGCCAGCCAACCAGATCAACCACGACGACATCGAGGTCTATGGCGCGGACGGGCAGGCGCTGGCCACCCTGCACCACTTGCGCCAGCAGACCATCAAGCCGGACAACAAGCCGAACTTCTCCCTGGCCGACTTCGTCGCGCCCAAGGACAGCGGCCTGACCGACTATGTGGGTGGTTTCATCACCACCGCTGGCATCGGTGCCGAGGAAGTCGCCAAGGCCTACCAGGACAAGGGCGACGACTACAACTCGATCATGGTCAAGGCCCTCGCCGACCGCCTCGCCGAAGCCTGCGCCGAATGGCTGCACGAGCAGGTGCGCAAGGACTACTGGGGTTACGCCAAGGACGAGCAACTGGACAACGACGCGCTGATCAAGGAGCAGTACAGCGGCATCCGTCCTGCCCCTGGCTACCCGGCTTGCCCGGACCACACCGAGAAAGCCACGCTGTTCCGCCTGCTCGATGGCACCACCATTGGCGAACAGGGCCCCAGCGGCGTGTTCCTGACCGAGCACTTCGCCATGTTCCCCGCCGCCGCCGTCAGCGGCTGGTACTTCGCCCATCCGCAGGCGCAATACTTCGCCGTCGGCAAGGTCGACAAAGACCAGATCGACAGCTACAGCGCACGCAAAGGTCAGGAGCTGAGCGTGACTGAACGCTGGTTGGCGCCGAACCTGGGCTACGAGAACTGACGGTAACCCAGGCGGCGTTGCACGCCTTCGCGGCACAAGGGCGCGCAGCGGTCGCAAAACCTGCGCACGCGATCAGCCTGGCACACCGCAGATACCGATTTTACGACCGCTGCGCGGCAGATCGCGGTACAAGACCGCTCCTGCAAGGTCTGTGTATGCCTCAATTCATTCCAGGACCGGCGCCATCCCTGGTAGGAGCTGGCTTGTCCTGCGATCGGCCGCGAAGCGGTCGCAAAATCTGCGAACGCGATCAGCCTGGCACACCGCAGATATCGATTTTACGACCGCTGCGCGGCCGATCGCGGCGCAAGGCCGCTCCTAGAACAAACGCTAACTCATTGATTTAGCTGTACCTTGGAGCGGCCTTGTGCCGCGATCGACCGCGCAGCGGTCGCAACCCCTGTCACCGCGCTGCACCAGACAGATCGAGATGGCTGGCTTTACGGCCGCTTCGCGGCCGATCGCAGGACAAGCCAGCTCCTTGGGTGGCCGCCGCGCTTTGCAGACCTTGTTCTCTGCGCGACAGCGCAGCCCAACGGGCTGGGCGGGCTCCTACAGGGTCTGTGTTTGCGTCAATTCACGGGATCGATGCCGGCGTATGTCTTAATCCCGACGCTGGGTTTACCTCACACTGGATGAGCGCCATCCCCATGTGCGGCTTGCGTCGCGATGGCCACTAAGCGGCTCCAAGAACCCGAAGGTCTACACTGACGGGTGATCGCCTCCGAAACCTTCAGGAGTCACTCATGGACGATTCCAGCCAAGGCAAACCGCCCACCTTCTGGCAGATGTTGCACAGCGTCCTGGCCGCCGCTTTCGGCGTGCAAAGCGGCAAGAACCGCGCCCGCGACTTTACCCACGGCAAGCCCAGCCATTTCATTGCGCTGGGCACCGTATTCACCTTGGTATTCATTTTCGTGCTGATCGGTTTGGTGCAGCTTGCCATGCACCTGACCGCCCGCTGAATAGCAATCCGCCCGCAGAATTCCCTTCTGCGGGCGGTTCAGGCTTTACTCACGGTCCACACACGATTATTGATGGCTGACCCAGTACACAGCGGTCACCACGACCAGGATGATCAACGCGAGGATGGCCCAGGCGTCGACACTGCTGTCGGGCTTGCTCGCTTTGCTTGAGTTTCCCATTGCATCGCCTCTTGTAGTGGTTATGGGAATGCACGTCACGCTCAGAGTTAAGACCAGCAATGACCTTCACTCAAGCAGGGTCTTTCACTAAGCGACGGACGCGTCGGTACCGAGCGTTGCGATAACGAGCAAGCCGCGCGCAAATAAATGCCAGTCAGTCTCACTTAGTCCAAACGGTTCTTTTCATATGCAAAAACATCACTTTAGCGCATAAACACAACCTGCTATCGTTCGACCGCTCCGCTACGGAGTGCGCGGCCGTGCGCGCGATTAGCTGCATGCAGCCTGAGACAGGACCCTTATGTACGTATACGACGAGTACGATCAGCGGATCATCGAGGACCGCGTCAAGCAGTTCCGTGATCAGACCCGCCGCTATCTGGCCGGTGAGCTGAGCGAAGAAGAATTCCGCCCTCTGCGCCTGCAGAACGGCCTCTATATCCAACGTTTTGCCCCGATGCTGCGCGTTGCCGTGCCCTATGGCCAGCTGAACGCCCGCCAGGTTCGCATGCTGGCGAAGATCGCTCGTGACTACGACAAGGGCTACGCGCACATCAGCACCCGGCAAAACGTGCAGTTCAACTGGCCAGCGCTGGAAGACATCCCGCAGATCCTGGCAGAGCTCGCTACCGTGCAGATGCACGCGATCCAGACCAGCGGCAACTGCCTGCGCAACACCACCACCGACCAGTTCGCCGGCGTTGCCGCCGACGAAGTGATCGACCCGCGCCCATGGTGTGAGATCGTCCGCCAGTGGACTACCTTCCACCCCGAATTTGCCTACCTGCCACGCAAATTCAAGATCGCCATCAACGGCTCCAAGGATGACCGTGCCGCCATCGAGGTACACGACATCGGCCTGGAGCCGGTGTACAACGAAGCTGGCGAACTGGGCTTCCGCGTCCTGGTCGGCGGCGGCCTGGGCCGTACGCCGGTGGTTGGCGCCTTCATCAACGAGTTCCTGCCCTGGCAGGACCTGATCAGCTACCTGGACGCCATCCTGCGCGTGTACAACCGTTACGGTCGCCGTGACAACAAGTACAAGGCGCGGATCAAGATCCTGGTCAAGGCACTGACTCCGCAGGTCTTCGCCGAGAAGGTCGAGGCCGAGATGGCCCACCTGCGTGGCGGCAGCAGCACCCTGACCGAGGCCGAAGTACAGCGCGTGTCGCGTCACTTCGTCGACCCCGAGTACCTGGCACTGGAAAACGTCGACTACACCGACCTGGACCAGGAACACCCGGGCTTCGCCCGCTGGCGTTCGCGCAATACCCGGGCCCACAAGCGTCCTGGCTATGTGGCCGTGACCCTGTCGCTCAAGCCAACCGGCGTCGCGCCTGGCGACCTGACGGACAAGCAGCTGGATGCGGTCGCCGAACTGGCCGAGCGCTACAGCTTCGGTTTCCTGCGCACCTCCCACGAGCAGAACATCATTCTGGCCGATGTCGAGCAGCGCCAGTTGCACGCCCTCTGGCTGGAGCTGCGCCAGCTGGGCTTCGCCACGCCGAACATCGGCCTGCTGACCGACATCATCTGCTGCCCCGGCGGCGACTACTGCTCGCTGGCCAACGCCAAGTCGATCCCGTTCGCCGAATCCATCCAGCGCCGTTTCGACGACCTGGACTACCTGTTCGACATCGGCGAACTGGACCTGAATATCTCCGGCTGCATGAACGCCTGCGGCCACCACCATGTCGGCCACATCGGCATCCTGGGTGTGGACAAGAAGGGTGAGGAGTTCTATCAGGTCTCGCTCGGCGGCAATGCCGCGCGCGATGCCAGCCTCGGCAAGATCCTGGGGCCCTCCTTCGCCCAGGACGAAATGGCCGATGTGATCGAGAAGCTGATTTCGGTCTATGTTGAAAAACGTACCGAAGACGAGCGCTTCATCGACACCTTCCAGCGTATTGGCATCGACCCCTTCAAGGAGCGCGTCTATGCAGCGAATCATTAAGAACAACCAGCTCGTCGACGAAACCTGGCACTTGCTGCCTAAGGATGTTTCCTTCGACGAGCTGACCAACTGCGACGACTACATCGTGCCACTGCAATTGTGGCGTGACCACGCCCATGCCCTCAAGGCCCGCGACGGCGGTCTGGGCGTGTGGCTGGACAGCGACGAAGAAGCCGAAGAGATCGGCGAGGACGTCGAGCACTTTCAGGTCATCGCCTTGAACTTCCCGGCCTTCACCGACGGGCGCAACTACTCCAATGCGCGCCTGCTGCGTGACCGCTACAAGTTCACCGGTGAGCTGCGTGCCATCGGTGATGTGCTGCGCGACCAGCTGTTCTACCTGGCCCGCTGCGGTTTTGACGCGTTCGCCATCCGTGCCGACAAGGACCCGGAAGACGCGCTGCAAGGCCTCAAGGATTTCTCGGTGAGCTACCAGGCCGCCGCCGACGAACCGCTGCCGCTGTTCCGTCGCCGCTGATCGCTGCATCAGCCGGCCCGCCATTGTCTGGCGGGCCGGTCTGTTTCCCTC
>JAEWGL010000181.1 GCA_023388335.1 Pseudomonadota bacterium | reverse complement strand
CTGGGTGATCTCGCCACCGGCCTGCTGGCCGAACAACACCGCCTCGTTGCCGTTCTTGACGTCGGGGAAGTCGGTGACATCGACCACCAGGGTATTCATCGATACCTTGCCGACCACCGGCACGCGGTGGCCGTTGATCAGTACATGTCCCTTGTTGGTGAATACCCGGCGATAGCCGTCGGAGTAGCCGACGGTGATATTGGCCAGGCGCGAGTCACGCGCCAGGGTAAAGGTGCGGTCGTAGCCGACGGTGTTGCCCGCCGGGTAACTGTGCACCGCGGCAACCCACGACTTGAACTGCATGACACGCTTGTACTCGGTGCGGTCGGGCACGGTGTCGCCGAACAGCGCACCGCCGGTGCGAACCATGTCCAGGCGTGATTGCGGCACCTCGAGGGTGGCGAAGGAGTTGGCCGCGTGCAGGGTCAACTTGCTGCGGTCGAGCTTGGCGTGCTTGATCAGCCAGTCGCTCTGTTCCTTGAAGGCGGCCAGGCCCGTGTGCACGTCGTCCTTGTCTTCCACCGCGAAGTGGGTCATCAGGGCGACCAACTTGAGGTTCGGCTGTTCGGCGATTTCCAGCGCTTCGCCACGCCCGGACCAACTGGTCATTTCCACGCCGTTGCGGCTCATGCCGCTGGCGTTCAGGGCCAGGTGAATACGCAGGGTCTTGCCGTGGCGCTCAGCGACGGCCGCCAGCTGGCGGGCGAACTCGGCGCTGCCGACCAACTCCTCCATGTCGTACTGCAAGGCGTCTTCCACCTCGCTCAGGCTGGCCAGGCGCACCCGCACCAGCTGCCCTTTGAAGCCACTGGCGCGGACCACGCGGGCTTCCTCGTTGCTGGCCACCGCGACGCAAGGCACGTCGAGGGCGATCACCGAAGGCATCACCAGGCCGATACCATGGCCGTAGGCATCGGCCTTGAGCACCGCGCACAGCTTGGACTTGCCGCCCAGTTCGGCTTGCAGAGTGCGGAGATTGTGCTCCAGGGCACTTTTGCTGACTTCGACCCAGGCGTTGCTGTTTTCGATGGTCAGCGCGTTGCTGCCGTTGTCCATCGACAGCGGCGGCGCGGCGTACAGCGGCGCCTGGCCGGTAACCAGTAGGGCAATGGTTGCGGCAAGTAGGGTACGACGCAATGGCATGATGGTTTTCTCTTCTTATTGATCTATTACGTGGTCAGCGAGCACAGCCGTGCTTGAGTTCGATGAACGTCACGCCCGGCGTGGCGAAGCCGGTGGCCAGGTCGTCTTGCAGTTCGTCCAGGCTGCGCGGTTGGCGTACCGCACAGCCGAAGGCGCGGGCCAGACCGATGAAGTCCGGGTTGCGCGGCAGCACACCGATAGGCTCGATGTCCAGGCCGAGCATGTCGTCGCGGATCTGCCCGAGGGCGTCGTTGTTCCACAGCAGCACCACCAGCGGCCGGTCCAGCTCCTCGACGGCGGTGGCCAGCTCCTGGGCGGTGTAAAGGAAGCCGCCATCGCCGACCAGCACCAGGCCTGGGCGGCTGTCGCTGGCGAACATGCCGCCGATACCGGCCGGCAAGCCGTAACCGAGGGTGCCGTAGCCAGTGGGGTGCAGCCAGCTGCGTGGCGTCCGGCTGGCGAAGGCGTAATTGCCGGTATAGGCCAGTTGGGTCATGTCGCTGCTGATGAAGGCGTTGTCCGGCAGCACGGCGGCGATGCGATCGAGAATCGCCTGGTGGATGGCCTGTAGCGGCGCGTGCCCTGTCCTGATCGCCTGACGCAGGCCGGCCACCGCCTCGATGGCGGCGCTGGCGTCACGCTTCACGTCGGGCAGGTGTTCCAACAGGCCAGCGAGGGTTTGCCGGGCATCGCCGTAGAGGGCCATGGCGCACGGGTAGAAGTCATTGAACTTGCGCGGGTCGATGTCCACCCGTAGCAGCTCGCCCTGGAGCGGCAGGCGTTCGCGCCAGAAATCGGTGTCGGCCATCTCGGTGCCCACCGCCAGGACCATGTCAGCTTCGCTGATCATCTGCCAGCCCGGATCGACGCACAGACTGGCCCCGGCATTGAGCGGTGCCTCAGGCGCCAGCAGGCCCTTGCCGGCGACGCTGGTGAACACGGGCGCCGCCAGCCGGGTACTCAACAGTTGCAGCTCAGCCGAGGCGTGCACGGCGCCGCCCCCAGCGATGATCATCGGCCGCTTGGCCAGGGACAGCTTCAGCGCCGCCTGGACCAGGCTGTCGCGATCCGGCTGGCCGCGCCTTGGGCGGCGCACCACCGCGTTGCTCCAGTCGTGGGCGACCGGTGCCGCCAGCACGTCCAGCGGTACCGAGATATGCACCGGGCGTGGGCGTTCACTGTCGAACACGGCCCAGGCCCGGGCGATCAGCTCCGGCAGGTCCTCGGCGCTCAGGGCCACGGCGGAGAACGCGGTGATCGGCGCGGTCATCGCTCGCTGGTCCTGGGTCTCGTGCAGGCAGCCCCAGCCCTTGCCCAGGCTGGCGGTGTGGTTGACGCTGGAAACCACCAGCATCGGGATGGAGTCGGCATAGGCCTGGCCGATGGCGGTGGCAGCGTTGGTCACACCAGGACCGGTGATGACGAAGCACACCCCAGGCTTGCCGCTGACCCGGGCATAGCCGTCGGCCATGAAGCCGGCGCCCTGCTCATGGCGGGTCAGCACGTGACGGATGCCGCTGCCTGGCAGGCCGCGGTACAGCTCCAGGGTGTGCACCCCCGGGATGCCGAACACCGTGTCGACCCCATAGTTGCCCAGCAGCCGCACCAGGGCCTGGCCGGCGGTCATCGGACGCTCATGCATGTTGTTCTCCTCTTGGCTGGCCGAGGCGGATCAACGCGTCGACCGCGGTGGCGCCGTGGGCACCGACCATCAATGGGTTCACATCCAGCTCCAGTAATTGGCCGACGTTCTCGCAGGCGTAGTCGGCCACCGCGTGGATCGCCGCCACCAGGGCGTCGAGGTCGGCGGCCGGACGGCCTCGGAAGCCTTGCAGCAGGCTGGCGCTGCGCAGGCCGAGCAAGGCCTTGCGGATAGCGTCGTCGGTGGTGGGCAGCAGCAGGTTGACGCTGTCCTTGAGCAGCTCCACCAGCACCCCACCCGCGCCGATCACCAAGGCCAGGGCGAAGTCGTTCTCGCGCTTGATGCCAACGATCAGTTCGGCCAGTGGCGCTTGCGCCATGGGCTCAAGCAGCACCTGATCGAACGGCACGCCAGGCGCATAGGCCGCGATGCGCTGGTGCATGTTTTTCAGCGCGGCCTCCAGGGCAGCGGCGTCACGCAGGTTGAGCGCGACCGCGCCAGCCTCGGTCTTGTGTGGCAATTGAGCGCTGACAGCCTTGAGCACCAGCGGATACCCCACCTGGGCGGCGTCTTCTAACGCCTGCTCTGGCGTGCTCAGCACCCCGCCCGGCACTGGCAGGCCGAATGCACGCAATGCCTGCTTGGATTGCCATTCGTCGAGCAATCGCGCCTCGCCCTCGAGCGCCTGCGGGCACAGCGGCACCCGGGCTGACTCGCCCAGTTCCAGCAGCCGCTGGCGGTTGCTTTGGTAGGCAACGATCCGGCCCCACGCCGCCAGGCCATCCTCTACGCCCTGCAGCGCGGCGATGCCGTGGGCGTGCAGGCGTTCGCGAGCGCTGGCGGGCAGCAGCTCGGGGAACGCCGAGGTGACGAAGCCGATCTTGCCGTGGCGCTCTAAGGCTTGGCAGTACAACGCCAGCAGCAGGTCGCACTCCTTGCGCTCGCCGGTGAACTGCGCGGGGTAGTCCAGCACCAGCATGGCCGCGCCAACAGCGCCGCGCAGGGCGCTGTCGAGCATTCGCTCCAGCGCCGCGCCATCGCCCCAGATCGCCGTGGTGAAGTCCAGTGGATTGACCAGGTTGGCGTAGGCCGGCAGCACCTGGGCCAGCTCGTCCACTTGCACTTGATCGAGCTTGGGCAAGGCCAGCTGGTTGCGTTCGGCATAGTCGGCGATCAGGCCGGCATCGCCTCCCGAACAGGCCAGGGCGATTAGCCGGCCATCCTTGGGCAGCTGGCCGCAGGCCGCGGCCTTGAGGGTTTCGACGAAGCTCACCGGGCCGCTCACGCGGATTACACCCGAGCGCTGGAACAGGCTGTCGTACAGGGCATCGGAACCAGACAACGAACTGGTGTGGCTCAGCGCAAGCTCGGCGCCGATCTGCGAAACGCCGGTCTTCAGGGCAATGATCGGCGTCCCGCGTTCCAGCGCCTTGTGCGCGGCGCGGGCAAAGCCCGGTACGTTGTTCAGGCCTTCCAGGTGCAGGCCGATGGCGGTGACCCGTGGATCGTCGAGCAGCACGTCCATCAGTTCGGCCACGCCCAATTGCGCCTGGTTGCCCACCGAGGCCATGTAGGCCACCGGCAGCGAGCGGTCGCTCATGGACAGGTTGTAGGCGAAGTTGCCGCTCTGGGTGAGGATCGCCACGCCCTTCTCCACCTGCTTGCCGCCATGGGCGACCGGCCATAGGGCGGCGCCGTGCAGGTAGTCGAGCAGGCCATAGCAGTTGGGGCCGAGCAAGGCCATGGTGCCGGCGGCCTCGAGCAGGTGCTGTTGCAGCCTGCGCCCTTGCTCGCCACTCTCGGCAAAGCCCGAGGCATAGCAGATGGCGCCGCCAGCGCCGAGGGCGGACAGTTCCCTGACGCATTGCAGGGTCAGGTCGCGATTGGTGGCGATGAACACCGCGTCCGGGGCGCACGGCAGCTCGGCCACGCTCGGCACGCACGCGATGCCGTCGAGGCTTTCGTGCTGCGGATTGACCAGCCACATCTGGCCGCCAAAACCGCCTTCGGCGCAGCGCTTGAACGCCCGCGCCATGCTGCGCCCGCCGACGAAGGCCAGGTGCCGTGGCGCCAGCAGGCGCTTGAGGTTGTCACGAATCGAGTGCGACATGGTGCTTCTCCAGGCTGTTCAGCGCAGCAGCGGGCGCAGCAGCTCGCGGGAAATGATGTGCCGCTGGATTTCCGAGGTGCCTTCCCAGATCCGCTCGATCCGCGCATTGCGCCAGATCCGCTCGACCGGCCCTTCGTCCATCAGGCCCATGCCGCCGAAAATCTGCACCGCCTCGTCGGCGACCTTGCCCAGCACTTCACTGGCGAACAGCTTGGCCATGCCCGCCTCGCCATCGGTCATGCTGCCCTGGTCCATCTTCCAGGCGGTGTGCAGGGCCAGCAGCTCGGCGGCGCGGACCTGCGTGGCCATGTCGGCAAGCTTGAACGACACCCCCTGGTAGCTGCCAATCGGCTGGCCAAACTGCTTGCGGTCGGCGGCCCATTGAAGGGATAGATCAAGAGCGCGCTGGGCCTGACCCACGCAGTTGGCGGCGACCATCACGCGGCCGGCGGTGAGCCAGGCGTTGGCCACCTCCCAGCCCTTGCCAACCTCGCCCAGCACCTTGCTGGCCGACACGCGGCAGTCATCGAAAAACAGCTCGTAGGTGTGGTAGCCACGGTTGCTCACGCACTTGGGTCCGCGGCGGATGGTCATGCCCGGGGTGCCGCGGTCGACCAGGAAGGCGGTCACGGCATTGCGCTTGCGGCCGTTGTGCTCGTAGGTGTCGGTAACGGCGAAGACGATGGCGAAGTCAGCGTGGCCAGCGTGGCTGATGAAGTGCTTGCTGCCGTTGATGACGAAGTCGTCGCCCTGGCGCACGGCGCGGGTCTTGATGGCGTTGGCGTCGGAGCCGGCGCCCGGCTCGGTCAGGGCGAAGCAGTCGGTCTTCTCGCCTTGTATGCAGGGCAGCAGGTACTCGTCGACCTGCTTGTCCTTGCAGGCCATGAGGATCTTGGAGGGACGCGCGACGAACACGTGCAGGGCCCAGGAGACCTTGGACAGTTCACGTTCGATCAACGCCTGGGGCAGGTAATCGAGGCCACCGCCGCCAACCTCCTCGGGCATGTTGAAGGCATAGAAACCGGCGGCGATGGCCTTGCCGCGAATCTGTGCGGCCAGCTCCGGCGACACGGCGTCGGCGCGGTCCACCTCCTCTTCATGGGGCAGCAGCTCCTTGTTAACGAAACTGCGTGCTGCTTCCACCAACATTTCTTGTTCTTGGGTCAGTTGGAAATTCATCTGGAATAGTCCTGAAGAAGGTCGTGTAACTCGTTATTTGCCAACGAAATTCGCTGCGCGTTTTTCAACCGATGCACACAAGGCTTCGGCGCCGTCCTGGCTGCGTCCGCAGAGCAGGCCGGCGGCCAGTTCGGCCTCCAGCTGCTCGGCCAGGGTGCGCTGGGCACCGTCGCGGATCAGCCGTTTGGTCTGGGCGTAGGCGAAGGTCGGGCCATTGGCCAGGCGAGCGGCCAGCTCGGCGGTGACCGACGGCAACTGCTCATCAGCGCACACCTCGCCTACCAGCCCCGCCGCCAAGGCGCGCTCGGCACCCCACAATTCGTCGAGGAACAGCAGGCGCTTGGCTTGCTCGGTGCCGATCAGCCGTGGCAGGTGCCAGCTGGCGCCAGCGTCGGGGCTGTAGGCCATGCTGGTGTAGCCGGCCTTGAAACGTGCCGAGGCGGCGGCGATGCGCAGGTCGCAGCACAGGCTCAGGTCCATCCCAGCCCCGACGGCGGTACCGTTGATGGCGGCGATGGTGGGTTTGTCCAGGCTATGCAGGCGCTGCATCAAGGCATGAGCGGTCTCGGTCCAGCCATAGCTTTCCAGGGCGCCACGGGCCTGGGCCTCGGCCCATTCGGCCAGGTCGGCGCCTGCGCAGAAGCTGCGCCCGGTGCCGGTCAGCACCACCACGCGCACGGCGGGATCGCTGTTGAAAGCCTCCAGCAGCGCGTGCAATTGCTTGAGGCTGGGGATGTCCAGCGCATTGCGTTGCTCGGGACGGTTCAGGGTGAGCCAGGCAACGCCGGCTTCGACCTTGCTCAGCAGTGACGACGGGCTAGTCATGGAAGGCCTCGATGTTGTGGTTGGTATGAGGGACAGGACTTGAGGGAGATACTAAACGAGTGTTCAACAAGGCGACAATCGGGCCTTCAACCTGCTGTAACAAGCACGACCGTCATCTAACCGATTGTTTTTATTGGTTAAAAAGACGTAGCAAGAACGCCTGGCCCGGGGCGCTGTTACAACTTCGTACAACTGAGATTTTGTGCTGACAATCAAGACACCTGGGTTTTTCGCGAAGGGGCGCGAAGCGCCCCCCGGTTTCTTCAGGTCGGGACAGGATTCAGACCCCCGGCGCGCTAGGCGCGAACGCCCCCTGCCGACGACGGTTGATCAAGAAGTACGCGGCATAGCACAGTGCAATGAAGCCGAAGCCCCAATACAGCGACGGCCGCTGGGTCTCGTCCAGGGCCAGGAACACGAACAGCGAGCCGCACAGCGTGATGCACAGCAGCGGCACCAGCGGATACAGCGGCGCCCGGTACTTGAGTTCCTCGAGCTTGCCGCCCTCGCGCAGGAAAGCCTTGCGGAAGCGGTACTGGGCCAGGGCGATAACCATCCAGGTCACGGTGCCGGACATGCCACTCACGGCCATCAGCACCATGAACAGGGTGTCGGCGGCCACGAAGCTGGTCATCAGCGAGACCAAGGCGAAGCACAGGGTTATGCTCAGGGCGCGCAGCGGCACGCCCCGCTTGCTCAGGGTCGAGAGGCTGCGGGGCGCCATACCGGTCTTGGACATGGCCCAGAGGATACGGGTGGAGGCATACAGCCCGGAGTTGCCCACCGAGAGAATGGCGGTAAGGATGACGAAGTTCATCAGGTCCGCCGCATAGGGGATGCCGACCATGTCGAACACCTGCACGAACGGGCTTTCCATCAGGCCGGCCTGCTCGTACGGCACGATGGCCGACAGCACGGCGATGGCTAGCACGTAGAAGATCAAGACGCGGAACACCACGTTGCGCACGGCACGAGGGATGCTCTTCTCCGGATGCTCGGTCTCGCCCGCGGCCACGCCCATGATCTCGCAGCCTTGGAAGGCATAGACCACGGTCATCATCACCGCGAACACCGCCGACAGGCCATGGGGGAACAGTGAGTCGCCGACCAGGTTGTCGAGCATCGGTGCCGGCGCCCCGTTGTTCAGCGCGATGGCGCCGAAAATCACCAGCAGGCCGATGACGATGAAGCCCAGGATGGTCGCCACCTTGATCCCCGAGAACCAGTATTCCGCTTCACCGAAGGCGCGGGTAGCCAGGGCATTGAGGCCGAACAGCACGACGACGAACAGCGCTGACCAGTACCAGATCGGTACTTCGGGAAACCAGCGGGTCATCAGCATGCCCGCGGCGGTGAACTCCAGGCCCACGGTGGTGGCCCAGCTCATCCAATATACCCAGCCGATCATGAAGCCAGTGGCCGGGCCGATGAATGTGGTGGCATGGGCCTGGAACGAGCCGGACACTGGCATCTGCACCGACAGCTCGCCCAGGCAGACCATCACCAGGTACATCAACAGCCCCGCCACCAGGTAGGCCAGGATCGCGCCCACTGGGCCGCCTTGGTTGATGGTGACGCCGGAGCCCATGAACAGGCCGGTGCCGATCACACCCCCCAGCGACAGCATGAAGATGTGTCGGCTTTTCAGTGCGCGGGTGAGCTGGATGCCTTTGGGGTCGGTGGTTTCAGACATAGCGCACCTCGGCTCGGCACATGCGATGCGCGGTGACGGATGTGCCCCGCGAGGGCAATGAACTCAGGAGGGAATCAGCTTTACGGCCTTTCATTATTCTTATCTCCAATAAGCCTCATGGACCGTGTGGAGCACGGTTGCCGTCGATTATTGGAAACGGATGTAAGGCGCCGTTGTACGAATGGATCGAAGATGTAAAAAGTCGTAAGTTTTTTGTACGTTAGGTCTGGATCAACTGGTCCAGGGTGGCGCGGGCCTCAATGATTCGCACAGCCAAGGGCTCTGCAAGGGCTTGCAGCGCAGCGGGATCATTTTCCTGCGCAGCGTCTTCCAGTCGCCGCAGCACCGCCGCCAGCCCACGCAAGCCCAGGGAATCGCAACTGCCCGCCAAGCGATGGGCCAGGTGGACCACCTCGGCGCAGTCGCTGACCTGCAGCGCTTGGGCCAATACTGCTTCGTGCTGCTCGATGGCTTGGCGCAAGACCACCAGCAAGTCTTGCACCTTCTGCTCGTCGAGCAAGGTGCGGTGGGTTTGCAGCAGCGGCCAGTCCATGTCGTCGTCGGTGGCGTTCGCGTCTCTCGCGGGTGCTGCCTCTGCCAGGATCTGACGCAGGCGGTCGAGTTGTAGCGGCTTGGCCAGCACCCCCTGCATGCCAGCGTCCAGGTAGCCCGGGACCTGCGCCGGCTGCACGCCCGCGGTGAGGGCCAGGATCCGACTGCCGCGGTTGGGCCCGGGCGTGGCGCGGATCTGCCGGCACAGCTCGACCCCGCTCATGCCAGGCAGGTGCACATCCAGCAGGATCAGGTCGAAACGACGTTGCGCACAGGCCGCCAGGGCTTGTCCGGCCTCCTCGGCGAAGCTGACCCGATGGCCATCGCGGGTAAGCAAGCCGCCGGCCACTTCGCGATTGAGCGCCACGTCCTCGACCACCAGGATATCCAGCGGCGCCAAGGCCTCTCGGACGGGCGCCTGCGCCATGGGCCGTTGGCCGCGCTCCAGGTCGAGCTCGAACCAGAAGCAACTGCCCTGCCCTTCGGCGCTGTCCAGGCCGATGCGCCCACCGAGCTTCTCGACCAGGTGCTTGCAGATCGCCAGTCCCAAGCCAGTACCGCCATAGCGCCTGGCCACCGCCTCACTGGCCTGGGTGAAGCGATCGAAGATCTTTGCCTGTACCGCCGGAGCGATACCGATGCCATCGTCGTCGACCATCACCCGCAGCCGCTGACGCCCGGCCAGGCTCTCCAGCACCTGGACCTCCAGGCTGACCACGCCGTGCTCGGTGAACTTGATGGCATTGGCCAGCAGGTTGCTCAGCACTTGGCGCAGGTACTGCTCGGCGCCGTGCTGAAACGCCGCCAGTCGCCCATCGATGTGGCATTGCAGGCTGTTGCCATTGTCCACGGCCCTGGGTTCGAGCAAGGTCATGACTTCCTCACACAACTGGCGCAGCGAGAAGTCGACCCTCTCCGGACGACTCTCGCCTTCCTCCAGGCGCGCGAAATAGAGCACCTCGTTGAGGATCGCCAGCAACCCTTCGCCGGCCTTGTACAACGCCTCCAGGCGCTGACGGTCGCGGGTATCGAGGCTGCCGCTGCGCAGCAGCTCGGCCATGCCAAGGATGCCGTTGAGGGGGGTGCGCAGTTCATGGCTCATGGTCGCCAAGAAGCGCGACTTGGCCAGGTTGGCCGCCTCGGCCTCGTCCTTGGCCCGTGCCAGGCTCGCGGTGCGCCGCTCGACCATGGCCTGCAGTTCGTCGCGCTTGTCCTGCAGGGCCAGGCGGTCCCGCTCGCGGCGCTCGATATCGCTGAGAATGGCCCGGCGCATGT
>JAEWGL010000129.1 GCA_023388335.1 Pseudomonadota bacterium | reverse complement strand
GTACTGCCCAGACCCCTATGGCCATCTTGAACATCCTCGAATTCCCGGACCCGCGCCTTCGCACCATCGCCAAACCGGTGACGGAAGTGGACGACGCCCTGCGCCAGCTGATCGATGACATGTTTGAAACCATGTACGAAGCGCCTGGCATCGGCCTGGCCGCGACGCAGGTCAACGTGCACCTGCGCGTTGTCGTCATGGACCTGAGCGAAGACCGCAGCGAGCCGCGCGTCTTCATCAACCCTGAGATCGAAGAACTGACCCACGACATGGGCCAGTACCAGGAAGGCTGCCTGTCGGTGCCGGGGTTCTACGAGAACGTCGACCGTCCGCTGCAGGTGCGGGTCAAGGCCCTGGACCGCGACGGCCAGCCGTACGAGCTGACCGCCGAAGGCCTGCTCGCGGTGTGTATCCAGCACGAATGCGACCACCTCAACGGCAAGCTGTTCGTCGACTACCTGTCCCAGCTCAAACGCGACCGGATCAAGAAGAAGCTGGAAAAACAGCACCGCCAGCAGGCTTGATCCTTCCGACTTCCAAGGCTTGCTCCGGCAAGCCTTTTTCTTTTCAAGCGAGAACTCCATGCGCATTGTCTTCGCGGGCACCCCAGAGTTTGCCGCCGAACACCTCAAGGCCCTGCTGAACAGCCCCTACGAGATCGTGGCCGTCTACACCCAGCCTGATCGTCCAGCGGGCCGTGGCCAGAAGCTCATGCCCAGCCCTGTCAAACAACTGGCCGTGGCCCAGGGCATCCCGGTGCTGCAACCGCCGACCCTGCGCAATGCCGAGGCCCAGGCCGAACTCGCCGCCCTGCAACCTGACCTGATGGTGGTGGTCGCCTACGGCTTGATCCTGCCCCAGGCGGTGCTAGACATCCCGCGCCTGGGTTGCATCAATAGCCACGCCTCGCTGCTGCCGCGCTGGCGCGGCGCCGCGCCGATCCAGCGCGCGGTCCAGGCAGGTGACAGTGAAAGTGGCGTTACTGTGATGCGCATGGAAGCCGGCCTGGACACCGGGCCGATGTTGCTCAAGGTCAGCACGCCGATCAGCGCTGAAGACACGGGTGGTACGCTTCACGACCGCCTGGCCGCGATGGGCCCGCCAGCAGTACTCGAAGCCGTCGCCGGCCTCGCCGCGGGCACCCTGCAGGGTGAGGTACAGGACGACGCCCTGGCCACGTATGCACACAAGCTGAACAAGGACGAAGCGCGTATCGACTGGAGCCGCCCCGCCGTGGAGCTGGAGCGCCTGGTCCGTGCCTTCAATCCGTGGCCGGTCTGCCACAGCACCCTCAATGGCGAAAGCGTCAAGGTATTGGCCGCGACCGTGTCCACGGGGCAGGGCGCTCCCGGTGAGATCCTCGACGCCAGCAAGCACGGTCTGCTGGTCGCCTGTGGCGATCAGGCCCTGTGCCTGACTCGCCTGCAACTGCCTGGGGGCAAGCCGTTGAACTTCAGTGACCTGTTCAACAGCCGTCGCGAGACGTTCGCCGTTGCCATGGTACTGGGCCAATGAACCCACGCCTGGCAGCCGCCCGCGCCCTTGCCGTCGTGCTCAGCGGCAAGGCCTCGTTGAACAGTTCATTGCCCGCGCAGCTGGACAAGGTCCAAGAGCGTGACCGCGGTCTGACCCAGGACCTGGCCTTTGGCACCGCCCGCTGGCAGCCGCGCCTGGACCTGCTGGCCGAGCAGTTGCTGCAGAAACCGTTCAAGAGCGCCGACAGCGATGTTCAGGCGCTGCTGCTGGTCGGTCTGTACCAGCTGTTCTACACGCGCATCCCCGCCCATGCCGCGATTGGAGAGACCGTCGGCTGTGCCGGCAAGCTGAAGAAGCCGTGGGCCAAGGGGCTGCTCAACGCCGTGTTGCGCCGCGCCCAGCGCGAAGGCCAGGCGCTGCTCGACGGCCTGGAACGCGACCCGGTGGTGCGCACCGCTCACCCGCGCTGGTTGCAGAAGTCGCTCAAGGCTTTCTGGCCGGAACAATGGGAAGCCATCTGCGCCGCCAACAATGCCCACCCGCCGATGATCCTGCGGGTCAACCGCCGGCACCACGACCGCGACGCCTACCTGGCCCTGCTGGCCGAGGCCGGCATCGGCGCCAGCGCCTGCCGTTACAGCCGCGACGCCATCCTGCTGGCCGAAGCCTGCGACGTGCGCAGCCTGCCAGGCTTCGCCGAAGGCTGGGTCAGCGTGCAGGACGAAGCCGCGCAACTGGCCGCCGACCTGCTCGAGCTGGCGCCTGGGCAGCGTGTGCTCGATGCCTGCTGCGCACCCGGCGGCAAGACCTGCCACCTGCTCGAGGCCCAGAGCGACCTGGGCCAGGTGCTGGCCATCGACCTGGAAGCCAAACGCCTGGCCCGCGTGCAGGAAAACCTCGATCGCCTGGGCCTTGAGGCCGACCTGCTCGCCTGCGACGCCCGTGATACCACCAGCTGGTGGGACGGCAAGCCCTTCCAACGCATCCTGCTGGACGCGCCGTGCTCGGCCACTGGGGTCATCCGGCGCCATCCAGACATCAAGCTGACCCGTCAGGCCGACGACATCCCGGCCCTGGCCACCTTGCAAGGCGAGCTGCTCGATGCCCTGTGGCCGACCCTGGAAGTCGGCGGCATGCTGCTGTACGCCACCTGCTCGACGCTGCCGACGGAAAACACCGACGTGATCGAAGCCTTCCTGGCCCGCACTCCGGGTGCCCGCGAACTGGACTTGGCCACCGAGGCCGGGCTGCGCCAGCCCCACGGTCGCCAGCTGTTGGCCCAGGAACGCGGCCACGACGGCTTCTACTATGCCAAGCTGATCAAGATCGCCGCTTCGCGCGGTTAACCGGTAGGGAGTAGCGGATGAAGATCATCATCCTCGGTGCTGGGCAGGTGGGCGGTACGCTGGCGGAGCACCTGGCCAGCGAGGCCAACGACATCACCGTGGTCGACACCGACGGTGATCGCCTGCGCGACCTGGGCGACCGCCTGGACATCCGCACCGTACAGGGCCGCGGATCATTTCCCACGGTGCTGCGCCAGGCCGGTGCCGACGATGCCGACATGCTGGTGGCGGTGACCAACAGCGACGAGACCAACATGGTCGCCTGTCAGGTTGCCTATACCCTCTTTCACACCCCGACCAAGATCGCCCGGGTGCGCGAGGCCGCCTACCTGACCCGCGCCGGCCTGTTCGACAACGAGGCCATCCCGGTGGACGTGCTGATCAGTCCGGAGCAGGTGGTCACCCACTACATCAAGCGCCTGATCGAACACCCTGGCGCCCTGCAAGTGATCGACTTCGCTGACGGCAAGGCACAGCTGGTGGCGGTCAGGGCCTACCACGGCGGCCCGTTGGTGGGCCAGCAACTGCGCCAGCTGCGCTCGCACATGCCCAAGGTCGATACCCGTGTCGCGGCCATCTTCCGCCGCGACCGCCCCATCAAGCCCCACGGCGACACGGTCATCGAAGCCGACGATGAGGTCTTCTTCATCGCCGCCAGGGCGCATATTCGTGCGGTGATGGGCGAGCTGCGCAGTATCGACGAAAGCAACAAGCGCGTGGTCATCGCAGGCGGCGGACAGATTGGCGAACGCCTGGCCGAAGCGATCGAAAGCCGTTATCAGGTAAAAATCATCGAGAAGAGCCCGGCCCGTTGCCGCCATCTCTCCGACAACCTGGAAAGCACCGTGGTCCTGCAGGGCAGCGCCTCGGACCGGGACCTGATGCTCGAGGAGAACATCGCCGAGGCCGACATCTTCCTGGCCCTGACCAACGACGACGAGGCCAATATCATGTCCTCGCTGCTGGCCAAGCGCCTGGGGGCGCGCAAGGTGATGACCCTGATCAACAACCCCGCCTATGTCGACCTGGTGCAGGGTGGCGAGATCGACATCGCCATCAGCCCGCAACTGGCCAC
>JAEWGL010000127.1 GCA_023388335.1 Pseudomonadota bacterium | reverse complement strand
GTCTTGGGCCAATGCCTGCAGTGAGACCGTGATGCCTGGGTTTGGGCGTTCCTTACGCAACATTTTGCAGGATTTTTCCTACACTGGTCAGTGAACCAGCCTCGATAAAAACGGTCTTTCGCTGGCGGTCAAATTACCCGACCGGTTCATCGGCCCAGTCATCGGGCCTACATTTGTCCTGTTCATGCGAAGATCCTCATGCCCGATTCCCGTCCTGCCTCTCCGGTTTCCACTGCCTTTCCTGTCCTGCGCGGTAGCCTGCTCGGCGCGCTGTTCCTGCTCGCGGCGCCGCTGCACGCAGAAGAAGCCGCCAGCGATGCGCGCTGGGTCAGTGACAGCCTGAGCACCTATGTGCGCAGTGGCCCGACCGATGGTCACCGGATTATCGGCAACCTCAAGTCCGGCCAGAAAGTGGTCCTGCTCGGCAGCCAGGGCAACTACAGCCAGGTACGCGGTGAGAACGGCAGCGTGGTGTGGATTCCGAGCAGCGACCTGCAGGAGGTGCCCGGCCAGGCCGAACGCCTGCCGCAACTGGACAGCCAGGTGGCACAGCTGAGCGAACAGCTCAAGACCATCGACGACAGCTGGAAGACCCGGGTCCAGGGGATGCAGGAGACCCTCGACTCGCGCAAGGCGCTGGTCGACGAACTGGAGGCGCGCAACAAGTCGCTCAATGAACAGCTCAGCCTTGCACAGTCCGAACTGCGCAGCACGCAGGCACGCCTGGGCGACGAGAACAAGCAGGTGATGATGAATTACATGGTCTACGGCGGCGGCATCGCCGGCGCGGGCCTGCTGGCGGGCCTGATCCTGCCGGCGCTGACCCGCGGCCGCAAGCGCAGCGACCGCTGGTTCTGAGCCGCGCTCAACGCACCTGGTTGGTAACGCCGAAGGGGATGTGCACGGATGGCACCACGGTACTGGTGCTCTTGAGGTGCGCCGACTGGTCGTCGAAGAAGATGTGCGGCTTGAGCACCTGCAGCACGCGGCGCTTTTCAATGCCACCGAGGAAGAAGGCGTCGTTGGCCATCACCCCCCAGCTTTTCAGGGTATTGAGCGCACGCTCGTGGGACGGGGCGCTGCGCGCGGTGACGATCGATACGCGCAGGCGGTTGTCGTAGCCGGGATTGCTGATCTTGTGTTGCTCTTCGGCCGCCTGGATCCGCGCGATGCGCACGAAGAATTCCTTGAGCGGGCCGGGGTTGTGCGGCTGTGCGACGTTCAACACCTCGTGGGCATGGAAGCTGTCCAGCCCCGCGCGCTGCATCACCGCCTCGGACTCATCGCCCGCCAGCACGCCGTCGAAGTCGAAGGCGATGCGCAGGCTGGGGTCGTCCTCATCGTCGTCGAACTGCGAGTCGAGCACCTGGCCGGCCGGGTAGCCAGCCTTGATTGCCGCGTCCACGTCCGGCTTGCTGGCCGAAAGAAACAGGGCGATGTTCAGCGCCGGGATGTATTCGTACGGCGAGCGGCCCTGCATGAAGATCGCTCGGGTCATGCCCAGGCCATGGTGTTCGATGGTCTTCATCACCCGCAGGCCAGTGTCGGGATCGTTCTGCGACAACAGCACAACCTCCACCAATGGGTCTTCGGGGTCGCTGCACAGGTCGTTCAAGGCCAGCAGGCGCTTGATGAAGGGAAACGCGATGCCCTTGCCCAGTGGAGTGTCGAGGTGCTGCTCCTGGTACTTACGGTACTGTGCCTCGCCCTCGCGGCGAAACACCGCGTCCGACTCACTCAGGTCGAACACCGCGCTCGAGGCGACGCCAATGACCAGGCGGTTGTCCAGTTCGTAGGGCATTCGATAATCCTTCGATAATAGGGTGTGACCATGCCCTGCTTCAGGCGCCGCCGCAAGGTCCTGGGCCACGAAGACACCAGCCAGAAGCGGCAGCCCGGCGCACACCCATCATTGCTGCAGATGTGCCAACGCCTCCAGCACATGGGCAGTGGTCCGCTCCACTTCACCGACCCGGCAGGCGATACCGAGCTGGCGCCACAATCCTGGCCGCAGCGGGCGCCGGGCGATGCGCGGATCGAGCTCGGGGGCCTCGCCTTCCTGAGGTAGCAACGTGGCGCCGTAACCGGCGGCCACCAGGCTCTTGATCGCATCGTTGTAGTTGAGCTCGATACGCGCCTCGGGGTACAGCCCGGCGGCGGCGAACCAGTCGCCGGTGACCCGCGACAGCTGGGTGCTGCTGTCATTGAGGATCAGCGCCCGCGCCGCCAGCCAGGCCGGCGTGACCCGCGCCGGGGCGCGCCACTCGGCTGGCACGTAGGCCAGGATCGGGTCGCGCCGCCAGGGCCGCACCTGCATCCCCTTCCCCGCCACCTGCGGCAAGGCCACAAGGCCGATGTCCAGACTGCCCTCGCGCAGCCGCGCCAGGGTGTCCTGGGAGGTCAGGACCTGTACCTGCACGTCGATGCCGGGATGCTGCACGCGCAAGGCTTCCAGCGCTTGCGGCAGGAGATGGGCGATGGCGCCGGTCGAGGCGCCCAGGCGCACCCGGCCCAGCAGGCCGTCCACCTGGCTGCGCACATCGTCCAGCGCCTGGTCGGCATCGGCCAGCAAGCGCCGGGCGCGCAGCAACAGGGTTTCACCGACGGCGGTCGGGCGCACCTGGCCGCGGGTGCGCGAAAGCAAGGGCGCGCCAATGCGTGCCTCAAGGTCTGCGACGTGCAGGCTGATGGTCGGTGGCGCCAGGTTGAGTTGGCGCGCGGCTTCGGCGAAGGAGCCAAGGTCGGCGATCACCACCAGGGTGCGCAGGCGGTCGAGGCTGATTTCTCGCATGGTTTCATTCAGTTTTGATGAACGTGAGCATCATGATATTCAAATTTTCTTTCGTCCAGCGGCAGGTGAGGATGGGGGCCTCTGCTCAAGAAGGATCACCCCATGCACCAGCCGCTCGTTTTCATCGATGGCGACCAAGGCACCACCGGCCTGCAGATCCATGCCCGGCTGCGCGGCCGGGAAGATCTGCGCCTGCTGACCCTGGCCGACACTGAACGCAAGGACCCCCAGCGCCGCGCCGAAGCGATCAACGTCGCCGACGTGGCCATTCTCTGCCTGCCCGATGCCGCAGCTCGCGAGGCGGTGGCCTCGATCCGCAATCCGGCGGTACGGGTGATCGACGCCAGCTCTGCCCACCGCACCACGCCCGGCTGGGTCTATGGCCTGCCCGAGCTAGATGCCCGGCAAGCCGGGCGCATTGCCCAGGCCCACCGTGTCAGCAACCCCGGCTGCTACCCCACCGGCGCCATCGCCCTGCTGCACCCTCTGGTTCAGGCTGGGCTGCTGCCGGCTGATTACCCGTTGGCCATCCACGCCATTTCCGGCTACTCGGGCGGTGGCCGCGAGGCGGTCGAGCGCCATGAGCAAGCGGATGCCGCGCAGCTCCCGGCGCTGCAGCTATACGGCCTGGACCTGGCGCACAAGCACGTGCCGGAGATCCAGCAGCATGCCGGCCTAAGTGAGCGTCCGATGTTCATCCCAGGTTACGGGCATTACCGCCAGGGCATCGTCTTGAGTATCGCGCTGCAACTGCGGCTATTGACGCAAGGTGTGCAGGTCGAGCAGTTGCAGTTGTGCCTGGAGCGGCATTACCAGGACTCCACGCACGTCCAGGTGGCGCCCCTGCACCTGCGCGGCGCCGCCGCGCCGCTGGACCCGCAGGCGCTCAACCATAGCAACGACCTGCGCCTGGCCCTGTACGCCAATCCTGACCATGGCCAGGTGGTGCTCACGGCCGTGTTCGACAACCTCGGCAAGGGCGCGTCCGGTGCCGCGGTGCAGAACCTCGACCTGATGCTCGGCGCGTTGCAGGGGCAGGGCCTGGCCCGCAAAACCGGTTAGACTGTGCACCCGCGCCAACCCGGCGCGGGCAGCCTCAACTAGCCGGAGCCTAGCCACCGATGTTCATCATTCGCCGCCTCGACGGCGTGCCGCCTGAAAGCTTCCAGAACCAGATCCGTCAGTTGGTGATCGACCACGTCAGCGAGCTCAGCAGCGTGGCGATCACCCCGGACAACCCCCTGTACCCGCTCTACCAGTATGGCGTCGGCCTGGAGGTGCACCGGTACCTGCAGGCGCTGGACGGCTCACAAGGCCTGGCGGTGGAGTTGCTGCTGGCGCTGGATGCCGATACACCTGACGTGCTGCTCGGCTTCGCCATTGCCTTGCCGGCCCAGGACGCCCCCCAGGCCTGCGCGCTGGCATTCATGGCGGTAACGCCCACTCATCGCCGCCAGGGTATCGCTCGCGCGTTGCTGGGCGAGGTGCAAGCGCGCCGTGCCAGTGTCGAGCTGCACTGTTTCGTCAACCAGGTGCCGTGGTTCGAGGCCATGGGCCTGCAGGTCGCAGCCGCCGCCGGCCCCCAGGTCCTGATGAGCAGCACCGGGCACCCCAGCGGCGCCCTGATCGGCCGCCTCGACATCGCGCCGATCTACCGCACCCTTGAGGTGCAGCAGATCCATGCCTACCTGCTCAACCAGAACGGTGAAGAAGCGATGATCGAGGCCGAGCAGCAACGCGATCACCGTCTGGACCAGCTGACCTGGCAGGCCGAGGAATTCGTGCGCCAGCGCCGGCGGGTGCATTGATCACGGTGACAGCATCCCTTCCTAGGCGCGCACCCAGCGTCGATGCAGCCCGCGCGCGAGTGCGTCGAGCATGAAGCCGAGCACGCCGATCAGCACCACCATGGCCATCAGTTCCGAATAGGCCAGGCGATCACGGGTGTCGAGGATGAAATAGCCCAGCCCGGCACTGACCCCAAGCATCTCGCAGGGTACCAGCACGATCCAGAGAATGCCGATGGCCAGGCGCACGCCGGTCAGCACATGACCGATGACCCCAGGGATGATGACCATGCACAAGGTCTCCCAGCGCGTGGCACTGAGGCTGCGGCTCAGCTGAAGCCAGCGCGGGTCGAGCTGGCGTACGCCGGCGGCGGTGTTGAGCAGGATCGGCCACAACGCGGCGAAGGCCAGCAGGAAATAGATCGGCTGGTCGCCCACGCCCATCAACATCACCACCACCGGCATCCACGACAGCGGCGAAATCATCCGCAGGAACTGGAACGCCGGCGTGGTCGCCGCCTCGACGTGGCGGTAGCTGCCCACCAGCAACCCCAACGGCACACCGACCAGCAGCGCCAGCAACAAGCCCACCAGAATGCGCTTGAGGCTGACCCAGACATGCGTATAGACCTCCCCTTCCCCCAGCAGCTCGACAAGGCTGGCGAGCGTGGCCTGCGGCGAGAAGCGCGCCGACAGGCCGTCGGCTTCGCCGAACAGGCGCACACCCAACCACCACAGCAGCAGCAGCCCCAGCAGCCCCGACAGGCCCAGGGCGCCCTGCATGACATGCCTGCCCATCAGACCAGGAACTCCTCGCGACGCTCGAAGCTGTCGGCCAGGCCGAACGCCGACAGGCCGCCGACGGCCTCGATGCTGGCACGCACGAAACGGTCGTCGACCAGGTCGCGGGCGATGTGCGCTGGGTCCAGGTTGGCCAGAAAGCCGTTGTCACCTTCGATCAGGGTGTTCTTCAGGCGGCGTACCAGCTCCTCGGTATAGCTGGGGAACGGATAGGGCTGGAAGTCGATGCGCTTCTCGTCCCACTGCGCATGGCGGATCGCGCCGCTGGCCAGGTACGCGGCGCGGTCTTCGGCGGCCGGCGCCAGCACCTTGCTCAGCACTTGCGGCGTATGCGGGGTGTATTTGTTCGGCCCGCTCTTGGACAGCAGCGCGGCCGCTTCGGCGCGGTGGTCGCGGGTCCACAGCTGGGCCTTGACGATGGCATTGACGACCTTCTGCGACCACTCTGGACGGTTGTTCAGGTCATGCTCGTGCATGAACACCACGCAGCACGCATGGTTGCGCCAGATGTCCCCGGTAAAGCGCTGCACGCGACCGACCTTGAGGTCTTCGGCCAGGGCATTGAATGGCTCGGCGACGATGTAGCCGGCGATCCGCTTGCTGGCCAGGGCCGGCGGCATGTCCGACGGCGCCAGTACCAGCAGGTTGACCTCGTTGGCCGCCAACGTGGCATTGGCTGACCGAGACACTGGCTCCAGGCCATGATCACGGAACAACTGCTGCACCACCACGTTATGGATCGAGTACCAGAACGGAATGGCCACGGTCTTGCCGCCCAGTTGCTGGATCTCGCTGATGTCCGGCGCCACGGTCAGGCCCGAGCCGCCGACATGGTTCCAGGCCACCACCTTGGCCGGTACCTTGCTGGCGTAGCGAGCCCAGACGGTCATCGGCGACAGCAGGTGAATGACGTTGACCTGGCCGGAGATGAACGCCTCGATCACCTGCGCCCAACTGCGCAGCAGCACCGGGCGTTCGGCCTTGATGCCTTCGGCCTCGAACAGGCCATTGTTGTGCGCCACCAGCAGCGGCGTGGCGTCGGTGATCGGCAGGTAGCCGATGCGTACCGGCGCATCCGGCTCGGCGGCCGCCCGCGCCTGCAGACTCGACAACAGCGGCATGGCGCCGGCGGCAGTGAGCATGGCGCTGAGCTTGAGGAAGTCGCGGCGCGAAGAAGAAGAACAGCAGTCATCCATGCACATGGGCAGTCTCCGACGAAAGAGGCAAGGGAATTTGGGTAGGCTGGGCCGTACGGCTTGCCCGCCGCAGGGTCTTGAGTATCTCGATTCGCAGCGCGCCGAGTTCCTCGACCCGCTGCTCGCGAGGCTGCGGCAGATCAATATGCCACTGGCCCAGGGTGCTCGCCGGGTGGTTGCCCAGCAGCAAGACCCGGTCGGACAGCAACAACGCCTCGTCGATATCGTGGGTGATCAGGACGGCCGCGGTGTTGTGGGTGGCGATCAACTGCAGCAGCAGTTTCTGCATGTCGGCACGGGTGACCTCGTCGAGCGCGCCGAACGGCTCGTCGAGCAGCAGCACCTGCGGCTGGCGCGCCAGGCAGCGGGCCAGCGCGGTACGCTGGGCCATGCCGCCGGAAAGCTGCGCCGGGTAGTGGGTACGCGCATGGGCCAGGCCGACGGCGTCGATGGCGTGGTCGATCCGCGCCTTGCGCTCGGCCGCCGACAGCCGGGGCTGACGGGCGAAATCCAGGCCGAAGGCGACGTTTTTTTCAAGATTCAGCCAGGGCAGCAAGCTGGGGTCCTGGAAGGCCACTGCCAGGCGCGGATGTGGCCCGGCCAGCGCTTCGCCGAGCAGCGTGACGCTGCCGCTGCGCGCCTGCTGCAGGCCGGCCAGCACGCGCAACAGGCTGGATTTGCCAACCCCGCTGGGCCCCAGGAGGGTGACGACCTCGCCCGGCGCCAATTGCAAGTCGAAGTGCTCCAGCACATTCTGCCAGCCCCCCTCGTGCGGGTAGCCCAGGCTGATCTGCCGGGCTTCGAGCAAGGCCTGGGTCATGCCGGGCATGCCTGGCGCTGCAGCTCGGCACGCAACTGCACCAGGCTCGGGGTGACGATCGGCACGAACGCCGACTCGCGCCAGCGCCTCGCGAACCCTTCACCGTAGGCGCTCAGGTAGGCCTTGCCACCACTGGCCTGCAGCTCCAGCTGCACGGCATCGGCAGCGCTTTCGGCCAGGGTGATGCGCACCTTGAACAAGGCCGCAGGCTGCTTGACAAAGCGCCCGTCCAGCACCCCCTGCTTGAGCTCGCGGACGGTATTTTCCAGGCGCTCGGCCAGCACCTGCTGGGCTTCCTGAAGGAAGGAGCCGCGCCCCTGCAGGTGTTCGCGCACCTCCAGCAGGCAGCGGCGCGCCAAACCGATCGACATGCCGCACTGCAGCGCCAGGAAGGCTGGGCGAACGGCTGGCAGGAACTCGCGGGCGTTTTCATGCAACAGCCAGTCGCGCGCCAGCTCCACCTGATGAAACGCCAGCGCGGCGGTGTTGCTCGATTGCAGACCCATCAGCTGCAGGTCGTCAGCGCGTTCAAGGCCCGGGCTGGCACTCGGGATGGCCATGACGAACGGAGCGCCACCTTCATCCGGCTCGATGGCCGCAGCGACCACGAAGCCGCTCTGGCGCAGGTTGGTCACCCAGTGCAGGTGCCCCTCCAGGGTCCAGCCATCGCCGCCGGAACGCCCGCGCACTTGCAGCGCCTCGATCCCAGACAGGTATTTCATGGCGTTGGACAGCCCGGTGGCGCCAGCCAGCTCACCTGCGAGCAGGTCAGGCAGCAGGCGCTCGCGCAGGGCCTGGTTGGGGCTGTGCAGCAGGTATTCGATGAAGGCGCGCTGGCTCCAGCAGACGAAGGCTGCGGCCAGGGAATGGCTGGCAACGTGGGCGATGGCCTCGACCGCATCGGTGACCTGACCACCCGTGCCGCCCAGGGCCGGCTCCAGGCCGACGCGCGGCAGCTGGGCCTGGGCCAGCTGCGTCAGAACCAGGTGCGGGTCGCACTGGCCCCGGTCGATTGCCTCGGCGTTGGCGTCCAGCCATTGCCGAAATGCAGGATCAAGCATTTCCCTACTCCTTTGAAATACGCCGGCGATCAGGCCGAAGGCTGCCAGCGATACTTGCTCAGTTCGTCGTTCAGCGGCGTTTGGGCGAACACATTAGCAAAGTTGCACAAAGTTGCCAGACTCACACCGAGAATCACTTCCAGCGCATGGCTTTCGCCATAGCCGGCCTTGCGAAAAGCAGCATAGCCGTCATCGCTGACATTGCCGCGGGTGGCGATCACTTCCCGGGTGAACGCGGCCAGGGCCTCGAGTTTCTCGACCGGCAGCTCGCCGCGCGCGCGCAAGGCATCGACCACCTCCTGGGGCAGCTTGGCCTTGTTCAGGGCCACGGCCGTGTGCCCGGCGACGCAGAAGTCACAGCCGTGGTTGGTCGCCGCTACCAACTGCACCACCTCGCGCTCAGGCAGGCTCAGCTCGGCCTTGCCATTGAGCGCCGAAACCGTGACGTAGGTTTCCAGTGCCGCTGGCGCATTGGCCAGGACGCCCAGCAGGTTGGGGATGAAGCCTGAGTTTTTCTGCGCGTTCTCCAGAAAGGGACGTGCTGCTTCCGGTGCGCTTTGCAGGGTGTGTAGAGTAATGCGCGACATGGAGTGGACTCCTGTGACTGAGGTTGATCACAGTCTGTTGGTTATAAGAACCAGAGGCCATATTCTTGAGTCGCCCTTACTTGCTCGTGAGTGTTTCCATTAGATGATTTGCGCCAGCCCGCTTGTCGATTGGTTATTAGAAAGCCTTGAACTCGATGCCAGCCTGTTCCATGCCGGCCGCTACTGCGGTGGATGGCATACCAGCACCCACGGCATGGGCCGGGCGAGCTTTCATCTGGTGGTACAGGGGCACTGCTGGCTGCACATCGACGGCCAGCCATTGGGCATATGCCTCGAGGCGGGGGATGCGGTGTTTCTGCTACACGACCTGGCCTATCGCCTGTCCAGCGACGAGGACCCGCTGGACGCCTGCGCCCAGCCGCGACAGGCCATGCAGCCGCTCGACAGCCGCGCCAGCGACGGCGTGGGCCTGGTGTGCGGTTTCTTCGATTTCCAGAGCGGCTTGTCTTCGTTGATCATGGACGGCCTGGCTGACTGGATCATCCTGCGCGCGGGGGATCCAGCACTAAGCGCCGCGCGCGCGTTGTTCGAACTGATCCTTGAGGAATGCCAGCGCTCGCCTGCGCCGTCGCAGACCCTGCTCGAGCGCCTGACCCATCTGCTCTTTCTGTATGTCTTGCGCCAGCAGGTCGGCGATGACCGGCCTATCAGCGGCCTGATCGCCCTGGCTCGCCATAGCGCCTTCGCCGGGTTGCTCGAGCGCCTGATCGAGGCGCCCGGCCAACCCTGGACCCTGGAAAGCATGGCCGCCTGTACGGGGCTGTCGCGGTCGGCATTCTTCAAGCGCTTCAACGAACTGGCCGGCCAGTCACCTGGGCAGGTACTGCTGGCCTTGCGCATGCGTCAGGCCTGCCAGTTGCTGCAGGCCGGCAATACGGTCGAGCAGGTGTGCGCGGCGGTCGGCTACCAGTCGGTGGCAGCCTTCACCCGCGCCTTTGCCAAGGTGGTTGGGGTACAGCCGGGGGCTTACCGCAAGCAGCATGAAGGGCGAAGGCAGGGCTAATCGGCCTCCAGCTGCTTCACGGCAATATCCGCTCCACTGCCCCTGGCTTCACGCCGCTCGTTCATCCAGTCATTGACCCGCTCGCCGAACGCCGTCGGCGCCTTGCGCCCGAAGCGGCGTGCGAGGTCGAGGATGGTTTGTTGCGCCAGCGTCTCCTCCATGCGCTTTTGCGCGGTGATCATCACCGCATGGATGGCGCACGTGCCCTCCGTTGCCCACTGCGGCGCCTGCCCATCGAACACTGCGCAACGCTCGCGCACCTCGCGGCAGTCAAAGATTTTCTTGCGCCCATCAATGGCCGTGACGATGTCCAGCACCGTGATCTCATCGGACGGGCGAGCCAGGCGGAAGCCACCACGCACGCCCTCTGTAGCCACCACCAGCCCGGCGCGGGCCAGTTTGGTGAAAACCTTGGCCAGGTATTCGTGAGGCACGCCCTGCAGCTCGGCGAGATCGCGCACGCTGGCCTCGCGGCTGTCACCCCGCTCATCGACGAGAAACAGCAGGCAATGGATCCCGTACTCGACGCCGGCGCTGTAAAGGGACATGTCAATCTCCGACTGTATTTGTCGTAAATAATAGCGCACGCCTAGGTCGCTCACCACGTAAATCCTACCGTCCGTCAATTGTCCGAGGTGCTGAGCTACCGCAGAAGCACGAATCAGAGGCATTGCCAGCGGTACAGCCCATGGGCAAGGCGGTAGCCCTTGAAAAAAGACTTGCCGCACTCAACTGCGACCAATACAGTCGTAGTTACTTGAGCGCAGCCGAGCCTGTTTTCGAGAGCCTACCCTTCGACCTCCATTACCTTTTGGGAGCAGCACATGAACCAACACATCTTGATCATTGGCGCCGGTTTCGCTGGCGTCTGGAGCGCCCTGAGCGCGGCCCGGCTGCTCGACCAGCAGCAACGCAACGACGTCACCATCAGCGTGCTGGCGCCGCAGGCCGAGCTGCGCATCCGCCCGCGGTTCTACGAAAGCGACGTCCAGAGTCTGAAGGCGCCAGTGGACGCGCTCTTCCAGGCGGTGAGCGTCGACTTCATCCAGGGCACAGCGCGGCACATCGATGTGGCAGGCAAGTCGGTCAGCTACGACGATGTCCAGGGCCGGCCCCAGCAGGTGCGCTACGACCGGCTGATCCTGGCATCGGGAAGTAGCGTGGTCCGGCCTGACGTGCCGGGCCTGGCCGAACACGCTTTTGATGTCGACCAGCTCGAATCGGCGGCGCGCCTGGAGCAACACCTGGCAAGCCTGGCCAGCCGACCGGCCTCCAGCGCCCGCAATACCGTGGTGGTGGCCGGTGGCGGCTTTACCGGGATCGAGACCGCCACCGAAATGCCGGCACGCCTGCGTGCCATCTTCGGTGACGAAGTGCCAATGCGAGTGATCATCGTCGACCGCGGACCTCGGGTCGGTGCCGCACTCGGCGAAGGCATCACCCCGTCTATCATCGCGGCCTGCGAGCAATGCGGCGTGCAATGGCGGGTCAATGCTTCGGTAGTGGCGGTCGACGCCGAGGGCGTGACCCTGGACAACGGCGAGCGCATCGACGCCAGCACCGTGATCTGGACCGTAGGCGTCAAGGCCAGCGCGCTGACCGAGCAAATTCCCGCACAGCGCGATGCCCAGGGCCGCCTACGCGTCGATCCGCACCTGCAGGTGCTGGGCCAGCCGCACATCTATGCCAGCGGTGACGTGGCCTGGGCTGCCAGCGACGACCTTGGCAACCACGCCCTGATGACCTGCCAGCATGCCATCCCGCTTGGCCGGCACAGCGGCAACAATGCCGTCGCCGACCTGCTTGGCCTGCCGCCGGTGGTCTACCGCCAGCCCAAGTACGTGACGTGCCTGGACCTGGGCGATTGGGGCGCGGCCTACAGCGAGGGCTGGGAACGTGTACTCAAGCTGCACGGCAGCGAAGGCAAGGCGCTCAAGCGCCAGATCAATTCGGTATGGATCTACCCGCCTGCGGCCGATCGTGCCCTTGCCCTGGCCGCCGCTGACCCGTTGATCCCGATCGTCGCCTGAGGCTGGCACGGCAAGGCCCGGCACCTCTCGGGGCCGGGCCTTGTCGTGCCTCTGTGTCAGAAACCGAGACTCAGTCGTTGACACTTAGCGCCCGCGCCACCTTTTGCGGCTGACCGCGGGTGGCCAGGCAGTAGTACAGCGGACAGGTCACCAGCAGCCCGAACAACCAGGACAGGTCTGCCCCTTCGACCAGGTTGGCGTACGGACCGACATACAGGGCAGTATTGGCGAACGGCAGCTGCACCAGGATGCCGCAGGCGTAGGCGATGATCGCGTGGCTGTTGAACCGGCCATAGATGCCACCATCGGCGCTGAAGATCGAGGCAATGTCGTAGCTGCCCTTCTTGATCAGGTAGAAGTCGATCAGGTTGATCGACGCCCACGGCACCAGCACCAGCAACAGCGCCAGGATCAGGCCGATGAAGTGCGAGATGAAGTCGGCCGACGCACTCAGCGCGACCAGGCCGCAGGCCACCAGGATCACCGTGGCCAGGATCACGCGGACCTTGATGCTCGGGCTCCATTGAGCAGCGAAGGTCTGGATCGCGGTGACGATCGAGAGCACCGCGCCGTACAGGTTCAGCGCGTTGTGGCTGATGATGTTGAGCAGGAACAGCACCATCAGGATCGGGCCCAGCCAGCCGGTGGCCTGTTCGACCGCGGCCATGGCATCGGTGCCTTCAGGTACGGCCAGCACGGCGATGGCGCCGAAGCTGAAGCACAGGATGGTGCCCAGGGTAGCGCCGAAATAGGTGGCCCAGAACGGCTTGGCGATGCCGATCTCACGCGGCAGGTAGCGTGAATAGTCAGAGGTGTACGGCGAGAAGCTGATCTGCCAGATCACCCCCAGCGACACCGTCGCGATCCAGCCAGACAGGTTGAAGCTGCCACGGGTCAGGAAGTCGGCCGGCAGGTCCTGGACGAACATCATGATGAAGCCGGCCAGCAGCGCCGAGCCCATGACCCAGGTGCCGATGCGGTTGAGGGTATGAATGAAGCGATAGCCGATCACGCCGATGGCCGTGGCGCTCAGGGCACCGATGACGATGGCCGTCGGCATTGGCACGCTCGGGGCAATGCCGTGGATCGACTTGCCGGCCAGGACGATGTTGGAGATGAAGAAGCCGACATAGATCAGCGCGGTGAAGAAGACGATCAGCAAGGCGCCGTAGCGGCCGAACTGGCCACGGCTCTGCACCATCTGCGGGATGCCCATCTGCGGGCCCTGGGCCGATGCCAGGGCAATGACCACGCCCCCGAGCAAATGGCCGAGGATGATCGCGATCAGGCCCCATAGCAGGTTCAGGTGGAACACCTGGACCACCATGGCGCCGGTGACGATCGGCAAAGGCGCGATATTGGTGCTGAACCAGAGGGTGAACAGATCCCGGGCCTTCCCATGGCGCTCGGCAGGTGGAACGTAATCGACCGTGTGGTTCTCGACAAACTGGTGCTGCGAAGACGTCTCGGACATGGGCATAAGCTCGAAAGGTTCTGTTTTTATCTTTGTAGGAAACCGCTCACGGCGGGCTCTCAGCTGCGGACCATATTATGGTATTCCAAACTTTTGACAACACTGATCCGCGTTAAAAACACCCACCTGATCCGCTTTGCGCAAGCCGCATACGCCTCGTTCTTTCTCCACAAGCCACTGAATACGAGGCCTTTAGCCGTTCATCGCGTTCCGCCCAGGCGAGTAAATTCCGCTTGCAAAACGAGTATTACGGTATACCATCAGACATCTCAATGATAAAAATGCGGACCACCGCTGCTCTTCCGAGGACCTCGCCATGATCGACGCAACCGTCTACAAGAACGTTCTGGGCTCCTTCCCGTCCGGCGTTACGGTGATCACTACCCTGGACGACGACGGCTCGATCGTCGGCCTCACTGCCAGTGCTTTCAGCTCCCTCTCCATGGACCCGCCGCTGGTCCTGTTCTGTCCCAACTACAGCTCCGACTCCTACCCCGTACTGATGCGCAACCAGCGCTTCGCCATCCATTTCCTGTCCGGTGAACAACAGGCCGAAGCCTATGCCTTCGCCCGCAAGGGCAAGGACAAGGCCGTCGGTATCGAATGGACCTTGAGCGAGCTGGGCAACCCGCTGCTGGCCAACGCCACCGCGATCATCGAATGCGAGCTGTGGCGCGAGTACGAAGGTGGCGACCACGCCATCATGGTCGGTGCGGTGCAGAACCTGATCGTCGCCGAGCAGGCGCCACGGCCGATGATCTACTGCCGCGGCAAGATGGCCAGCCTGCCGGCCTTCGCCTGACCCTACCTTTGTCGTGATAGGTGCCAGTTGCCCATCACGACTCCTGGCGCCTGCTGCGACAGGCGACCTTCATCAGATCCGAGGAATGCCCCATGAAATTTTCGTTGTTCGTACACATGGAACGTTGGGATGAACAGGTCAGCCACCGCCAGTTGTTCGAAGACCTCACCGAACTGACCCTGATGGCCGAAGACGGCGGTTTCAGCACCGTGTGGATTGGCGAACACCACGCCATGGAATACACCATCTCGCCCAGTCCCATGCCGCTGCTGGCCTACCTGGCCGCGCGCACCGAGAAGATCCGCCTGGGCGCGGGTACCATCATCGCGCCGTTCTGGAACCCGATCCGCGTGGCCGGCGAATGCGCCCTGCTCGATGTGATCAGCAACGGCCGCATGGAAGTGGGCCTGGCACGCGGCGCGTACCAGTTCGAGTTCGACCGCATGGCAGGTGGCATGCCGGCTTCCGATGGCGGCAAGGCCTTGCGCGAGATGGTCCCGGCCGTGCGCGCACTGTGGCAGGGCGATTACGCCCATGAGGGCGAGGTGTACAACTTCCCGATCTCGACCAGCGTGCCAAAGCCGGTGCAAAACGGCATGCCGCCGATGTGGATCGCCGCCCGTGACCCAGACTCGCACAACTTTGCGGTGAAGAACGGCTGCAATGTCATGGTCACCCCGCTGATGAAGGGCGACGAAGAAGTGCTGGACCTGAAGAACAAGTTCCAGACCGCCTTGGACAACAACCCTGAGGTGCCACGCCCGCAATTGATGGTCCTGCGTCACACCCACGTGCACAGCCCGGCCGAACCGGAAGGCTGGAAGGTCGGCGCCCAGGCCATTTCGCGCTTCTACCGCACCTTCGATGCCTGGTTTGGCAACAAGCAGACGCCGGCCAACGGCTTCCTCGCGCCGAGCCCGGAAGAAAAGTTCAAGGAGCGTCCGGAGTTCGAGTTGGACAACATCCGCAAGAACACCATGATCGGCACTCCAGAAGAAATCATCGCGCGCATCAAGTACTACCAGGAGCTGGGTGTGGACGAGTTCAGCTTCTGGTGTGACAACAGCCTGCCGCATGCCGAGAAAAAGAAGTCGCTGGAGCTGTTCATCAAGGAAGTGGTGCCGGCGTTCAGCTGAATCTGATTTTTTGAATCGATGCGGGACCAGCCCGCTCCTGCACGCTTGATCGCTTGCGGGAGCGGGCTTTCTTTTGGACCTTGGTTTGACAGCACCGGCCTCTTCGCGGGTACAGGCACGACACCTTTCGTCCCCCGCCCGGAGAAATTTCCGGCACCCTCTTGCAGAACAAATATTATGGTATACCATCAGACAACAGTACCTTATACCTCATACAGGAGCCGCTCATGAGTTTCGAAATCCGCAAGATCGTCACCTACTCCGAAGAGACCCGCATCGAAGGTGGCAAGGCCACTGACAAGCCGGTGACCATGGTCGGCCTGGCCGTCGTGATCAAGAACCCATGGGCTGGCCGGGGCTTCGTGGAAGACCTCAAGCCGGAAATCCGCGCCCACTGCTCCGAGCTCGGTGCCTTGATGGTCGAGCGCCTGACCGCCGCCATTGGCGGCGCCGACAAGATCGAAGCCTACGGCAAGGCTGCCGTGGTCGGCGCCGACGGCGAGATCGAGCACGCTTCGGCGGTGATTCATACCCTGCGCTTTGGCAACCATTACCGTGAAGCGGTCCAGGCCAAGAGCTACCTGAGCTTCACTAACAAGCGCGGTGGCCCTGGCACCTCGATCCAGATCCCGATGATGCAGAAGGACGACGAAGGCCTGCGTTCGCACTACATCACGTTGGAAATGCAGATCGAAGACGCGCCGCGTGCCGACGAGATCGTCGTGGTCCTGGGCGCTGCCGACGGCGGCCGCCTGCACCCGCGCATTGGCAACCGCTACATCGACCTTGAAGAACTGGCGGCCGAAAAAGCTCAATAACAACAACGTAAACGGGCCGGGGCGTGCCGTGTGAAACAGCGCCACGCCCGACCTTCAAGGAGCGCCCTCCATGATTCAGCCTGTAGCTGAACGTACACCCGCCGGGACCAGCTACCTGGCACTCGGCCAGGGCCAGCCGGTGGTACTGATCCACGGCGTGGGCCTGAACAAGGAAATGTGGGGCGGACAATTCGTCGGCCTGGCCAGCGACTACCGCGTCATCGCCTACGACATGCTCGGCCACGGCCAGAGCCCGCGGCCTGACGCTGGCATCGACCTGCAAGGCTACGCTGCGCAATTGGCCGAACTGCTCGACCACCTGCAGATCGCTCAAGCCACCGTGATCGGCTTTTCCATGGGCGGCCTGGTTGCCCGTGCCTTTGCCCTGCACTACCCGCAACGCCTGTCGGCGCTGGTGGTGCTCAACAGCGTGTTCAACCGCACTCCGGAGCAGAGCGCCGGCGTCATCGCCCGCGCTGCCCAGGCTGCCGAACTCGGTCCCGACGCCAACGTCGATGCCGCCCTGGAACGCTGGTTCAGCCGCGAATACAAGGCCGCCAACCCGGCCCAGGTCGCCGCGATCCGCCAGACCCTGGCCAGCAACGACCCACAGGGCTACCACACCACGTATTCGCTGTTCGCCACCCAGGACATGTACCGCGCCGACGACCTGGGCAATATCCAGGTGCCGACGCTGATCGCCACCGGTGAACTCGACCTGGGCTCCACGCCGGCCATGACCCGCCAGCTCGCCGCGCGTATTCCCGGCGCGCAATGCGTGGTCCTCGCCGAACAACGGCATATGATGCCGGTGGAAGCACCACGCGACGTCAACAAGATGCTGCTCGACTTCCTCGGGCACGCCCGTACCCTCTCCGATACTGCCAAGGGGATTGTTGCATGACCCTCGTTCGTTTCCAGATGTGCATCGATGGCCAATGGTGCGATGCGCAAAGCGGCCAGACCTTCGACAGCCTCGATCCGGCCACCGCCCAGGCCTGGGCGCAATTGCCCGATGCCGCCGAAGCCGACGTGGAACTGGCCGTGCAAGCCGCCCAGCGTGCTTTCGACAACCCCGTCTGGCGCGGCCTGACCGCCACTGTTCGGGGCAAGCTGCTACGCCGCTTGGGTGATTTGATCGCCGACAACAAGGAACATCTTGCCCAGCTCGAAAGCCGTGACAACGGCAAGCTGATCCGCGAGACCCGTGGCCAGGTCGGCTACCTGCCGGAGTTCTTCCACTACACCGCGGGCCTGGCCGACAAGCTCGAAGGCGGCACCCTGCCGCTGGACAAGCCGGACCTGTTCGCCTACACCGTGCACGAGCCCATGGGTGTGGTGGCTGGGATCATCCCGTGGAACAGCCCGCTGTACCTCACCGCGATCAAGCTGGCCCCGGCCTTGGCGGCAGGTAACACTATCGTGCTCAAGCCGTCCGAGCACGCCTCGGCGACCATCCTCGAGCTGGCCCGCCTGGCTCTCGAGGCCGGCTTCCCAGCCGGCGTGGTCAATGTCGTCACCGGCTACGGCCCGACCACCGGCGCGGCCCTGACCCGCCACCCGCTGGTGCGCAAGATCGCCTTCACCGGCGGCGCCGCCACCGCGCGTCACGTGGTGCGCAGCAGCGCCGAAAACTTCGCCAAGCTGTCGCTGGAATTGGGCGGCAAGTCGCCAAACATCATCTTCGCCGATGCCGACCTGGACAGCGCCATCAACGGCGCGGTGGCCGGCATCTACACGGCCTCCGGCCAGAGCTGCGTGGCCGGCTCGCGCTTGCTGGTGCAGGACGAGATCTTCGACGAGTTCGTCGCCCGGCTGATCGAGCGCGCCAAGCGCATTCGCATCGGCAGCCCTCAGGATGAGCAGAGCGAGATGGGCCCGATGGCCACCGCCCAGCAACTGGCCGTGGTCGAAGGCCTGGTCGCGGCGGCCAAGGCCGAAGGCGCCACGCTGCACATGGGCGGCCAGCGGGCGCAGGTGGAAGGTGAAGGCTGGTACTACGAGCCGACCCTGTTCGAGTGCGACAGCAACTCGATGACCATCATGCAGGAAGAGGTCTTTGGCCCGGTCGCCGCGGTAATCCGCTTCAAGACCGAGCAAGAAGCCCTGGCCATCGCCAACGACTCGCAGTTCGGCCTTGCCGCCGGCATCTGGACCCGCGACCTGGGCCGTGCCCATCGCCTGGCCCGTGACGTGCGCTCCGGGATCATCTGGGTCAACACCTACCGCGCCGTATCGGCCATGGCGCCGATCGGCGGCTTCAAGAACAGCGGCTACGGCCGTGAAAGCGGCATCGATTCGGTGCTGGCCTATACCGAGCTGAAGACCGTGTGGATCAACCTGTCCACCGCGCCCATGCCCGATCCCTTCGTGATGCGTTAAGAGGTGCACTGACATGATCGAACCCGGCATCTACAAAGACGTGATGGGCTCCTTCCCGTCCGGCGTCACCGTGGTCACCACGCTCGACGCCGACGGCGGCATCGTCGGCCTCACCGCCAGCGCGTTCAGCGCGTTGTCGATCGATCCGGCGCTGGTGCTGTTCTGTCCCAACTACGCCTCGGACACCTACCCGATCCTGCGCGACAGCAAGCAGTTCGCCATCCACCTGCTGGGCGCCGAACAGACCGCCGAGGCCTACGCGTTCGCCGGCAAGGGCAAGGACAAGGCCAAAGGCATCGAGTGGCACCTGAGCGAGCTGGGCAACCCGCTGCTGCCCAGGGCCACCGCGATCATCGAATGCGAGCTGTGGCGCGAGTACGATGGCGGCGACCACGCGATCATCGTCGGCGCCGTGAAGAACCTGGTGCTGCCAGAGCAGCCGGTGACGCCCATGGTCTACCACAAGGGCAAGCTGGGCGCCCTGCCGCCGCTGGGTTAATGTTCCTGCGCGGACCTTTCGCGGGCAAGTTAGGGCGCCGAACCGCCGCCCCCACAGGTCCCGCGCCCCCCCTGCAGGCGCGGGTTTGTCCGCGAAGGCGCTGCAAATCAGTTCCTGGGCTAGCGTTTATCGTGGGGGCGGCCCCCTGTTTCTTTCCGGAGTAGCGCACATGAGCAACGAGAAATACGACAAAGGCCTGGCAATCCGCACCCAGGTGCTGGGCGAGGCCTACGTCAACAAATCCATCGAGAACGCCGACGAGTTCACCAAGCCGTTGCAGGAGCTGGTGACCGAGTACTGCTGGGGCCACGTCTGGGGCCGCGACGGCTTATCGCTCAAAGAGCGCAGCATGATAAACTTGGCCATGATTTCCGCGCTCAACCGGCCCCACGAACTCAAGTTGCACATCCGTGGCGCCTTGCGTAATGGCCTGAGCCGTGAACAGATTCGCGAAATCCTGCTCCAGGTCGGCATCTATTGCGGCGTGCCCGCGGCGGTGGACAGTTTCCGCCTGGCCCGCGAGGCGTTCGCCGAAGCCGATGCGGAGTCAACCCGTTAACACCGGGCTGTTCGAACCCTTGCATGGAGCACCTCAGGTTCGCGGTGCTCTTGCGGGTATGGCGCAACAGCCTCATTCAGAGCGCACACGATGAAACGCCAGCCACTCGACGACAGCTTCAAGGTCAACCGCAACCCTGTAACCCTGCGTGAAATCGTGCTCGACAAGCTGCGCGGCGCGATCATGAATTTTCACCTGCTGCCCGGTGATCGCCTGGTCGAACGCGACCTCTGCGACCGCCTCGGGGTGAGCCGTACCTCGGTCCGCGAAGCCCTGCGCCACCTGGAATCCGAAGGCCTGGTGGAGTTCGCCGACGCCAAGGGCCCACGGGTGGCGATCATCACCCTGGAAGATGCGCGCGACATCTATGAGCTGCGCTGTGTGCTCGAAGGTCTGATCGTCCAGCTGTTCACCCTCAACGCCAAGGCCAAGGACATCCGCGCCCTGGAGCGCGCGCTCGAGGAGAACCGCGAGGCCCTTGAAGAAGGCGAGTTGCAGCAGGTGCTCGATTCGGTGCAAGGCTTCTACGACGTGCTCCTCGAAGGCTCTGGCAACCATGTGGCCGCCACCCAGCTGCGCCAGCTGCAGGCGCGCATCAGCTACCTGCGGGCGACCTCCGTGTCCCAGGAAAACCGCCGTGGCGCCAGCAACCGCGAAATGGAGAAGATCGTCGAGGCGATCAAGGGGGGCGACCCGCTCAAAGCCCACCAAGCCTCGGTCGACCACGTCCGCGCCGCCGCCAAGGTGGCCTTGGACTACCTGCGCCAGAAACAGGATGACAACAGCAAGGTCCGCGACATCGTCGCGCCCATTGCTCTCAAAGAGCCCCGCATAGGTCGCTGATCATGCCCATCGCCCCGCGCTACTGCCCGCACTGCACTGCCGAGCTCGCCCGGGGCACACCTGCCGGGGATACCCACGAACGTCTGTTCTGTCCCGGTTGCGGCTACGTTCATTACATCAACCCGAAGATCATCGCTGGCTGCATCATCGAGCGCGACGGCAAGTACCTGCTGTGCCAGCGCGCCATCCCCCCGCGTCCCGGAACCTGGACCTTGCCGGCCGGCTTCATGGAAAGCGGCGAGACCACCGAAGAGGCGGCCTTGCGCGAAGTATGGGAAGAGACCGGGGTGCGCGCCGACATCGTCTCGCCCTACTCGATCTTCAGCGTGCCGAAGATCAGCGAGGTGTACATCGTATTTCGCGCCAGCGTTATCGAAGAGACCGGGCTGTACGGCCCGGAAACCCTTGATTATCGCTTCTTCGCGCCCGACGAAATCCCGTGGGACGAGATCTACTATCCCGCCATCCGCCAGATACTGGAGCGCTACATCGACGAGCGCCTGGCCGGGGTCTATGGCATCTACATGGGCAATGACGATACCGGCAAGGTGCATTTCATCCGCTAGTCACCGCCAGCCTGGGGGAGCGCGCCTTGTGCCGGGACGCCGGACCGCGCGATCGGCTGCGAAGCGGCCGTAAAGCCCGCCATTTCGATCTGTCTGATGCAGCGCGGTTGCAGGGGTTGCGACCGCTGCGCGGTCGATCGCGGCACAAGGCCGCTCCTACAAGGTTCAGCTAAATCAATGAGTTAGCGTTTGTTCTATGAGAACGGATCTTGTCGGGACGCCGAACCGCCGCTCCCACAGGGTTGAGGTGCATCCAGAGATATGTTCTCTGCGCGACAGCGCAGCCCAGCGGGCTGAGTGGACTCTCACGGATACGGCGGTTACACCCCTTCGACGATGATCACCTCCGCCATGGCCACGCCCTGGCGAAACTTGCACGCCTCTTGGTACTGCTCCGACTGATAACACGCCACGGCCTGCTCATACGACTCGAACTCGATCACCACGCTGCGCTGGGGCGTGTGCCGCCCTTCCATCGCCTCGCTGCGCCCACCCCGGGCCAGTAACTTGCCGCCGAAAGCGGCGAATGCCGCTGGCGCGCGCTGGGTGTACTGCTGGTACTGCTCAAGGTTGCTGACGTCTACATGGGCGATCCAGTAAGCCTTCATGCTCTACTCTCCTGCAAGGGTTTTTATGTATTATGGTATACCACAAAACCTTCACAGCGAGCGTGCAGCATGGCTTTCAACAGCATCGAAGAAATCCTCGAGGACTACCGCCAAGGCAAGATGGTCTTGCTGGTGGACGACGAGGACCGTGAAAACGAAGGCGACCTGCTGATCGCCGCCGAGTGCTGTGATGCCAAGGCCATCAGCTTCATGGCCTGCGAGGCGCGTGGCCTGATCTGCCTGACCCTGACCGACGAACACTGCCAGCGCCTGGGCCTGGAGCAGATGGTCCCGGCCAATGGCAGCGCCTTCAGCACGGCCTTCACGGTGTCCATCGAAGCGGCCCGTGGCGTCACCACCGGCATTTCCGCCGCTGACCGCGCCTGCACCGTGGCGGCCGCCGTCGCGTCGAATGCCCGTGCCGAGGACCTGGTGCAACCGGGCCACATCTTCCCCCTGCGCGCCCGAGAAGGCGGTGTGCTGACCCGCGCCGGCCACACCGAAGCCGGTTGCGACCTGGCGCGCCTGGCCGGCTTCAGCCCGGCGTCGGTAATTGTCGAGGTGCTCAACGACGATGGCACCATGGCCCGTCGCCCGGATCTTGAAGTCTTCGCCGCTCGCCACGGAATCAAGATCGGCACCATCGCCGACCTGATCCACTACCGCCTGAGCACCGAGCAGACCGTCAAGCGCATCGGCGAGCGCGAGCTGCCGACGGTGCATGGGACCTTCCGCCTGGTGACCTATGAAGACCGGATCGAAGGTGGCGTGCACATGGCCATGGTCATGGGCGATATTCGCCGCGACGATCCGACCCTGGTGCGCGTGCATGTGATAGATCCGCTGCGCGACCTGGTCGGCGCCGAATACGCCGGCCCCGCGAACTGGACCCTGTGGGCCGCCTTGCAGCGGGTTGCCGCCGAAGGCAATGGCGTGGTGGTCGTGCTGGCCAACCACGAGTCGTCCCAGGCCCTGCTCGAACGCGTGCCGCACCTGACCCAGCCGGCACGGCCTTATCAGCGAGGGCAGTCGAAGGTCTATTCGGAGGTTGGCACCGGCGCGCAGATCCTCCAGGACCTGGGCGTGGGCAAGCTGCGCCACCTCGGCCCACCGTTGAAGTACGCCGGCCTGACTGGTTACGACCTGGAAGTGGTGCAGAGCATCCCGTTCGAGCCCGAAATGACGAACTGAGCTCATCCCCTGTAGGAGATCGCCCGGCCCCCTGGACTGCCGCGCTTGCAGGCTTTGTTCTCTGCACCACAGCGCAGCCGGCGGGCTGGACGAGCTTCTACAGGCACAAAGGGGCTTCGTGGAGTGATGGCCGGTCGCCGCGCCCTCTTGCGAAAAGTTTGGAATACCATAATATGATATCCCGTAGACCTTAAAATTGCAGGCCAGGACTTATAATCACCCCGGCCACCAAAAAGCTGCTCCCCGAACACATGGCGGGTGACAGACCCGCCTCGAATAACAAAAGCAACGAGGGCGTAATCATGCTGTTGAGCAAACGTGTAAGCGCAGTGCTGTCCGCCAGCCTGCTGACCTTGTCCTGTCAGGCCGCGCTGGCCGCCGAGAGCCTTAACTTCGTCAGCTGGGGCGGCAGTACCCAGGATGCCCAGAAGCAGGCCTGGGCCGAGCCGTTCAGCAACAGCAGCAAGATCAAGATCGTGCAGGACGGGCCCACCGACTACGGCAAGCTCAAGGCCATGGTCGAGAGCGGCAACGTGCAGTGGGACGTGGTCGACGTCGAAGCCGACTTCGCCCTGCGTGCCGCCGCCGAGGGCCTGCTCGAACCCTTGGACTTCAACACCATCAAGCGCGATCGCATCGATCCGCGCTTCGTCTCCGACCATGGCGTCGGTTCCTTCTTCTTCTCCTTCGTGCTGGGCTACAACGAAGGCAAGCTTGGCACCAACAAGCCAGTCGACTGGTCCGCCCTCTTCGACACCAAGACCTACCCTGGCAAGCGCGCGCTGTACAAG
>JAEWGL010000061.1 GCA_023388335.1 Pseudomonadota bacterium | reverse complement strand
ATCTTGTCCCACTTCGGTCCGCCGACCGCGCCGAGCAGCACGGCATCGGCCTGGCGCGCGCGCTCCAGGGTTTCGTCGGCCAGCGGCACGCCGTGCTTGTCGATGGCCGCGCCACCGATCACGTCATGCGCAAGGCTCAAACCCAGCTGAAACTTGTCGTTGGCCAGCGCCAGTACCTTGACCGCCTCGGCCATGATTTCCGGACCGATGCCATCACCTGGGAGAATCAGAATCTGCTTGCTCATGCTTTCCTCTATCCATTCAAGCGGCGCGCCTGATCAGCCCGCCGGGAAAATTCATTGTCGCTCGGCCCACAGCACCAGCACATCGGTGCTGAACGAGCCATCGGCTTCGATCTGGTAATACTGCCGCACTTCCTCGCCCATCGCCTGTTGCAATTGGCGGATGACTTCGCGCATCGGCGCCGGTGTGCGCATGCGCTCGACCCAGGCGCTGTACTCCAGGTGCAGGCGCTGGCGTGCATGGCTGCGCACCGCCAGGCCGGCCTCGCCGACCTGGCGCAACCACTCGGCGGCCGAATAATCGCGCACATGGCTGGTGTCGCGCAGTACCTCGACGCTTTGCAGGTAGGTATCGAGCAACGGGCTGCCCGGCGACATGACGTCGACGAACGCTGCCACGCCGCCCGGTTTGAGCACCCGGCGCACTTCGCGCAGGGCCAGGCCCAGGTCGCTCCAGTGATGGGCCGAGTAGCGGCTGAAGACGAAGTCGAAGCTGGCGTCGGCGAACGGCAGGCATTCGGCGGCGCCACACGCGGTGACGATATTGCCAAGGCCACGTTCGGCCGCGGCACTGGCGACCACCTCGAGCATTGCCTGGGAGAGGTCATAGGCCACCACTTCACCAACCAGCGGCGCAACCTGGAAGCTCACGTGCCCGGCTCCGCAGCCCAGGTCCAGCAGGCGCGCATCGCCCCGCCCCGCCAGCGCCGCCTGCAGCAAGGCGAACTCGCTGCCCTGGGCATGCACGGCGCTGCTGAGGTAGGCGCTGGCCTGTTCGCCGAACTGGCGCTGGACCACGTCGGTGTGGCGGGTACTGGTCATAGTCTCTATCCCCGGAACGTGGGTTCAATCAGGCATCGCGGAACAGCCAGGGCTGGCTCACGCGGTGCTTGCCTTCGAAGGCCTTGATGGCATCGCTGTCCTGCAGGGTCAGGCCGATGTCGTCCAGGCCATTGAGCAGGCAGTGCTTGCGGAAGGCATCGATGTCGAAGTGCAGCACCTTGCCATCCGGACGGGTAACCGCCTGGGCCTGCAAGTCGATGGTCAGCTGGTAGCCCGGGTTGGCTTCGACCTGCTTGAACAGCTCGTCGACCTCTTCATCGGCGAGAATGATCGGCAGCAGGCCGTTCTTGAAGCTGTTGTTGAAGAAGATATCGGCGAAGCTCGGCGCGATGATGCTGCGAAAGCCGTATTCGTCCAAGGCCCAGGGAGCATGCTCGCGACTGGAACCGCAGCCGAAGTTCTCCCGCGCCAGAAGCACGCTGGCGCCCTGGTAACGCGCGTGGTTGAGCACGAAGTCGGTATTGAGCGGGCGCTTGCTGTTGTCCTGGTAAGGCTGGCCCACGTCCAGGTAACGCCACTCGTCGAACAGGTTGGGGCCGAAGCCGGTACGCTTGATCGACTTGAGAAACTGCTTGGGGATGATCTGGTCGGTGTCGACGTTGGCCCGATCCAACGGGGCGACCAGACCGGTGTGCTGGGTAAAGGCTTTCATGCTGCGCTCCCTTGGATCAACTCGCGGACATCGACGAAATGGCCGGTCACGGCGGCCGCCGCGGCCATGGCTGGGCTCACCAGGTGGGTACGGCCACCCGCGCCTTGGCGGCCCTCGAAGTTGCGGTTGGAGGTGGACGCGCAATGCTCGCCGCTCTCCAGGCGATCAGGGTTCATCGCCAGGCACATCGAGCAGCCTGGCTCACGCCATTCGAAGCCGGCTTCGATGAACACCTTGTCCAGGCCTTCACGCTCGGCCTGCGCCTTGACCAGGCCGGAGCCCGGCACGACGATCGCCTGCTTGACGGTCGCGGCGACCTTGCGGCCCTTGGCGATCTCGGCGGCGGCGCGCAGGTCTTCGATCCGCGAGTTGGTGCAGGAGCCGATGAACACGCGGTCCAGACGGATATCGGTGATCGCCTGATTGGCGCTCAAGCCCATGTACTTGAGGGCGCGCTCGATCGAGCCGCGCTTTACCAGGTCCGGCTCGGCGGCCGGGTCCGGGACGCGCTGGTCGACAGCCAGAACCATCTCCGGCGAAGTGCCCCAGCTGACCTGCGGCTTGATCTGCGTCGCGTCCAGCTCGACTACGGTATCGAACACGGCATCGTCGTCCGAGACCAGGCCCTTCCAGGTTTCGACGGCTTGATCCCACTGCTCGCCGCGCGGCGCGTAGGGACGGCCCTTGACGTAGGCGATGGTGGTTTCGTCGGTCGCGACCAGCCCGACACGGGCGCCGGCCTCGATCGACATGTTGCAGATGGTCATGCGACCTTCCATCGACAGTTCACGGATCGCGCTGCCGGCGAATTCCATGGCATGGCCATTGCCGCCCGCGGTGCCGATCTTGCCGATGATCGCGAGGACGATGTCCTTGGCGGTCACGCCGTAGGGCAACTGGCCGTCGACGCGCACCAGCATGTTCTTCATCTTCTTGGCCACCAGGCACTGGGTGGCGAGCACGTGCTCGACCTCGGAGGTGCCGATGCCATGGGCCAGCGCGCCGAAGGCGCCGTGGGTGGAGGTATGCGAGTCGCCGCAGACCACGGTCATGCCCGGCAGGGTCGCGCCCTGTTCGGGGCTGATGACGTGGACGATGCCCTGGCGCACATCATTCATCTTGAATTCATTGATGCCGTATTCGGCACAGTTCTCATCGAGGGTCTGCACCTGCAGGCGCGAGACTTGGTCAACGATGGCCTCGATGCCGCCCTTGCGCTCTGGCGTAGTCGGCACGTTGTGGTCCGGCGTGGCGATATTCGCGTCGACGCGCCACGGTTTGCGATCGGCCAGGCGCAGCCCCTCGAAAGCTTGCGGCGAAGTCACTTCGTGGAGAATGTGGCGGTCGATATAGATC
>JAEWGL010000044.1 GCA_023388335.1 Pseudomonadota bacterium | reverse complement strand
AGGTAGTAGAGGGCGTTGGGGTCGGCGCGCAGGCCACCGGCCAGATAGCCGGGACGGTCGCGCAGGACGAAACCGTTGGGTAGCGCCACCACCGAGGTATCGGTGATCGAGTCGAGGATCTGATCGGTGCGGTAGCCGCCTACTGCCCAGTTATTGCCGTCTGGCTGACCGGTAATGGACGTGGAAGGACCGAGTTCGGTGGCCGAGAACCCCAGCCGGGTTCCCAGGATCATCGGCGAGACTGGCGCATAGGTGCCATCTTCGCCACGGTTGGTGAAACGCGTGCCGTTCGAAGCGCCGCTCGGGTCCGGGAACTGCCCGGCATCGCTCAGGCTGTCACCGAAGACGATCAAGGTGGAGTAGGGCGAGGGCGCGGCAATGGCCTGGCTGCATGCCAGGGCCAGCAGGCCGAGCAGGGAACGGTAAAAGGGTGGTTTGCGCATGGTGAAGTCCTTTTTTCATTGTTGTTATAGGTGTGAGCCGATTAACCATAGCAAAAAAAAGGGTATTGTTTGCAAGCCCTTTTGTTTGCGGTGTCTTCGCCATATTGCACCGGCCGCCACGGTAGGCTACTGTGCGGTCACGTATGAGCGAGAACTACCCCGTGTTGATCGTCAGCAAACTCTTGATGCGCGTAATCAAGGCCCACGCCCGTTGGCGTTGGCGCGCCTGACTTTATCTTTTGCCGGCCCGTCCGGCCCGTCCTCCCTTGCCTTCCTGCTGGTCCCCACCGCCTCGTGCGGGCTGCCCCACGACCGTGGCCGGTAGCGGAAGGTGCGAACTCAAAGTCAGTATTCAAGAGGTTGACCCCAGATGTTACTGATGATCGACAACTACGATTCCTTCACCTACAACGTCGTGCAATACCTTGGCGAACTGGGTGCCGAGGTCAAGGTCATTCGCAATGACGAGATGACCATTGCCCAGATCGAAGCCCTCGGCCCCGAACGCATCGTGGTCTCGCCAGGTCCCTGCACCCCGAGCGAGGCGGGCGTCTCGATCGAGGCCATCCTGCACTTCGCCGGCAAGCTGCCGATCCTCGGCGTGTGCCTGGGCCACCAGTCCATCGGCCAGGCCTTCGGCGGTGACGTGGTGCGCGCGCGCCAGGTCATGCATGGCAAGACCAGCCCGGTGGTGCACCGCGACCTGGGCGTCTTCGACAGCCTGAACAACCCGTTGACGGTGACCCGCTACCACTCGCTGGTGGTCAAGCGCGAAACCCTGCCCGAGTGCCTGGAGGTGACCGCCTGGACCGCCCTGGAAGACGGCTCGGTCGACGAGATCATGGGCCTGCGGCACAAGACCCTGAACATCGAAGGGGTGCAATTCCACCCCGAATCCATCCTCACCGAGCAGGGCCACGAACTGTTCGCCAACTTCCTCAAGCAGACCGGCGGCCGCCGCTAAGGATCGACCATGGATATCAAGAGCGCGCTGGGCCGTATCGTCGGCCAACTGGACCTGTCCACCGAGGAAATGCGCGATGTCATGCGCCAGATCATGACCGGGCAGTGCACCGAGGCGCAGATCGGCGCCTTCCTGGTGGGCATGCGCATGAAGAGCGAGAGCATCGATGAGATCGTCGGCGCGGTCTCGGTGATGCGCGAGCTGGCCGAAAAGGTCGAGCTGCAGAGCCTGGACGGGGTGGTCGACATCGTCGGCACCGGCGGTGATGGCGCCAACATCTTCAACGTCTCCACGGCGGCGTCCTTCGTCCTGGCCGCGGCCGGTTGTCCCGTGGCCAAGCACGGCAACCGCGCGGTGTCCGGCAAGAGCGGCAGTGCCGACCTGCTCGAAGCCGCGGGGATCTACCTGAACCTGACGCCCGTGCAGGTGGCCCGCTGTATCGACAGCCTGGGGATTGGCTTCATGTTCGCCCAGACCCACCATTCGGCGATGAAGCATGCCGCCGGCCCACGGCGTGACCTGGGCCTGCGGACCCTGTTCAACATGCTGGGCCCGCTTACGAATCCGGCCGGTGTGAAGCATCAGGTGGTCGGTGTGTTCAACCAGGCCCTGTGCCGTCCCTTGGCCGAAGTGCTGCAGCGCATGGGCAGCAAGCATGTGCTGGTGGTGCACTCCAAGGATGGCCTGGACGAGTTCAGCCTGGCCGCCCCGACCTTCGTCGCCGAGCTGCAGAATGACCAGATCAGCGAGTACTGGGTCGAGCCGGAAGATCTCGGCATGAAGAGCCAGAGCCTGCATGGCCTGGCCGTCGACGGTCCGCAGGCCTCCCTGGAGCTGATCCGCGACGCACTGAGCCGGCGCAAGACCGAGAATGGCCAGAAGGCCGCCGAGATGATCGTGCTCAACGCCGGCGCCGCGCTGTATGCGGCCGACCATGCGAGGAGCCTGAAAGCGGGCGTGGACCTCGCCCACGATGTGCTGCACACCGGCCTTGCCTGGGAAAAGCTGCAGGAGCTGGGCGCCTTTACCGCGGTATTCAAGCAGGAGAATGAAGCATGAGCGTACCGACGGTGTTGGAGAATATTCTTGCCCGCAAGGTCGAGGAAGTGGCCGAGCGTAGCGCGCGGGTCAGCCTGGCGCAGCTGGAGGCGCTGGCCAAGGCCGCCGATGCACCGCGTGGCTTTGCCCGCGCGCTGATCGAGCAGGCCGCACGCAAGCAGCCGGCAGTGATCGCCGAGATCAAGAAAGCCTCGCCGAGCAAGGGCGTGATCCGTGAGCAGTTCGTCCCGGCCGACATCGCCGTCAGCTACGAGAAAGGCGGCGCGACCTGCCTGTCGGTGCTCACCGATATCGATTACTTCCAGGGCGGCGACGCCTATCTGCAGCAAGCGCGCGCCGCCTGCCAGCTGCCGGTGATCCGCAAGGACTTCATGGTCGATCCCTACCAGATCGTCGAGGCCCGTGCGTTGGGCGCCGATTGCGTGTTGCTGATCGTCGCGGCGCTGGACGATGTAAAGATGGCCGAACTGGCCGCCACGGCCAAGGCCATCGGCCTCGACGTGCTGGTCGAGGTGCACGA
>JAEWGL010000041.1 GCA_023388335.1 Pseudomonadota bacterium | reverse complement strand
CTGGCTTCGCGTGCCGGGCACCGGGTGCCGGCAGATCGCGGCATCGATTTTGCCGCTGGCCAGCCATTCGCCGACCTGGTCGACCTGCAGTGGCAGGACCTCGACTTCAGCCATCGGCGCGTCTTGGTTCAGGCGCGCCAAGATCAATGGCAGAAAGCCCATTTCGCCGAGGTCGGAGAGGGCGATGCGAAAGCGCCGCTCGGTGGTTGCCGGGTTGAACTGACGGGTGCTTTGAACTGCGCCTTCGATGCGCGTCAGGCACTCGCGCAGGGTGGTGTACAGCTGCTCGGCGACAAAGGTGGGCTGGATGCCCTCGCGGGTGCGGCTGAACAGCTTGTCGTCGAACAGTTCACGCAGACGCGCCAGACCATAGCTGACTGAAGGCTGGGTGACGAATAGGCGCTCGGCGGCCAAGGTCACGCTGCGGGCTTCATAGAGGGTGACGAAGGTGCGGATCAGGTTCAGATCGATGTGGCTCATACCGCCTCGGGCTGCTTTATGAATATAGACAGGTTTTATTTTTTATAGAGATAGTATCAATTTGATCAATTGAAGAAGGCCTGCAAGAGTAACTCAAAATCTAAAAACCAGCGGCAAGGGTCTCTATGAAAACCGTCCACTCTGCGTCCTACGACATTCTTCGCGAGCAAGGCCTGACCACCATTTTCGGCAACCCCGGCTCCAATGAACTGCCCTTTCTCAAGGGCTTTCCCGAGGACTTTCGCTACATCCTCGGCCTGCATGAAGGCGCGGTGGTGGGCATGGCGGACGGTTTCGCCCTGGCCACCGGCAAACCGACCTTTGTCAACCTACATGCCGCTGCCGGCACCGGTAACGGCATGGGCGCACTGACCAATGCCTGGTACTCCCACAGCCCGCTGGTGATCACTGCTGGCCAGCAAGTGCGCTCGATGATCGGCGTCGAAGCGATGCTGGCCAATGTCGATGCCGCGCAGTTGCCTAAGCCCTTGGTGAAATGGAGCCATGAACCGGCCTCGGCCCAGGACGTGCCACGTACCCTGAGCCAAGCGATTCACATGGCCAACTTGGCGCCACGCGGACCGGTGTATGTGTCGATTCCCTATGACGACTGGGCCTGTGAGGCCCCGGCCGGGGTCGAGCACCTGGCGCGCCGTCAGGTGCTCAGCGCCGGCTTGCCGTCGGCTGCGCAGTTGCAGCAACTGGGCGAACGCCTGTCTACCGCGCGCAACCCGGTGCTGGTGCTCGGGCCGGACGTCGACGGCAGCCGCAGCAATGGTCTGGCGGTGCAACTGGCAGAAAAACTGCGCATGCCAGCCTGGGTCGCACCCTCTGCCTCGCGCTGCCCATTCCCGACTCGACATCCGTGTTTCCGCGGGGTATTGCCGGCGGCGATCGCTGGCATCAGCCGCAGTCTGGCCGAGCATGATTTGATCCTGGTGGTGGGCGCCCCGGTGTTCCGGTATCACCAGTTCGCCCCCGGCGATTACCTGCCGGCCGGTACCGAACTGGTACACATCACCTGCGATCCGGGCGAGGCGGCGCGAGCGCCCATGGGCGATGCGCTGGTGGCCGATATTGCCCAGGCCCTCGAAGCGTTGGTCGACGTCGTACGCCAGAGCACGCGGCCGATGCCCGAAGCCCTGCCACGGCCGGCGACGATCGTCGAGGAGGGCGGCTTGCTGCGCCCGGAAACCGTGTTCGACTTGATCGATGAGCTGGCGCCCAAGGATGCGATTTACGTCAAGGAATCCACCTCGACCGTTGGCGCGTTCTGGCAGCGCGTGGAGATGCGCGAGCCCGGCAGTTATTTCTTCCCGGCCGCCGGTGGTCTGGGCTTCGGCCTGCCGGCGGCGGTCGGTGTGCAACTGGCGACGCCTGAGCGGCGGGTAGTCGGGATCATCGGCGACGGCTCGGCAAACTACGGCATCACTGCGCTATGGACCGCGGCACAGTACGGTATTCCGGTGGTGTTCATCATCCTCAAGAACGGTACCTACGGCGCTTTACGCTGGTTCGCCGACGTGCTGGGAGTCAGCGATGCACCAGGGCTGGACGTGCCGGGCCTGGACTTTTGCGCCATCGGTCGGGGCTATGGCGTGCATTCGGTACAGGCCAACACTGCGGCGGATTTTGCCGCGGCCCTAAGTGAAGCCTTGGCGGGCCAGCGTCCGGTGCTGATCGAGGTGGCCACGCTGACTATCGAACCCTAAAGCATGACCTGGCGCCGGGCCTGGCCCGGCGTTGCCCGCCACGCCTGGCGCAGCACTACAACAATAAAAAGAGGTGGTTATGAACAAGACTTCCGTCAGTGAAGTGATCGACGCTGCGTCCTTCAATCGCACCCATCTGCTGATCCTCATGTGGGGCTGCTTCATCATGTTGTTCGACGGCTACGACATGGTGATCTACGGCTCGGTGGTGCCACAGTTGATGCAGCAATGGCAGCTCACCGCGATCGAAGCTGGGACCCTAGGTAGTTGTGCGTTGTTTGGCATGCTGTTTGGCGGCACCTTGATCGCGCCCCTGGCTGACCGTTTCGGACGGCGCAAGCTGATTATCCTCACGACCTTGCTGGCCAGCCTGGCGGCGTTCCTCACCGGCCATGCGACCACCCCGATGGAACTGGGCGCCTGCCGCCTGGTGACCGGCCTGGCCCTGGGTGCGCTGGTGCCGAGCGCGGTCAACCTGATCAGCGAGTTCGCCCCCGAGGATCGGCGCAGCACCATGATCACCGTGATGTCGAGCTTCTATTCCGTGGGCGCGGTGCTCTCGGCCTTGCTGGCCATTGCGGTAATCCCGCAATGGGGCTGGCAAGCGGTGTTTTATGTGGCGGTGCTGCCGGTGCTGGCAGTGCCTTTCATGCTGCGTTACCTGCCGGAGTCGGCGGCGTTTCTCGCGCTCAAGGGACGTCGCGCCGAACTCGATCAATTGTTGGTCAAGGTCGACCCGGGCTATCGTCCCGGCACCGAACTGAGCCTGCCGGCCAGCGATAAACAGACCCGTGGTGCCCGCTTGCCGCAGCTGTTTTGCAAGGGCCATGCGCTGGCGACCTTGCTGCTCTGGGTGGCCTTCGCCATGTGCATGTTAATGAGTTACGGGCTCAACACTTGGCTGCCCAAACTCATGGCCCAGGGTGGCTATCCGCTGGGTTCGAGCCTGGCGTTTCTGGTGACCCTCAACGTCGGCGCCACCTTCGGTGCGCTGTTTGGCGGCTGGCTGGCGGATCGTCTTGGCGTGCAGCGCATCCTGGCGCTGTTCTTTGTACTGGCCGCGCTGTCTCTGGCGGCGCTCGGGCTCAAGCCGGGCCCGCTGCTGCTCAACCTGCTGTTGCTGATTGCCGGCGCCACCACCATCGGCACCCTGGCGGTAATCCATGCCTATGCGTCGATTTCCTACCCGGCGCATATCCGCTCCACGGGTGTCGGCTGGGCGGCCGGTATCGGCCGGCTCGGGGCAATTGCCGGGCCGATGCTCGGCGGCAGCCTGCTGGCCCTGGAGCTGCCGTTCCAGCAGAACTTCTTGGCCTTTGCACTGCCAGGCGTGCTTGGCGCGCTGGCGATCGCCTGCATCCATGCCCGTTCCCAGCCTGCTGTCGCGCAGCCTGATGTGACTGGCAAACACAGCGTCTGAACCTATCTCAAGGAGCCCTCCATGACTTATTACTGCGACTTTCATCTGCAACCGATTGCCGGCCAATGGCGCAGCGGCGCCGCCGGCAAGAATCTGCGGGTGAGCAACCCATTCGACGGCGCGCTATTGCTGGAGATACCCCAGGCCAACCGCGCCGACCTCGACGCCGCCTATCGCGAGGCCGCGCGGGTCCAGCCGCAATGGGCGGCACTCGGGCCGTCGGCGCGGGCAGCAGTGTTGCATCAAGTGGTGGCGGTGTTCGACCGGCGCCGCGAAGAAATCATCGACTGGATCATTCGCGAGTCCGGCAGTACCCGGCTCAAGGCGCAACTGGAATGGGGCGCGGCGCGGGCCATCGCCCTGGAGTCGGCGTCCTTTCCGGCGCGGGTCCATGGGCGCATTGTCGAGTCCGATGTACAGGGCAAGGAGAGCCGTGTCTATCGCAGCGCGTTGGGGGTGGTCGGGGTCATTAGCCCGTGGAACTTCCCCCTGCACCTGACCCAGCGCTCCATCGCTCCGGCCTTGGCCTTGGGCAATGCGGTGGTGGTCAAGCCGGCCAGCGATACACCAGTATGCGGCGGCCTGCTGCTGGCGCGGATTTTCGAAGAGGCCGGGCTACCAGCAGGGGTGCTGAGCGTAGTGGTCGGTGCGGGCAGCGAGATTGGTGATGCCTTTGTAGAACATCCGCTGCCGTCGCTGATCACCTTTACCGGTTCGACCCCGGTAGGTCGTGGCATCGGCCGTATCGCCAGTGGCGGCGAACACCTCAAGCATGTGGCCCTGGAGCTGGGCGGCAACAGCCCGTTCGTGGTCTTGGCCGACGCCGACCTAGAGCAGGCGGTGAACGCGGCGGTGTTCGGCAAGTTTCTGCACCAAGGGCAGATCTGCATGGCGGTCAACCGCATCATCATCGACAACAGTCTGTATGAGGCCTTTGCCGAACGCTTCGTCGAGCGGGTCAAGGGCCTGAAGGTCGGCGATCCGCAATTGCAGGAAACCGTGATCGGCCCGGTGATCAACGCGCGACAGTTGCAAGGGCTGCAGAAGAAAATCGAACTGGCCCGCGCTCAAGGCGCCGAGCCGTTGTTCGAGGGTGGCAGCAACGGCAATCTACTGGCGCCCCATGTGTATGGCGAAGTCACGGTAGACATGGACCTGGCGCGTAACGAGATCTTCGGCCCGCTGGTAGGGCTAATGCGCGCACGCGATGAGTCGCACGCCCTGGAATTGGCCAATGCCAGTGAGTTTGGCCTGTCCAGCGCAGTGTTCAGCGCCAGCCTGGAGCGTGCGGTGGGCTTTGCCCGGCAGGTGCGCGCCGGCATGACGCATATCAACGACATTCCGGTGAACGATGAGGCCAACGCGCCCTTCGGCGGTGAAAAGAACTCAGGGCTCGGGCGTTTCAATGGCGACTGGGCAATCGAAGAGTTCACCCGCGATCATTGGATCAGCGTACAGCACCGCCCACGTCAGTATCCCTTTTGATGCGTTAGCCGGCTGATCGACGCCCGGCCGCGCCGGGCTTTTTTTGCCGCCATTGCCCGGCGGGCCCTTGCTGGCCTGCCAGGGAGCGGCTGCGCCCATGACAAACGGAGAACAATAATAATGAGCACTCACCTCACCTTCACCCGCTCGCTGCTCGGGGCTGTCATGGCCTCGGGTCTAAGCCTGCCGGCATTGGCCGCCGATGGCGGTTTCCTTGAGGACGCCAAGACCGGTCTGCTGCTGCGCAACTATTACTTCAACAGGGATTTTCGCGATCCAGGCGCGCCCCAAAGCCAGGTCGAGGAGTGGGCGCAGGGAGCAATTCTCAAGTTCAATTCCGGCTATACGTCGGGCACGGTCGGCTTCGGTCTGGACGGCATCGCCATGTTTGGCGTCAAGCTCGACAGCAGTAGCGCCCTCAGCGGTTCCGAGCTGTTGCCGGTGCATGATGACGGACGCGCGGCAGATAGTTTCGGGCGCGTCGGGGTCGCGGGGAAAATGCGTATTTCCGCCACCGAGATCAAAGTCGGCGAACTGCTGCCGGACATTCCACTGCTGCGTTACGACGATGGACGTTTGCTGCCGCAGACCTTGCGCGGGGCCATGCTCGACTCCCGCGAGATTGCCGGCCTGAGCGTGCAGGCCGGGCAGTACACGTCGGTGAGCCTGCGTAACTCCTCGGACATGCAGGACCTCTCGGCCTGGGCTGCGCCGGGGGTGACCTCCGATGCGTTCAACTACGCCGGTGGCGAGTACCTCTTCAACCAGCAGCGCACCCTGATCGGGGTCTGGCACTCGCAGCTTGAAGACATCTATCAGCAAAGCTATTTCAACCTGCAGCACAAGCAGCCGGTAGGCGGCTGGGTCTTGGGGGCCAACCTCGGCTATTTCATCGATAAGGATGACGGCGATGCGCGCATCGGTGATATCCAGAGCCGCACCGCCTATGGCTTGTTTTCGGCGGCCATCGCCGGCCACACCTTGTACCTGGGTCTGCAGAAAGTCAGTGGCGACAGCCCGTGGATGTCGGTCTACGGCAGCAGCGGCCGGACCTTGGGCAACGACATGTTCAATGGCAACTTCAGCAACGCCGACGAGCGTTCCTGGCAGGCGCGCTACGACTATAACTTTGTCGCGATGGGCGTGCCCGGTTTGCTGGCGATGGTGCGTTACGGTCATGGCGACAATGCCACTACCAAGGCGGGCAGCAATGGCAAGGAATGGGAGCGAGACATTGAACTGAGCTACGTCCTCCAGAGCGGCAGCCTGAAAAACCTCAGCGTGCGCCTGAACAACTCCACTAACCGGCGCAGCTTCAATAGCGATTTCGACCAGACCCGGTTGATCATCGCCTACCCGCTTTCGCTCTAGGCGCTCTGGACGCTCGTGGGCAAGCCGCATCCTGCAGCAGACTTGTAGGCTACCCGCCGCGTCTTCGTCGCCGCACTGTTTGCGCAGAGAACGCGAGGAGGCTGCATTGATCTACAGAGGGTAAATATATCCTTTCTGAATCAACGCATTAACGCTTGTTCCAAAGCGCTTGAAGGCCAGCGATCAGGGCACCACGGGATGCAGCTGGCACAAGGCTTGCGTTACTATGGCCCTTCATCTTTTCTGGAAGTGCCTGGATGAGTAAGCCCGGTCAAATGGTGCTGGTCGCGCTACGCAAAATGATCGCCTCGGGCGAGCTGGCGGCGGGCGAACGGCTGATGGAAATTCCCACAGCCGAGCTGTTCGGGGTATCGCGCATGCCGGTGCGCATGGCGTTTCGCACGCTGGAGCAGGAAGGCCTGCTGGTGCGCTTTGGCGGTCGCGGGTTTCAGGTGCGCTCTGTCAGCGCCGACGACATCGCCGGTGCGGTTGAGGTGCGCGGCGTGCTTGAAGGCCTGGCGGCGCGCCAGGCTGCCGAACGAGGTTTGTCCGATACGGCGAGAGCGGCATTGGAATTATGCCTGGCCCAGGGCGACCAGTTGTTCGACAAGGGCTATGTCACCGAGGATGATCTGGCGCTCTATCACGACCTCAACATGCGCTTCCACCAGGTCATAGTCGAAGGCAGCCACAACCCGGCAATCGCCGATGCCCTGTCGCGCAACGACCACCTGCCCTTCGCTTCGGTCACTGCGCTAGCGGTGGATCGCAAGGACCTGGCCCGCGAATACCGACGCTTCAACTACGCCCATATGCAGCACCATTCAGTGTTCGATGCTCTGATCAATCGCCAGGGCGCGAGGGCCGAGGCGATCATGCGCGAACACGCCAATGCCACCTTGCGTTATGCCGAGGTGTTCGGCGCGGCCACCGCCGATGAGCGGATGAAGGTGATTCTGCGCGCTCAGTGAGCGGTCTTCAGATATCCAGCACCAGCAGCGGCGTTTTCGAGCGTGAGCAGCACGGGGTGAACTGGTCGTTGAGGGCTTGTTCATCCTCGGTCAGAAATAGATCGCGGTGCTCCGGCACGCCCTCCAGTACCCGAGTCAGGCAGGTTCCACAGATCCCCTGTTCGCAGGACATGGCGATCTCGATGCCATGTTGCTGCAGCACCTGGACCACGCTTTTGTCGGCCGGGATCTCGAAGACCTGGCCAGTGCTGCCGAGCTTGACCGAGAAGCTGCCATCGTTGCTGCTATCCATCGGCACCGCGGCAAAGTATTCGCGGTGCAGGCAGTCCTCGCGCCAGTCCTGACTGCGGGCGGTATCCAGCACATGCTGCATGAAGCCGGCAGGGCCGCAGACATACAAATGCACGTTGTCCTGGGGAGTGGCCAACACCTTTGCGGCCTCCAGCATGGTCTGCGGTTGTTCATCGAAATGCAGGAATACCCGCTCGGCAAACGGCGAGTCCTTGAGGCGCGAAACAAAGGCTGCGCGTTCGCTGGAGCGGGCGCAGTAGTGCAGTTCGAAGTCGGCACCGATGTGAGCCAGACGCTCAGCCATGCACAGGATCGGGGTGATGCCGATACCGCCAGCGAACAGCAGGCTGCGCGTGGCTTCATGCACTAGCGGGAACAGATTGCGCGGTTCGCTGATGTACAGCCGGCTACCGACCTGGATCTGTGCATGCAAGCTCGCCGAGCCACCGCGAGAGGTGGGGTCCTTGAGTACGCCGATCAGGTAGCGATGGCGTTCTTCAGGGTGATTGCACAGCGAATATTGGCGAACCAGGCCATTAGGCAAGTGCACATCGATATGGGCGCCAGCACTGAAGCCGGGCAATGGACTGCTATCGACACTGGCCAGTTCATAGCTGCAGATGTCCTGGGCTTCGTTATTACGGGATACCACCAACACTTCGATCATGGTCGGTCCTTTGAGTGTTGCCACCGGGGTGGTCACTTCTGGTTGTTGTCTGAACAGGCGCACGCAGGGCTGAGGCGCGGCGCGGTGCCGCACCTCGTAAGCAGGACTACTTTGCCGAGGCGATTAGGGCTGTTGGTGGTGTGGACTCTTGAGCGATCAGGCGTTCCAGAACCCGGCGCGACTGCACGCCACCGGCGTCGATATTGAGCTTGAGCAGGTTACGTGTCGGGTGTGCAAGCAGGTTCTGTTGCTGGCGTTCGAGCATTTCCAAGTCTTCGCTGAAGATCTTGCCCTGACCTTCGCGAATGCTCATGGTCAGTTCCTGGTCCTGCGGGTTGAAGTTGCGCGCCATACCCCAGAAGTACCAGATCGAGGTGTCGGTCTCTGGGGTGATAAAGTCGACGACAATGCTCGACGCCTTGAACTGCGGCTCAGCGTGGTAGCCACCCTTGCCAGCGTGGGCTACACCGACTTCGATCAATACATGGCTGGGCGGGGTGAAGCGGCAGATCTGCCAGCGGTCCACGGGCACGTCGTCGGCCAGGTTGTTGCCGCGCAGGGCCATGCGCCAGAATGGCGGAGCCATGATGTTTTCCATGTGCCGGGCGGTGACCACTTCGTCGCCTTCGACCGTGGTCACTGGCGGCGCTTCGTCGATTTCCTTCTGACCGATACTGGAGGCGTGGACATAGGTTTCGTGGGTCAGGTCCATCAGGTTGTCGATCATCAGGCGGTAATCGCAACCGATGTGGAAAAGCCCACCACCGTAGGCCCAGTCTTCACTGACGGCCCATTCCAAGTGATGGATCAGAGCCGGGTCGGCCTGAGCCTGGTCACCGGGCCAGACCCAGACAAAGCCATAGCGTTCGACCGCGGCGAAGGTTTTGTTGCACGGAAAACCACGTACCCGCTGCCCGGGCATGGCGACAGTCTTGCCATCGCAGCCCATCACCAGGCCGTGATAACCGCACACCAGGTTGCCGTCTTCGACATAGCCCAGTGACAACGGCGCGCCGCGGTGCGGACAGAAGTCTTCGATCGCCAAGACCTTGCCTTCCAGGCCTCGGTAAAAAACCATTTTCTCGCCGCAAATCTGCCGTCCTAGAGGCTTGTCCGTGATTTCGTCGGCAGTGCAGGCAACGTACCAGGTGTTTTTGGGGTACATGGACATCTCCAGGCTATGGCTTGTTTTTATTTAATGGATCCATTAGAAGGCGAGAATGCTGCCTCGTCAATCACGGCATTGCATTATTCTTCGAATATTCGTTCGATTATCGGACCGGTACGATAACCAATGGATCCACTGCCAGCTTTCGAATCGGCAGCAATATCGGTTCTACGGTTCCCAAATGCAGGAAGGCGGGCGTAGCAGGAAGGCAGACTCACTGACTGAATTGGCAAGGCCAGGGGGCCATGAGCGGCGAGATCTGCATGCATCCGTACAACGAGATCGTCGCGCTGCGTCTGGAGCGACACGACGAACATCCCAAGAGAGCGCGATCATCCTTACCACAGGGCCTCCTACAAGGCCTTACGGCGGCCACACAGCATTGGGTTCTCTAGCGGTTTTTCGTTTCCCCCTCAACGCCGCACCCACACCCCCACGGCGCCCGGTTTCTCGCACGAACCTTGAAACAAAAGCCCTTGATGCGTTATAGCTAGAAAGGCATCCATAACGAAAAGAGGCATCACCTGCCCCCATGCATGAGACCACACGTATCCATCGGCCTTCAGGCCCGCTTGCCAACTCCATCGGCAAGCTAACTGGGCCCTTCCCCGCCGCGACTGCCGCTGTTTTCTGTTCTTCCGGTTGCTTGCTCCTCTCGACGCTGTTCCACACGCTGTCGATCCCGCCTCGCGACGTCCTGCTGGCGCATAAGCGCAAGCGCCCCGTGCCTCCACCGGCCTGCTGACACCTGAAGTTCGCTTCCTCTGCCCTCGGCCCATGCCGCTCGAGGTAGGGGAGATTTTGCATGTCTTCCGAGTTTCTACAGGACGTCCCATGACTATTCGTGTCGCTATCATTGGCGCCGGCCCTTCTGGCCTGGCGCAGCTCCGTGCTTTCCAATCCGCCCATGCCAAGGGCGCGCCCATGCCTGAGGTGGTCTGCTTCGAGAAGCAGGCCGACTGGGGTGGCATGTGGAACTACACCTGGCGTACCGGCCTGGACCAGCACGGCGAACCGGTTCACGGCAGCATGTACCGCTACCTCTGGTCGAATGGACCAAAGGAGTGCCTGGAGTTCGCCGACTACAGCTTCGACGAGCATTTCGGCCGCCCGATTTCCTCCTATCCACCGCGTGAAGTGCTGTGGGATTACATCCAGGGACGCGTGACCAAGGCCGGGGTGCGCCAGTACATCCGCTTCAATACGGCCGTGAAGTCGGTGCAATTTGACGATGAAAGCCGCACCTTCACCGTCGCCGCCCACGACTACGCACTCGACCAGAGCATCGAGCAGGTATTCGATTACGTGGTGGTGGCCAGCGGGCATTTCTCCACGCCCCATGTACCGGCGTTCCCAGGCTTCGAGCGCTTCTCCGGGCGTATCCTGCATGCCCATGATTTCCGCGACGCCCTGGAATTCGCCGGCAAGGATGTACTGATCGTTGGCAGCAGCTACTCGGCCGAGGACATCGGTTCGCAGTGCTACAAGTACGGCGCGCGCTCGATCACCAGCGTCTATCGCACCCAGGCGATGGGCTACCAGTGGCCCAAGGGCTGGGAGGAACGCCCACAACTGCAGCGGGTGGAGGGCGATGTGGCGTTCTTCGCCGACGGTTCAAGCAAGCGCGTGGATGCAATCATTCTCTGCACTGGCTACCAGCACCACTTCCCCTTCCTTCCCGATGAACTGAGCCTGCGCACCAACAATCGCCTGTGGCCACTGGGCCTGTACCAAGGCGTGGTGTGGGAGAACAACCCGCAGCTGATCTACCTGGGGATGCAAGACCAGTGGTACAGCTTCAACATGTTCGATGCCCAGGCCTGGTTTGCCCGCGACTACATGCTTGGCCGCATCCGCCTGCCCGACCAGGCCAGCATGCGCGCCGACAGCGCCCGCTGGCGAGCCGAAGAGGACGCACTGGAGACCACGGCATCGATGTACGAATTCCAGGGTCGCTACATCCAGCACCTGATCGGACAGACCGACTATCCAGACTTCGACATCGATGCCGTGAACCAGATCTTCCTCAAATGGAAGGCTGACAAGAAGCACGACATCATGGGCTACCGCGACCGCTCCTACCGCTCGGTGATGACCGGCACCGCCGCCGTGCCACACCATACCCGCTGGATGCAGGCGCTGGATGACTCGCTGCAGGAGTACCTGCGCGAGACCTCGGAGCCGGGGGATGTGCAGGTGTTGCGCAAGCCCTGAGGGCCCCGCACTCCCACAATGGCGAAGCAAAAAAAAACAGCCCCGGCATAAGCCGGGGCTGCAGGACACGCAGTCAGAATCAGAAGATGCTGATCGGGTACTCGACGAAGACGCGGACTTCGTTGCCGTCGTCGTTGTAGCCGTTCTGGCGAACGCTGTCGGAGGTCCGCAGGATGGAGCTGCGCAGCTTGATGGACAGGTCCTTGGCCGGGCCTTCCTGGACCACGTAGCGGACCTGGTTGAAGATCTCGCGCTCTTTACCTTCACCGAAACCGTGGGTGTTGATGTTGTCACCACGCACGTAGGCAACGGTGTAGTTCAGGCCAGGAACGCCGAAGGCGCTGAAGTCCAGGCCGTAGGCGATCTGCCAGGAACGCTCGTCTTCAGCGTTGAAGTCGGACCAGTAGGAGTTGGCCAGGTAGATGGTCGAGCCACCGTCACCCACGCCACCACGGTTCTGGTACCAGCCGTAGTTGTAGCCGGTGTCACCGGTGCTGCGCTGGTGCGCGACGGTGACCGAGTGCGGACCGAAGGCGTAGGTTGCCGCCAGGCTCCAGATGGTGTTGGAGTCACCGGTCAGGCCTGCTTCACGCTCGTACTGGCTGTCGATGCTGGTCTTGTAACCGTTGAAGTCCAGGGTCAGCGACTGCTCGTCGGAGATCGGGTGAACGTAGTTCACACCCAGGTAGTGCTTCTTCAACACGTCTTCGACATCGGAGGTGTACAGGGCCGCCGTCAGGTTGTCGGTGAACTTGTAGCTACCACCGAAGACGTTGATCGACTTCAGGCCACCGCTGTCGCGGCCCTCGGCGCTCTTGCGCGCTTCCTGGGTGAAACGACCAGCGTTCAGTTCCAGGCCCTTGATCTCGTTGGAGGTAATCATGGTGCCGGTGAAGCTTTCTGGCAGCAGACGGGCGTCATCGTGCTGCAGTACGGGCAGCGATGGCATCTGGTCACCGTATGCGAGCACGGTATTGGAGACGCGGAACTTGATCGCGGCGCCGGCACGGGCCAGGTTGTGCGGCGAGTTGGCAGGCTCGGTATCGCTTGGCTGGAAGAAGTCGACGCCGCCGCCGCCGTTGTGACCCTTGCCACCGTCCAGACGGATGGCGTACAGGCCAAAGGCGTCCACACCAACACCGACGGTGCCCTGGGTGAAACCAGACGAGAATTTGCCGATGAAGCCCTGGCCCCATTCGATCTGGTCGTTGGTGCCGTGCTTCTTGTCACGATTGATGTAAGCGTTGCGCAGCAGCAGGTTCATGCTGCTGTCTTCGACGAAGCCCTTGCTTGCGGCCTGATCGTTGGCCTGAGCCTGGGTGGCGGCGACGAGCGCCAGCGCGATCAGACTGATCTTAGTTTTCAACATGTTATTTTCCTTATCTGAAATCAATACGCTCTGCAGTCAAACGCCAGGAACCAACGCCCCTTCGTAGGTTCGACGCTATGCGGATCCAAGCTGCAAAGCCCGCGGTGACCTAACACACCGGGCCCTCTGCAGCGCCATGGCCAGGATATGGCCAGCAGGCGTAGGGGCCGAATCCTATCCGGCTGCGCTTCTATATGTCAAAGAAACGTGAAATGCAGTTGGTTTTGCTCACTTTCCTACACCCATATGGTGCATTTCCCCACACGAATGCACTTTTATGGGCTTTTTTCCGTGCTGGGGACGTGGCGTCCACGACATAGACCCGGTAGCCCTGCTGCGGTCCTCAGCAGCCAAAAAAAGGCCCGTCACGAGACGGGCCCTTGCATCGCAGGTGAGATCAGCGCTTGACCGGCGCCGGTTGCTGCTGGGTCAGGCAGTGGATATTGCCGCCGCCCAGCAACAGTTCGCGACCTGGGATCATCACGATCTCATGGTCGGGGAAGATCTGACCCAGGAGGGTTCTGGCCTGGGCATCTGCCGGGTCGTCGAAGCTCGGCGCGATGATCCCGCCGTTGACGATCAGGAAGTTGACGTAGGAGCCGGCCAGGCGCACCGATGGGTTGCGCTCCTGGGTGCCGTCGACCTGATCGACGCCATCACACTCCTCCTCGGTGGCATACAGTGGCCCTGGGATCGGCATCTTGTGCACCACGAACTCACGCCCCTTGGCATCGCGGGTGTTCTGCAACACCTGCAGCGCCGCGTGGCAACGGGCGTAGTTTGGGTCCTGCGGATCATCGGTCCAGGCGAGCAACACTTCGCCTGGGCGCACGTAACAGCAGAAATTGTCGACGTGGCCATCGGTCTCGTCGTTGTACAGCCCGTCCGGCAGCCAGACGACCTGCTCGACAGCCAGGTGGTCGGCAAGGACCTGTTCGATCTGCTCGCGGTTCAGATGCGGGTTGCGGTTGGCGTTGAGCAGGCATTCTTCGGTGGTGATCAGGGTGCCTTCACCGTCGACGTGGATCGAGCCACCTTCGAGGACGAAACCTGCGGTGTGATAACGCTGCAGGCGCTCCATCTCCAGGACCTTGCCGGCCAGCTGCTCGTCACGGTTCCACGGCGCATACAGGCCGCCATTGAAGCCACCCCAGGCGTTGAAGCCCCAGTCGACGCCGCGCACTTCACCGCTGTCGTTGATCACGAAGGTCGGCCCTGTGTCCCGGACCCAGGCATCGTCGTTGCTGATCTCGACCACGCGGATGTTCGGCAAGTCCAGGCGACTGCGGGCGTTCTCGTACTGCGCGGCGGAGACCGCCACGGTAACCGGCTCGAAGCGGGCGATGGCCTTGGCCAAGGTGATATGTGCCGCCTGCGCCGGCTTGCCACCCAGGCGCCAGTTGTCCGGGCGCTCTGGCCAGACCATCCACACCTGGGTTTGCGGTGCCCACTCGGCCGGCATGTGGAAGCCGTCGGCGCGCGGAGTCGTGTTGAGGGTTTTCATGGGTCAACCTTTGCAAAAGCCCGGCGCCGGGATGATGCCCGCGTCAGGTCGGTGAGCGATCGGGATGTGAAAGTGTGCACCAACACGCTTCTTCTGTCTCGTCGGTTCCTCGTTATGAAAGAGAAACCATAGACGATTTATATCCGATAAAAATCGGCTTTAAAAGCCATTTGTTCAAAACATCTCCCAGTATTAGCCGCCAATAACCGATAAGAATCTGCTTATTGGGCTAACCCTGCCTTTAGAGATCCTCGCTCAACACCTGATCGATGCTGTCGACGAAGTAGTCGACGCTGGCGCGGGTGGTGCACATGGGTGGTTTGATCTTGAGGATATTGAGGTAGTCGCCAGTGGGCTGCATGAAGATGCCCAGCTCGCGCAAGCGATCACACAGCAGCGCGGTTTCTGCACTCGCGGGCTCAAGGGACCGGCGATCACGCACCAGCTCCAGCCCCAGGTAGAAACCCGAACCATGCACCGCACCGGCAAGCGGATGTTTATCGACCAACGCCTGCAAGCGCGCCTTGAAGTAACCTCCGACCTCGCGTGCGTTCTGCCACAGGCCTTCTTCGTGCATCACCTCCAGTACCGCCATGCCGATCCGACAGCTGACCGGGCTGCCGCCGGCCGAGGAAAAGAAGTAGCCCTCGGCCTCCAGGGCTTCGGCGATCTCACGGCGGGTGATGACAGCTCCCAGAGGCTGGCCATTGCCCATGCCCTTGGCCATGGTGATGATGTCCGGCACCACACCCTGCTCCTCGAAGCCCCAGAAGTATTCGCCCAGGCGACCATAGCCGACCTGCACTTCGTCGGCGATGCACACCCCACCGCGGCTGCGGACCTTGGCGTAAGCCTCGCGCAGATAACCCGGCGGCAAGGCGATGCCGCCGGCGTTGCCGTATACCGGCTCGCAGATGAACCCGGCAAGCTGGCGAGCGCGGGCATCCAGGTCGGCAAGCTTGGCGTCGACATCGCGCAGGTAGTCGGCGGTGCTTGCAGCGCCCCGGTAGCGGCCACGGTAAGTGTTGGGCGCCATGACCGGGTGCACCCAGTCGGGGCGGGTTTCCAGGGCCTGCGGGTTGTCGGCGATGGAGGTGGAGATAGCGTCGGTGGCCACCGACCAGCCGTGGTAAGCCTCCAGCACGCTGAGCAGGTCGCGCCCGCCGCTGTAGGCCCAGGCCAGGCGGATCGCCAGGTCGTTGGCCTCGGTGCCGCTGTTGACCAGGAACACTCGGTCCATGCCGTCTGGCGCCAGGGCCAGCAGGCGCTCGGAAAATTCGGCGATCGCCGCGTAGTGGAAGCGCGAATTGGTATTGACCAGCGACCACTGGCGCGCCGACTCGGTCGCCATGCGCGGGTGGCCGTGGCCGAGTACCGCGACATTGTTGAGCATGTCCAGGTAGCTGCGCCCTTGCATGTCGATCAGGTAGTTGCGCCAGCCACGTTCGATGTGCGGCGGCTGCGCGTAATAGTGTTTCTGCGAGCGGGCGAAGCTGGCGTCACGCCGCGCCAACAGCGCGTGGGGGTCGTCCAGCGGCGGGGCATCGCAGGCAAAGCCCAGCACGGCGCGCGGGGATGGGCACAGGGCCAGCCAGGCCGTGGCCTGGGACGGTGTCGCGAAGAACGGCGGCTGCACGCCAGGCTCGCGGCACAGCTGCACACGCAGTCCACCGCGGACGTGCCCGAGCGCCTGCCCCTTGGCCAGCGACTGACCCTGCTCTGGGGCCTGGTCGAGCCCTTCGAGCCAGAGCGTCCAATTGGCCGTCTGCAAGCAGCCACGCTGTTCGCCGGTACGCTGCCAGGTGCCGTCGGCGGGCGCTTGCAGCAGGCTCCCAGGGGGCAGGTGCAGCTCCACGCCCAAGGCGCAGGTGGCCGGCTCGGTGGGTCTGTCGATCTGGGTCTGCGACAGCCGGTACTGGCCGTACAGGCCACAGGCGGCGCCCGTGCTCGCCGCTTGTTGTGCCAGCAACTGCTGGTCGAAGCCTGGCTGCTGCCAGTTGCCGGCCTGGCAGTGCTCGCTGAGCACGCCCAGATCGACCTGACTGACCGATTGGTCCACAAGGCCCGGCAGCAACGGCGCGCAGCCGGACAGGTCAAGGAGAGGCAGATCGCGCCCGACGGCCTGCAAGATGGCCGCCTGCATCAGGCCGAACGGTACCCGGCTGGCCAGTTCGAAGATGGCCCATTCGTGGGCCAGGTTGTCGCGGATGTACTGGTTGCCGGGGTCGACGCTCAGTTGCTGCTCGCTGCTGAGCACCAGCACGGCGGCGCGCATCAGCACCAGCGGCCACAGGGCGCGCAACTCCGCTTCGTGCAGCGGATTCTCGGCATGGTAGGCGCTGACCGCCGCGGCGATGCGCAGCGGATCGTCCTCGGCATGGTGCAGGAGGGCCGCGCAGGTCACCGACAGGTCGGCAATCCGCCAGGTCCGCAGCAGGTCGCCGAAGTCGATGACGCCCTGCAGTTGCCACAGGCGCTGGTCATCCCGCACCCAGACGGTGTTGTCGTCGGTGATGTCCAGGTGTACGGCCTGGACCGGCAACTGGGCTGCCCAAGGCTGTAGCCGCTCGCTGGCCAGCGCTGCCACCTGCGCGACCCTGGCTCGCTGCGCATCGTCGACCAACACCGGCAACAGATGCCCGATCAATGCCTGCGCATGGCGCGGGTCCCACTGCAGGGTGCGCTCAAGGCCCGGATGGTCGAAGTCGGCCAGGGCACGATCGACCCGCGCACAGAGGGCGCCCAGTTCGGCCATCAGCCGCGTGGGCAGGTGCTTGAGGCGGGTCAGGGATTGCCCGTCGATGTACTCGAGCACGCGCAGGCGCAGAGGCTGGCCGTCCACCTCCAGCGCCAGCAGCGAGGCGCCGGCGCACGCGTGGCGCACGGCCGGCACCGGCAGGTCTTGGGCGCGCAGGTGGGCCAGGGCGGCATGCTGGGCCTCCAGCTCAACCTGCGCATAGCTGCCATGACAGGCCTTGAGCACGAATCGGCCCTGCTCGCTGTCCAAACGCAGGTTCAGGTCTTGCTGGCTGCCGAGCGACTGCAAGTGCCCGCTCAACGCATAGTGGGCCTGCAGCAGCGCGTGCGCCTGGGTGTCGCAGAGCGTCGGACTAGGCTGGCTGGAGCGCTGGAGCAGCGTGTGGAGGGACATTGCGAGAGGCCTCGTTTTTTTGGCCTTATATCGCCATTGCTTGTGCCGATAAACAAGGGGCAAGCAGAAAAAGCGACAGCCAACGCGAGCGCGACGCCGTTGCTTGTGACAATCAGGGCAGCCCACACGCTAGACTGCAGCGCATCAATGCCCCTCACCCAAAGGCAAGCACATGCGTATTCTCATCACCGGCGGCGCCGGTTTCATCGGCTCGGCACTGGTTCGCCACGTGATCGGCAACACCGAGCATGAGGTGCTGAACCTCGACAAGCTGACTTATGCAGGCAACCTGGCGTCGTTGCGCAGTATCGCCCTGGACACGCGCTACGAGTTCGTCCAGGCCGATATCGTCGATCAGGGCGCGGTGAGCGCCGTGCTGGAACGCTTCCAGCCCGATGCGATCATGCACCTGGCGGCCGAATCGCATGTCGACCGCTCGATCGACGGGCCGGCAGCATTCATCCAGACCAACATTGTCGGCACCTACAGCCTGCTGGAGGCGACCCGCGCCTGGTGGAGCACGCTGCCGGCCAAGCAGCGCGAGGCCTTCCGGTTCCATCACATCTCCACCGACGAGGTGTATGGCGACCTGCATGGCGCCGACGCGTTGTTCACCGAAACCACCCCCTATGCGCCCAGCTCCCCCTATTCGGCGAGCAAGGCCGCCTCCGACCACCTGGTCCGGGCCTGGCACCGCACCTATGGGCTGCCGGTTGTGCTCAGCAACTGCTCGAACAACTACGGGCCGTTCCACTTCCCTGAAAAGCTCATCCCGCTGACGATCCTCAATGCCCTGGCAGGCAAACCGCTGCCGGTCTATGGCAACGGCGAACAGGTGCGTGACTGGCTGTACGTGGACGATCATGCGCGCGCCCTGTTCCAGGTGATGACCCAGGGTACGGTGGGCGAGACCTACAACATCGGCGGCCACAACGAGCAGAAGAACATCGATGTGGTGCGCGGCATCTGCGCCCTGCTCGAGGAGCTGGCGCCCCAGCGCCCGAGTGGCGTTGGCCGGTATGCCGACCTGATCACCTTCGTCCAGGACCGTCCTGGCCATGACCTGCGCTACGCCATCGATGCCGGCAAGATCGAGCGCGAACTTGGCTGGGTCCCCGAGGAGACCTTCGACAGCGGCCTGCGCAAGACCGTGCAGTGGTACCTGGAAAACCTCCAATGGTGCCGCGACGTGCAAGATGGCAGCTACCAGGGCGAACGCCTGGGCAACACGGGTTTCAAGGACCTGATTGCATGACCAAGGGCATTGTCCTGGCGGGCACTTCCAGGCGCAGCCGCCTTGCCCGTGGATGGCCGGGCTGGCGCGAAGCGCTGATCGACGGCCTCAAGTAGCGCATAATTGCGCCAGATCCTTCTGGCGCACTTGGCGATGATCCCGATTTCCACACCACCGCGACGCCCTCGCTGGCGCAGCCTGGCCATTCTGGCCTTGTGCCTGGCGCCCCTGCTCTGGCCGCTGCAGCACCTGGCCGAGCGCTACTACCAGGATGAACTGGCCTCGCAGAACCGCCAGACCCTCGACCTCTACGTCGCCAACCTGCTGGGCACCCTGCACCGCTACGAGACCTTGCCGCGGATCCTCGGCGAACTGCCGGCCCTGCGCGCGGTGCTGGCCGACCCACTGCGTCTGGAAACCGTGACCAACGCCAACCGCCTGCTCAAGGACATCGTCAACCAGACCGGCGCCGAGGTCATGTACCTGATGGACGTGAGCGGCAATACCCTGGCGGCCTCCAACTGGGACAAGCACGACAGCTTCATCGGCCGCAACTTCGCCTTCCGCCCGTACTTCAACGAGGCCATGGCCGGTCGCCTGGGGCGCTTCTTCGGTCAGGGCACCACGTCGGCCAAGCGCGGTTACTTCTTCGCCGCCGCCGTGCACGAGCAGGACAAGGTGATCGGCGTGCTGGTGGTCAAGGTCGACTTGGACCACACCGAAACCCTCTGGGGCCGCACCCCGGAGCAATTGCTGCTGACCGACCAGAACGGCGTGGTCGTGCTGACTTCGCGGCCCGACTGGCGTTTCCGCGCCACCCGTGCGCTGTCCGATGCCGAGCGCGAGGCGATCATCGCCATCCAGCCCTATCCGACCCAGGCGCCGCAGCCATTGAACCTCAGTCCCGACGCCTGGCTGACGCAAACCCGGGCGATCCAGGAGACCGGCTGGCAGGTCAGCATCCTCGCGCCGCGCAGCCTGGTCGACCGCTCGGTGAGCACGGTCATGGCCATCGGTGCGGGCACCCTGCTGGTGTTGATGCTGCTGCTTGGGCTGGTCATGCAGCGGCGCCGTCACTACATCGACCGCATCGACCTGGAGGCCCGTGGCCGCCAGGAACTGGAAAAGCGCGTCAACGAGCGGACCGCCGCCCTCGAAGGCCTGAACAACCGCCTCAAGAGCGAGGTGCTGGAGCGCGAGCAGGCCCAGCAAGAGCTGGTGCAGGCACAGGACGAACTGGTCCAGGCTGGCAAGCTGTCAGTATTGGGCACCATGTCAGCGAGCATCAGCCACGAACTCAACCAACCGCTGGCCGCGATCCGCAGCTATGCCGAGAACGCAGAGGTGCTGCTCGACCACCAGCGCACCGAAGATGCCCGCGGCAACCTCAAGCTGATCGGCGAACTGACCGGGCGCATGGCCTCGATCATCGCCCACCTGCGCGCCTTTGCCCGCCGCGACCGCCATGCGCCGGAAAGCGTGGCCCTGCAGCCGGCGCTGGACGATGCCCTGGCACTGCTGGCCAAACGGCGCCGCGCCATGGCGGTGGAGCTGATCCGCGACCTGCCGGATGCGCCGCTGTGGGTTCAGGCCGGCGAAACCCGCCTGCGCCAGGTGCTCGGCAACCTGCTGGCCAATGCCCTCGATGCCCTCACCGAGAAAGCCAACCCGCGCAAGCTGTGGCTCAGTGCCGAGCGGCGCGAGGACACCGTCTACCTGTACATTCGAGACAACGGCCCTGGCTTTACCCGCCAGGCCATGGAGCGCGCCAAGGAGCCGTTCTTCACCACCAAGACCCGGACCCAAGGCCTGGGCTTGGGGCTGGCCATCTGCGAAAGCCTGATGCGTGCCCTGGGCGGTGAGTTGCTGCTGGGCAACCATCCGGAAGGTGGCGCCCTGCTGACCTTGCAACTGCGTGTGGCCAAGCCCGGCGCCAACCTGCAATCTTCGGAGGATTCCTCGGCATGACCACCGAGACACAGATCGACAGTCGCACCCAGGTCATCCTGGTCGATGACGACCCGCACCTGCGCCAGGCCCTGAGCCAGACCCTGGACCTTGCCGGGCTCAAGGTCGTGTCCCTGAGCGACGCCCAGGGCCTGGCCGAGCGCATCGAGGCCGATTGGCCTGGTGTGGTGGTCAGCGATATCCGCATGCCCGGCATCGACGGCCTGCAACTGCTCGAACAGCTGCACGGGCGCGACGCCGAATTGCCGGTGCTGCTGATCACCGGCCACGGCGATGTGCCCTTGGCGGTGCAGGCCATGCGCGCCGGTGCCTATGACTTTCTGGAAAAGCCCTTCGCCAGCGACGCGCTGCTCGACAGCGTGCGCCGCGCCCTGGCCCTGCGCCGGCTGGTCATGGACAATCGCAGCCTGCGCCTGGCCCTGAGCGATCGCCAGGAGCTGAGTACCCGCCTGGTTGGCCAGTCGCCCGCGATGCTGCGCCTGCGCGAGCAGATCGGTGCCCTGGCCGGCACCCGCGCCGATGTGTTGATCCTTGGCGAGACCGGTGCCGGCAAGGAAGTGGTGGCGCGTGCGTTGCACGACCTGTCGGGCCGCCGTGATGGCCCCTTCGTGGCAATCAATGCCGGCGCCCTGGCCGAGTCGGTGGTCGAGAGCGAGCTGTTCGGGCATGAGCCAGGGGCCTTTACCGGGGCGCAGAAACGGCGCATCGGCAAGTTCGAGTTCGCCAACGGCGGCACGCTGTTCCTCGACGAGATCGAGAGCATGAGCCTGGACGTCCAGGTCAAGCTGCTGCGCCTGTTGCAGGAGCGGGTGGTCGAGCGCCTGGGCGGCAACCAGCAGATTGCCCTGGATATCCGGATCATCGCCGCGACCAAGGAAGACCTGCGCCAGGCCGCCGACCAGGGGCGTTTCCGCGCCGACCTCTACTACCGGCTGAACGTCGCGCCGCTGCGCATCCCGGCGCTGCGCGAGCGCGGCGACGATATCCTCATGCTGTTCCAGCACTTCGCCGATGCCGCCAGCCAGCGCCATGGGCTGCCGCCGCACAGCCTGCAACCGGCGCAGCGGGCGATGCTGCTGCGCCACGCCTGGCCTGGCAACGTGCGTGAGCTGCAGAACGTCGCAGAACGTTTCGCCCTGGGCCTGGAACTGGCCCTGGATGGTCAGCAAAGCGCGCCGCTGGACAACCCTGCCCTGATCGGCACGGGCAACCTCAGCGAGCAGGTCGAGCAGTTCGAGCGTTCGCTGATCGCCGCCGAGCTCACGCAGCCGCACGGTTCGATGCGCAGCCTCGCCGAAGCGCTCGGCATTCCTCGCAAGACCCTGCACGACAAACTGCGCAAGCACGGCCTGAGCTTTGCCGACAGCAACCAGCACGACGACCTGGAGGACAACCGCCCATGAGTACTGACAGTCGCTACCTGGAGTCGGTGCTGCACAGCGACATTCCGTTGACCCGCGAGATGGGCCTGCAGGTCCTCGACTGGCAGGCCCACTGCCTGCGCCTGCAATTGCCCCTGGCCGCCAACGTCAACCACAAGAGCACCATGTTCGGCGGCAGCCTCTATTGTGCCGCGGTGCTGGCAGGCTGGGGCTGGCTGCACCTGCGCCTGCGCGAACTGGGCATCGATGACGGTCATATCGTCATCCAGGAAGGCCAGATCAGCTATCCGCTACCGGTCACCGGCGCGGCCATCGCGCGCTGCGCGGCACCTGAAGACAAGGTCTGGGACCGCTTCATCGCCACCTACCAACGGCGCGGCCGCGCGCGCCTGAGCTTGCACACCCAGGTATTCAACAGCGCCAGCGATGAGCCCGCCGTGCAGTTCAGCGGGCAGTACGTGCTACATCGCTGAGGCCAGGTCCAGCAGGTCCTGGCGCCAGGTCGCAGCGCTCGGCAGGGCGAGGAAGAAGGGATTGAGCAGCGATTCGCGCGGCGGGTAGCGCAACGGTTGGCCGTCCAGCTCGATGACTTCGCCACCGGCACCTTCGAGCACGCCCTGGGCAGCAGCGGTGTCCCATTGCGAGGTGGGCGCCAGGCGCGGATAGCAGTCGGCAGCGCCTTCGGCCAGCAGGCAGAACTTCAGCGAGCTGCCGGTGTTGGCCAGCTCCAGCTCGCCCACGGCTGCGCCCAGGCCGCCCAGCAGGGCCTCCTGCTGCGGGCTGGAATGGCGCCGGCTGGCCACTACGGTAAAGCGGCTGCCCGGCGCCGGGGTGCTGCGCACCTGGATCGGTTGGGGCTCTGCGCCTGCCTCGACGCGCCAGGCACCCAGGTCGCGACCACCGAAATAGCAGCGGCCGGAGGTCGGCATGCTGACCACGCCGAACACCACCTCGCCGGCCTCGACCAGGGCGATGTTGACGGTGAACTCCTCGCTGCCGGCGATGAATTCCTTGGTGCCGTCCAGCGGGTCTACCAGCCACCAGCGCTGCCAGCCCAGGCGCTCGGCCAGCGGGATATCGCAGTCCTCTTCCGACAGCACGGGAATCTCTGGGGCCAGGGCGCGCAGGCCCTTGGCGATGACCTCATGGGCAGCGAGGTCGGCAGCGGTCACCGGCGAATCGTCGGCCTTGGCCGTGACCGCCACGTCGGCGCGCCAGAAGGGCAGGATGGCTTCCCCGGCGCGGCGGGCGAGTTCGATCACCTGGTGCATCAGCTGTTGATCGTTCATGCGTCGAACAGCCCCCGCTGGGTCAGCAGGTCACGGACCAGGTACAGCGCCGCCAGCGCCCGCCCTTCGGTGAACTGCGGATGCTGGGCCAGGGCCGAGAGTTCGCGCAGGTCGACCGTGTCGACGCGCATCGGCTCCGGCTCGTCGCCTTCCAGGCGCTCCTCGTAGAGGTCGGTGGCCAGCACCACCTGGATCTTCTGGCTCATGTAGCCAGGCGACAGCGACAGCTCGGTCAGGTGCTCCAACTGGCGCGCGCCGAAGCCGGCCTCTTCCTTGAGCTCGCGGTTGGCGGCGGCCAGCACGTCCTCGCCGGGCTCGATCAGGCCCTTGGGCAGGGACAGTTCGTACTCGTCGGTGCCGCCGCAATATTCCTCGACCAGCACCGCATGCTCGGCGTCGAGCATCGCCACGATCATCACCGCACCGTAGCCGTTGCCACGGCCGACCAGCCGCTCGTAAGTCCGTTCGGTGCCGTTGGCAAAGCGCAGTTCCACAGCTTCGACACGAAACAGGCGGCTGCTGGCGACAATCTCGCGGGCAAGAACAGTGGGTTTCTGGCGCATGGGGCGGCTCCTTGGCGTGAACGCGTTACTATACCGTGGCTTGCCACGCCTTCGAGAATTTCATATGCCACTTCTGAACTGGTCCGCCATCGATACCGTCCTGCTCGACATGGACGGCACCCTCCTGGACCTGCACTACGACAACCAGTTCTGGCTGGAGCACCTGCCCCAGCGCTATGCCGAGTTGCATGGGATCAGCCGGGCCATGGCGGAGCTGGAGCTGCAACCGCTGTTCGAGCGCAATGCCGGAACGCTGAACTGGTACTGCCTGGATTTCTGGACCCGCGAACTGAAGTTGCCGGTGCGCGAACTGAAGCAGGAGCTGGCCGAGCTGATTGCCCTGCGGCCGGACGCCGAACCGTTCCTCGCGGCGATCCGCCAGGCCGGCAAGCGCGTGGTGATGATCACCAATGCCCACCGCGATTCGCTGTCGTTGAAACTGGAGCGGGTGGAGCTGGCGCCATACTTCGAGCGACTGATCAGCTCCCACGACTATGGCTTCCCCAAGGAAAGCCCGCAGTTCTGGGATGCGCTGCAGGCCGATATCGGTTTCGACCCGGCACGCAGCCTGTTTGTCGACGACACCTTGGCGATCCTGCGCAGCGCCCGCCGCTACGGCGTGGCGCACCTGCTCGCGGTGCGCCAGCCGGACAGCAAGGGGCTGCCTCGCGATACCGAGGAGTTCGCCGCCGTCGAGGATTACTGCGAACTGCTCCCAGGCCTTTGAATCGACCCGCTCAAGCTAGTGAGGAATGCGCAGCACCTGCCCCGGATAGATCTTGTCCGGGTGCGACAGCAACGGCTTGTTGGCCTCGAAGATCTTGTTGTACTGGCTGGCGTCGCCGTATTCGGCCTTGGCGATGGCGCCGAGGGTGTCGCCTTTGTTCACCGTGACGAAACGCGCAGCCTGGGCCACAGGGCCTGTGACGGTAACCTGGTCGTCCACCGCAGCGATGCCCTCAAGGTTGCCGACGGCCAGGATGATCTTTTCCTTCTCCTCCTGGCTTGAGGCCTCGCCCTTGAGGGTGACCTTGTCGCCCTCGACCGTGGCCCTGATGTCCGGGTTGCCCAGACCGACCTTCTCCACGTGTTTCTTCAGCTGTTCCTGGGCGTTGGCGTTGCCTGGGGTCAGCAGATCGATGAGCTTCTCGCCGGCTTCCTTCACGAAACTGAATAGACTCATAGCGTGTTCCTTGAGAATGATCAGGAGCCAGCAGTCTAGGACAGCCTTCTGGACGCTGCCGTCGAGCATGATCGACGGTGTCTATCGATGCATAGAGCCTAGCGATTAGACGTTCGACCGGCACAAGCCTAGGCTTGACGGATAACAGCCGCCGGGAATCCGTCCTGATGAACAGCAAACCTCCGGTCTGCGCGGCGCCCGCACCTGTCACCATGCCTGCCGCCAGCAACACCTACGAATACCTGCAACTGACCGACGATGATCGGGCACAAACCCCGCTCGCCGAGGAAGTTGCCCTGGCCATCGCCTACAACGGTCTGAACCAGGCCGTGATGTTGGTCAGTCCGACCGACCTCGAGGATTTCGTGGTCGGCTTCAGTGTCGGCAGTGGCATCGTCAGCGCGCCCTCAGACATCTATGACATGAAATTTTCCGGCAATGGCGCGGCGCTCCACGCCGACCTGGAGATTTCCAGCCGGGCGTTCTGGAACCTGAAGGACCAGCGCCGGCAACTGGCCGGCACCAGCGGCTGTGGCCTGTGCGGCGTCGAAGCGCTGGAACAGGCCCTGCCGGACCTCCAGGTGCTGCCTGGCGCGTCGCTGCCACCGGCGCACTGGCTCGACGGCCTGCGCCAGCGCATCGACGCCTTCCAACCGCTGGGCCAGCACTGCGGCGCGGTGCACGCGGCGCTGTTCATGGACAGCCAGGGCCAGTTGCTGCTGGGCCGCGAAGACATCGGCCGGCACAACGCCCTGGACAAGCTGATCGGCGCCCTGCTGCGCCAGCGCATCAGCCTGGCAGGCGGCCTGGCGATCGTCACCAGCCGCTGCAGCCTGGAGCTGATCCAGAAAGTCCTGCGCGCCGGTATCCAGACCCTGGTCAGCCTCTCGGCGCCTACCGGCCTGGCGCTGCAATGGGCCCGGCGGCACAACCTCAACCTCATTCACTTGCCCAAGCACAGCGCACCGCGGGTCTTCAGCCCCGTGCCGGAGATCTAGACCGTGAGCCTGCACCATCGAGCCGACCAGAAACCCGTTCCCGTCTACAAGCCCTACAACGGCCCTGCCGGTGGCTGGGGAGCATTGCGCAGTGTGGCCAAGGCCTGGGTCGGCAGCGACAACGCCCTGAAGAACATCCGCGCCCTGCTCAAGACCAACCAGAACGGCGGTTTCGACTGCCCCGGCTGCGCCTGGGGCGATTCGCCCGAGAGCGGCATGGTCAAGTTCTGCGAGAACGGCGCCAAGGCGGTGAACTGGGAAGCGACCAAGCGCCGCGTCGACGCGTCCTTCTTCGCCCGCCACAGCGTCAGCGCATTGCTCGAGCAAAGCGACTACTGGCTCGAATACCAGGGCCGACTGACCGATCCGATGGTCTACGACCCGGCCAGCGACCGCTATCGCCCGATCGACTGGGACGCCGCCTTTGCCCTGATCGCCCAGCACCTGCAGGCCCTGGACTCGCCCGACCAGGCCGAGTTCTATACCTCGGGCCGGGCCAGCAACGAGGCGGCGTTCCTTTATCAGCTGTTCGTGCGGGCCTTTGGGACCAACAACTTCCCGGATTGCTCGAACATGTGCCACGAGGCCAGTGGCGTGGCCCTGGGCCAGAGCATCGGGGTCGGCAAGGGCACCGTGACGTTCGATGACTTCGAGCACGCCGACGCCATCTTCGTCTGGGGCCAGAACCCTGGCACCAACCATCCCCGCATGCTCGATCCGCTGCGCGACGCGGTCAAGCGCGGGGCCCAGGTGGTCTGCGTCAACCCGTTGAAGGAGCGTGGCCTGGAACGCTTCCAGCATCCGCAGCACGCCATCGAGATGCTCACCAACGGTGACCGCCCGACCAACACCGCCTATATTCGCCCGGCCTTGGGCGGCGACATGGCGATGATGCGCGGCATGGCCAAGTTCCTCCTGCAGTGGGAGCGCGACGCCCAGGCCAAGGGCGAACCAGCGGTCTTCGACCACGCCTTCATCGCCGAGCATGGCCATGGCGTCGAAGAGTATCTGGCCGCGGTGGATGCCAGCCCCTGGGCGCAGATCCAGGAGCAGTCCGGCCTGGCGCTGGCCGAGATCGAGCAGGCGGCGCGCATGTATTGCAAGGCCGAGAAGGTCATCATGTGTTGGGCGATGGGCATCACCCAGCACCGCCACTCGGTGGCGACCATCCAGGAAATCGCCAACCTCATGCTGCTGCGCGGCAACCTGGGCGTGCCCGGTGCTGGACTGTGCCCGGTACGGGGCCACAGCAACGTGCAGGGCGACCGCACCATGGGCATCAACGAGCGCCCGCCGGTTGCGCTGCTCGACGCCATCGAAAAGCGCTTCGGCTTCAGCGTACCGCGGCACAACGGCCACAACACCGTCGAAGCGATCCACGCCATGCTCGACGGCAAGGCCAAGGTCTTCATCGGCCTGGGCGGCAACTTCGCCCAAGCCACACCAGACACCGAGCGCACCGCCCAGGCCCTGCGCAACTGCGAGCTGACCGTGCACATCAGCACCAAGCTCAACCGCAGCCATCTGGTCCATGGCAAGCAGGCGCTGATCCTGCCGTGCCTGGGCCGCACCGACATCGATCGCCAGGGCGAAGGGCCGCAGGCGGTGACCGTGGAAGACTCGTTCAGCATGGTCCATGCCTCCAACGGCCAGCTGCAGCCATTGTCACGCCAGATGCGCTCGGAACCTGCGGTGGTCGCCGGTATCGCTGCCGCCACCTTGGGCAGCCAACCGGTGGACTGGCATTGGCTGGTCGCCGACTACGGCCGCATTCGCGACCTGATCGCCGACACCATCCCAGGCTTTACCGGCTTCAACCAGCGCCTGGCCCATCCGGGTGGCTTCTACCTGGGCAACAGCGCTGGCGCGCGGCAATGGAAAACCGCCAGCGGTCGCGCCAACTTCAAGGCCAACCCGCTGCCGGACAGCCTGCTGGACGAGCGCGTGCGCGCCAGTGGCCAGACGCCGGACCTGATCATGCAGTCGATGCGCTCCCACGACCAGTACAACACCACCATCTATGGCCTGGACGACCGTTACCGTGGGGTCAAAGGACAGCGCAACGTGCTGTTCGTGAACGAGGCCGACATCATTCGCCTGGGCTTCAAGCCAGGGCAGCAGGCGGACATCATTTCGTTATGGGGTGATGGTCGCGAGCGTCGGGTGCAGGGCTTTACCTTGCTGGCTTTCGACATTCCAGCGGGGCAGGCGGCAGCGTACTACCCCGAGGTCAACCCGCTGGTACCGCTGGAGAGCGTGGGAGACGGTAGCCATACGCCTACTTCGAAGTTCGTGGCGATCAAGCTTGAGGCCGCGCGCGAGACGGGGCGGATCCTCTAAGGAAAAAAGCTGGCAATCAGCCATTAAAAAAGCCCTGGCCGAGAGGTTCAGGGCTTTGTCTCAAGTAAGCTATGACACGCGAAAAACGATAAAGTTTCACAGTAAAAACAGTGACTTACAGAATTGTGTACAATTCGTGCCAATCGTCGGATTTTCGTTGCCAGCCCCCTTTTCGAGCCTCAGGATCGCCTCGTCATCCCTATGAGGCTCTCTTGATGAAGAAGTACTCCTCGATTCTGTTGTTGTCCCTTGGCCTGCTCAGCGGCGTTGCCTCGGCAGGTGGCACCACCGAGGCCGGCATTGGCGGCGCATTGGGCGGGGTACTCGGCTCAGTGGTCGGCCAGCAGATCGGCGGCAGCACCGGCGGCGCGATTGGCGCGGGCCTGGGCGGTGCCGCGGGCAGTGCGGTCGGTGCAGACAAGCGCCAGCGCGGTGAAGCGGCCATTGGCGGCGCCTTGGGCGCCGCTGGCGGCAACGTACTCGGTCGCAGCGTAGGCGGCACCACCGGCAGCTACGTCGGCGCGGCCGCGGGCGGCGGTGCCGGGGGGGCACTGGGCAACTACATGGGTAACAAGGCCGATGCGGACGAGCGTCGCGATCGCCGTGGCTACGACGACCGTCGCCACTATCGCGATCGCGGCCATCATTACGGCCATCGCAAGCACAAGCGTAATTGGCGTCACCGCTGAGACCTGATTGCCGGCGAGTCAAAAGGCCCTGCCTGCCGCAGATAGTGTGATCGACTCAGTCCCTAATGGGAGCGGGAGCCTTGTGTCGCGATGCGCCGCGTGGGCGGCGCTCAATCTGATGCTTCAGACCCGCCGCAACGCGTCGAGCGCCGCCTGCAGGGCTGCAGGCAACGCCACCGGCACGCCGCTCTGGCGCTCGACAAACACCTGCACCACCCTCCCTTGCGCACATGCCTCCGTTTCGCCCAAGCGCAACAGCGCCAATTGGTATTCCACCGTACTGCCCGCCACGCGCGCGACCCGCAGCCCGACTTCCAGCGCGTCCGGGAAGCTGGGAAGCGCAAAGAAATCCGCGGACGAACTCACCACGAAGCCCGCCACCGCGCCTTCCTGAAGGTCGAGTCCGGCGTGCTGATGCAAGTAGGCCTGGATCGTCGTATCGAAGAACGCATGCACCGAAGGACCGGCGATATGGCCGTTGGGATCGCTGTCGTTGTAACGGCTGAGGATGGGTTGGAAATGAGGGTATTGATGGCGCTGGAGCGATTCGTTCATGGCGCGGCTGCAGTCCTTGAGACATGAATAAGCAGCTTCCCACATACAGCTGAAAAGCCAAGCGAATCCATTGTTCCCACCCCAGACGGCAGCGGCCTTGGCCGCAGCCAAACGAAAAAGCCGCCCCTGAGGGCGGCTGTTTTCACACAGTCCGGCTTACAGCTGAGGACCAGCCGACTTGATGGCGTCGGAGACGTCGAACTTCTTGAAGTTCTCGGTGAACAGCTTGGCCAGGCCCTTGGCCGCTTCGTCGTAGGCAGCCGGGTCAGCCCAGGTGTTGCGTGGGTTGAGCAACTGAGTGTCGACGCCTTGGACAGCCGTTGGCACGTCTAGGTTGATGATGCCCAGGTGCTCGGTTTCGGCACCGACCAGCGCGCCGCTCTGGATCGCGGCGATCACGGCACGGGTGGTCGGGATGCTGAAGCGCTTGCCGACGCCGTAGCCGCCGCCGGTCCAGCCAGTGTTGACCAGGTAGACCTTGGAGCCGAAGCCGTTGATACGCTTGATCAGCAGTTCGGCGTACTCGCCCGCTGGACGCGGGAAGAACGGCGCGCCGAAGCAGGTGGAGAAGGTCGACTTGATGCCGCCGCCCGAGCCCATTTCGGTGGAACCGACCAGCGCGGTGTAGCCGGACAGGAAGTGGTAGGCCGCCTGCTCGTTGTTCAGGATCGACACCGGCGGCAGAACGCCAGTCAGGTCGCAGGTCAGGAAGATCACCGCGTTAGGCTCGCCGCCGAGGTTCTTCTCGGAACGCTTCTCGACATGCTCCAGCGGGTACGCTGCGCGGCTGTTCTGGGTCAGGCTGGCATCGGCGTAGTCGGCCTTCTTGGCGTCGTCGAGGACAACGTTTTCCAGCACGGCGCCGTGCTTGATGGCTTTCCAGATGACCGGCTCATTCTTCTCGGACAGGTCGATGCACTTGGCATAGCAACCGCCTTCGATGTTGAACACCACGCCTTCGCCCCAACCGTGCTCGTCGTCACCAATCAGGTAACGGCTTTCGTCAGCCGACAGGGTGGTCTTGCCGGTGCCCGACAGACCGAAGAACAGGGTCACGTCGCCTTCTTCGCCGATGTTGGCAGCGCAGTGCATCGGCAGCACGTCGGCGGCCGGCAGCAGGAAGTTCTGCACCGAGAACATGGCTTTCTTCATCTCACCGGCGTAGCGCATGCCGGCGATCAGGACTTTCTTCTGGGCGAAGTTGATGATCACGCAGCCATCGGAATTGGTGCCATCACGCTCAGGCACGCACTCGAAGTTGGCGACATTGAGCACTTGCCACTCATCACGACCGGCAGGGTTGTACTGCTGCGGGTTGATGAACAGGCAACGGCCGAACAGGTTTTGCCAGGCGGTCTGGGTGGTCATGCGCACAGGCAGGTAGTGCTCGGCGGCAGCCCCTACGTGGACGTGGGAAACGAAATGCTCTTGAGCGTTGTTGAATGCCACGACGCGGTCCCACAGGGCATCGAACTTGTCGGCCGGGAACTTGCGGTTGATCGGGCCCCAGGCGATGGCGTCCTGAGTGGACGGCTCTTCGACGATGAAACGATCAGCCGGCGAGCGACCGGTACGGTGACCTGTTTTCACGACCAGCGCGCCAGTATCGGCCAGCTCGCCTTCACCGCGGTTCAGCGCTTCTTTTACCAGCTCATCGACGCTCAGGTCGGTGTAGACGGTGTTGTTGGCTTGCGTCATGAGATTCCCCATCCGGCCTGCGGCCGAGTGCTCCAAACGTTTTGTAGTTGTTCGTTTCAAACTACTACAGCGAAAAAAGTGGCCGGATTATGCCAGAAACGCCCAAAAAAAGTAGGGCCCTCCTGTCAGAACGGCGGTTTTCAGCCGTTCGACAAGACATTCCCCTGAGCTGAATCGTTTTAGTGCCGAGTTTCTGACGGCGCATCGACCCCGCCATTGGCGAACAATTGGGCGATATCGGCCGCATCGAAGAAATAGCGCTCGTTGCAGAACTGGCAATCGATCTCAACCGTGCCGCCACACTCCACCACCAGGCGCTGCGCATCCTCCTGGCCGAGGCTGACCAAGGCATTGCCGGAACGCTCGCGCGAGCAACTGCAACGAAAACGCAGCGGCTGGACGTCGAACAGGCGCACGGCATCCTCGTGGTACAAGCGGTGCAGCAAGGTCTCGTTGTCGAGCGCCCATTCCTGCGCCTTGAGCGTCCCGCCCAGGGCAACGACGTGCTGCCAGCTTTCCTCGCGGTCGTCTTCGTCAGGCTGGCGGTCGACCGGCAGTTGCTGCAGGAGCAGGCCACGGGCGCTGCCCTGTTCGACGTTGAGCCAGAAACGCGTGTTGATCTGCTGCGACTGGAGGAAGTAATTGGTGAAGCATTCCGACAGATTGGCGCCGAGCAGATCGACGATGCCCTGATAGCGCTGCCCCTTGAGCGGATCGATGGTCAGTATCAACTCGCCACTGGGCATGAGCTGTTCCAGGGTCGCGCCGTCCTCGATCAGCTCAGCTTCATAGCGCGCCATGCCACGGATGTCGCGCTCGCTCGAGCATTCCACCATGAGCAGAGGGACCGGCCCCTGGGAGCGGGCCTGCAGCACGAGCAGCCCGTCGAACTTGAGCGCACCGACCAGCAGCGCAGCCGCTGCCATCAACTCGCCCAGCAGCTGGGCCACCGGTTGCGGATAGGGATGACGGGCCAGCACCTCGGCATAGCTGCGATCGAGCGCGACCCATTCGCCGCGTACATCGCGGTCGTCAAAAATGAAACGTTGGGTGAAATCGGTGTCCGGTAATTCGTGCATGAGTTCTGACTGTCTGAAAATGATGACAAAATGTATCGGGCTCCGAAAAAATAAGCCCGTTCCAGCGCGTTGCAAGGCGCTCAGTAATCCGTTTTCACTCGAGGTATCTTATGGACAATCGACCACTGTTCCAAGCAAGGTGGTCCTGGGGCCCACTGGCGGCCTGCACGCTGCTGCCCATTGCTCTACTGTGTTTCTGGCTGTGGCCATTTGGCCAGATCCTTTGCCTGACATTCGACGAGTGGCTGTTCCACAGCCTCAACGCACCACTGGCCGACAACACCACTTGGCGTTACATCTGGACCGTCGGCAGCCTGCGCCCGTTCGACATCGTCGTCGGGCTGATCCTCCTGGCATTGCTGATCCGTGGCAACTGGGTGTTCAAGGCGCATCAGGTGCGCGAAGCCTTCTTCGGCTTTTTCGTCGTCCTGATCCTCTTAGTGGTGATTCGCGCGCTGTTTTCCAAGTGGACCGGTGCAATGGGCTGGCAACACAACAGTCCGTCGATGGTCTTCGCCGACGCCATCCACCTCAGCGATTTCTATCCCAACCTCGAGGCGCGCTGGGAACTCAAGGACCGTTCCAGCCAGAGCTTCCCGGGCGATCACGCCTCGGTGCTGCTGATCTGGGCGCTGTTCATGAGCCTGTTCAGCCGACGCCTGCTGCAGCACCTGGTGATCTGGGCCCTGGCCCTGCTGTTCATGCTGCCGCGTCTGGTGGCCGGCGCCCACTGGGGCCAGGACGACTATATCGGTGGTCTGCTGATGGCGATCCTCGCAGTTGGCTGGAGCTACTACACCCCGCTCGCCGCCAGATCCAGTGCGGCCCTGCTGCGCTGGACCGCACCCTTGTTCGCGCTGCTGGGGCGGCTGCCGCTGCTCGGGCGCCTCAGCGTGCTACGCGCCGACGCCTAATCGTAGTTGCCATGCAGCTGGTGGATCTGCCGCCGCTGCTTCTTGGTCGGCCGGCCGTCGGTCGTCACGCCCACGGCCCCCGCCTTGCGCATCGCCGCCGCCTGCTCGCGACGGCGGATGCTTTCGGCGGTTTCCTCGTACAGCGCCTGGGCTTCGGGGGCTCCTCGGCGCACCACCGACAGGGCCTTGACCACGATCGTGCGCTCATCGAAACCCGTGCGCAGGACGAACTCGTCGCCCACCCGCGGCTCCTTGCCCGGCTTGCAGCGCTCGCCGCGGCAATGCACCTTGCCACTTTCGATGGCCGCCTTGGCCAGGGCGCGGGTCTTGTAGAACCGCGCAGCCCATAGCCACTTGTCCAGGCGTACCTTGTCGTCGTCTTCCGGCTTTTGTGCCATGACATTTCCTCGAACACAGTCTTTCACGGAACTGTACTACCGTAATTTGCGAATGCAAAAACTTGGCGGCGTGCTTACAGTTCACCGACTTATCCGCAGGTTGTACATCGTGAAGACATTTGACCATCTGACTGTGATCGGCCTGCGCGAGTGGGTCGCCTTGCCCGACCTCGGTGTCGCCGGCCTGCGTGCCAAGATCGACACCGGTGCCAGCACGTCCAGCCTGCATGCCACCGAAGTGGAAACCTTCGAACGCGACGGCAAGCCCTGGGTGCGCTTCAATGCCCACCTGGGCACCGTGCTGCAACTGCGGCACCGCCGCTGCGAGGCGCCGCTGGTGACCATGAAAACCATCAAGAGCTCCAACGGCCATGCCCAGACCCGCTACGTGATCCGCACGCCCCTGGCGCTCGGCGATCGGGTCTGGGAAGTCGAATTCACCCTGGCCTGTCGCAAGGCCATGCGCTATCGGCTACTGCTGGGATCCAAGGCGTTGGTCCACGGCCAGCTGGTAGTCAACCCTGGCCTGAAGTACGTCCAGGACAAACCGGCCTTCCCGGCCACCCTCACCCCGTTCACAGGTGCTGCATGAAGATCGCTGTGCTGTCGCGCAATCCGCGTCTGTATTCCACCCGCCGCCTGGTCGAGGCCGGCACCCAGCGTGGCCATGAAATGGTGGTGATAGACACCCTGCGCGCCTACATGAACATCGCCAGCCACAAGCCGCAGATCCACTACCGCGGCAAGCCGCTGGAGGGTTTCGATGCGGTGATTCCGCGCATCGGCGCCTCGGTGACCTTCTACGGCTGCGCGGTGCTGCGCCAGTTCGAGATGATGGGCGTGTTCCCGCTCAACGAGTCGGTCGCCATCGCCCGCTCGCGGGACAAGCTGCGCTCGTTGCAACTGCTGTCGCGGCGCGGTATCGGCTTGCCGATCACCGGCTTCGCCCATTCCCCCGATGACATTCCCGACCTGATCCAGATGGTCAACGGTGCCCCGCTGGTGATCAAGGTGCTCGAAGGCACCCAGGGCATCGGCGTGGTGCTGTGCGAAACCACCAAGGCGGCCGAATCGGTGATCGAGGCCTTCATGGGCCTGAAGCAGAACATCATGGTCCAGGAGTACATCAAGGAGGCCGGTGGCGCCGACATACGCTGCTTCGTGGTCGGCGACAAGGTCATAGCCTCGATGAAGCGTCAGGCAAAGCCCGGGGAGTTTCGCTCCAACCTGCACCGCGGCGGCAGTGCCAGCCTGATCAAGATCACCCCGCAGGAACGCATGACGGCCATCCGCGCCGCCAAGGTCATGGGCCTGAGCGTCGCGGGGGTGGATATCCTGCGCTCCAATCACGGGCCATTGGTGATGGAGGTGAACTCCTCGCCTGGGCTGGAAGGCATCGAGACCACCACCGGCAAGGACGTTGCCGGGATGATCATCGAGCACCTGGAAAAGAACGGCGGACCCAACCTGACCCGCACCAAGGGCAAGGGCTGATCAGACCGCGTCGCGCGGCAGCAGCAGGCCCAGGGGAAGGCGCACACGGGCCTCGATGCCGCCGCCGGAGCGGTTGCGCAACTCGACGTTGCCGCCATGCTGGGCAGCAATCCGTTTGACGATGGCAAGGCCCAGCCCCGTGCCCTTGCCGCTGCGCGCGCGGTCACCGCGGATGAACGGGTTGAAGATGGCCTCGAGTTCGGCAGGATCGATGCCCGTACCCCGGTCGAGCACACTCAGCACCACGTAGGGTGCGCTGTGATCGCCCGACACATAGGCCGCCACCTCGACCCCTTGGCCACCATGGTAAAGCGCGTTGCCGATCAGGTTGTTGAGCAGACGCTTGAGCGAGACACGCCGTAGCGGGAAAGGTGGGATCGGCTCCAGGCACAGGCGCACGCGTTCTTCCGGCTGGTTGAACGGCGCCACCACCTCACGCACCAGGTCCGACAGGTCGACCTGCTCCAGCGGCTCGTCACGGCCATCGCGGATGAACGCCAGGAACTGGTCGAGGATGGCATCCATGTCCTCGATGTCGCGGACCATGTCGTCAGTGAGGTCATTGTCGTTGGCCAGCAGCGACAGCGACAGGCGCAGGCGCGTCAGCGGCGTGCGCAGGTCATGGGAAACGCCGGCCAGCATCAGTTCGCGCTCGCGCCCCGCCTGTTCGACATCCTCGGCCATCTGGTTGAAGGATCGGTAGACCTCGGCCATCTCGCTGGGCGTGTCGCTGATCGGCAGGCGCACGCTACGGCCCTGGCCGAGCTGGCGCGCGGCGAACACCAGGCGCTTGAGCGGCTGGTTGAGCTGACGCACGAAGATCCAGGCCGACGCCGTCGACAGCAGGCCGATGGCCAGGAACCAGCCCAGTAC
>JAEWGL010000007.1 GCA_023388335.1 Pseudomonadota bacterium | reverse complement strand
GTGGGAGTGGCGGTTCGGCGCTCCGACTTGCCCGCGAAGCAGGCACCGCGGTGTATGGCACCGGCTTCGCCGGTGTTCGCGGGCAAGCCCGCTCCCACAGGGTTCAGCTAAATCAATGAGTTAGCGTTTGTTCTATAGGAGCGCGCCTTGTGCCGGGACGCCGGACCGCGCGATCGGGTGCGAAGCGGCCGTAAAGCCAGCCACCTCGATCTGTCTGATGCAGCGCGGTTGCAGGGTTGCGGCCGCTGCGCGACCGATCGCGGCGCCAGGCCGCTCCTACGGCATCGCGCACACCTGTTCGTTCACGCAGGAATCATCAAGGCGTGGGTGTCGATCAGCCACGCTCGGCCGGCGCCGAGCTGAGCTCGAAGGGGCTGCTGCTGCGCCGCTGGTTACGGTCTTCCCGCGGCGTGGCGCCGAAGAAGTTGCGGTAGGCACTGGAGAAATGGGGACCGGAGGAGAAGCCACAAGACAGGCCGATCTGGATGATCGACTTGCTGGTCTGCATGAGCATCTGCCGCGCTTTGTTCAGCCGCAGCTCCAGGTAATACTGGCTCGGCACGCGGTTGAGGTATTGCTTGAAGATCCGCTCAAGCTGACGCCGCGACACGCAGACATGCTGCGCAATCTCGTCAGTGGTCAGCGGTTCTTCGATATTGGCCTCCATCAGCAGCACGGCCTGGGTCAACTTGGGATGGCTGGAACCCAGGCGGTTCTGCAGCGGGATACGCTGGCGCTCGCCACCCTCCCGGATCCGTTCGACCACCAGCTCCTCCGACACCGCCCCGGCCAGTTCCGCGCCATGATCACGGGCCAGCACCGCCAGTAGCAGGTCGACCACCGACATGCCGCCGCAGGCCGTCAGGCGATCCCGGTCCCAGTCGAACAGGTGGCTGGTGGCGATGACCTTGGGGAAGCGCTCGCCGAAATCGTCCTGCCAACGCCAGTGCACCGCCGCTCGGTAACCGTCGAGCAGGCCGAGCTGGGCCAGCGGGTACACGCCGGCCGAAAGCCCGCCGATCATGCAGCCACTGCGCGCGAGCTGCTTGAGCCCGGTCGCCAGCGCCGCGCCGACCGAGAGCGGAGGCTCGTCGGCCAGCAGGAACAGCTTCTGGCAACCTTCCAGGCGTCCGTTCCAGGGCTCGCCCGGCAAGCGCCAGGCACCTTCCTCCAGGGCTTCGACCTGAAGGAAGGCCAAATCGTAAACCACTTCCGGATGCACCTTCTGAGCCACCCGCAACACTTCCTCGGCCAGCGCCAGGGTCAATGCCTTGGTGCTGGGCCAGATGAGAAAACCGATTCGTTGGGTGGTCATAGGGTGCGGTCCGAAACCTGAAGTCATTCAACAAGCCGCGCGGGCGGGAAGAAGAGCGCCGGGGCTGGCTGCGCCAGTCGCGCAGCATGCCCTATTGTGGTGCAAAGGGGCAGCCCCTTTACTTGAGACTACCGGAAAGAAACTGCTTGAGGCGCTCCGACTGCGGATTGACCAACACCTCGCGCGGGTTACCACGCTCCTCAACCAAGCCCTTGTGCAGGAAGACCAACTGGTTGGAAACCTCGCGGGCGAAGCCCATCTCGTGGGTCACCACGACCATGGTACGGCCTTCCTGGGCCAGTGCCTGCATGACCTTGAGCACATCACCGACCAACTCCGGGTCGAGCGCCGAGGTCGGTTCGTCGAACAGCATCACTTCCGGCTCGACTGCCAGCGCCCGGGCAATCGCCACACGCTGTTGCTCGCCACCGGACATATGGCCGGGGAAGGCGTCCTTGCGGTGCGACACTCCAACCTTGGCCAGGTAATGCTCGGCCTTTTCCAAGGCTTCCTTCTTGCTCACGCCAAGCACATGCACTGGCGCCTCGATGACGTTCTCCAGCGCGGTCATGTGCGACCACAAGTTGAAGTGCTGGAACACCATCGACAGGCGCGAACGCATGCGTTGCAGCTGCCTGGCATCGGCGGCCTTGAGCGCGCCGTCCTTGCCCGCCACCAGCTTGAGCTCTTCGTTGTTCAGCAGGATCTTGCCGGCGTGCGGCTGCTCGAGCAGGTTGATGCAACGCAGAAAGGTCGACTTGCCCGAACCGCTGGAGCCGATGATGCTGATCACATCGCCTGCCTTGGCCGCCAGGGACACACCCTTGAGCACTTCGTGACTGCCATAGCGTTTATGCAGGTCTTGGACTTCGAGTTTGTACATGCTGTCGGTTCTCACAAAGCGATCAGTCTTGAGCCGTGGCCCAGTGCGAAATGGAAGGCGCGGCCATCAGGACTTGCGCGGTGCCAGGTAGCCGAGCCAGCGGCGCTCGGCCAGCTTGAACAGGCGCACCAGGATAAAGGTCAGGCACAGGTAGAACACGCCCGCCGTGATATAGGCCTCGAAGGGCAGGTAGTACTGGGCATTGACCGTGCGCGCCGCGCCGGTGATGTCGATCAAGGTCACGATCGACGCCAGGCTGGTGGTCTGCAGCATCATGATCACTTCGTTGCTGTACTGCGGCAGCGCGCGGCGCAGGGCCGAGGGCAGCAGGATGCGCCGGTACATCTTCATGCGCGACATGCCCATCGCCTTGGCCGCCTCGATCTCGCCATGGGGCGTGGCACGCAGGCTACCGGCGATGATCTCGGCCGTATAGGCACTGGTGTTCACCGCAAAGGCCAGGCAAGCACAGAAGGTCGCGCTGGAGAGCCACGGCCAAAAGATGCTTTCGCGCACGGCATCGAACTGGGCCAGTCCATAGTAGATCAGGAACAGCTGCACCAGCATGGGCGTACCACGGATCACGTAGGTGTACAGCCAGGCCGTCATGTTCACCAGTGGCTGCTTGGACACTCGCATCAGCCCCAGCGGAATGGCCGCCAGCAGGCCGAAGAACAGCGACAGCGCCAGCAACTTGAGAGTGGTCAGCAGCCCGCCGAGGTACAACGGCAGCGCCTCCCAGATCACGGTGTAATCGAAGATCATAGTTCAGCCACCTTGACGCCTGCCGAATAGCGCTTCTCGAGGTAACGCAGGGCCAGCAGCGAGACACTGGTGATCACCAGGTACATCGCGGCCACTGCCAGGAAAAAGGTGAAAGGCTCGCGGGTGGCATCTGCCGCCTGCTTGGCCTTGAACATCATGTCCTGCAGGCCGACCACCGAGATCAGCGCGGTTGCCTTGGTCAGCACGAGCCAGTTATTGGTGAAACCCGGGATCGCCAGGCGGATCATCTGCGGCACCATGATGCGCAGGAACACCTGCAGGCTACTCATGCCATAGGCCATGCCAGCCTCGGCCTGACCCTTGGGGATGGCAATGAAGGCACCGCGGAAGGTTTCCGAGAGGTAGGCACCGAAGATGAACCCCAGGGTGCCGATGCCGGCCGCCAGGGGATTGAGGTCGATGTAGTCGTCATAACCCAACAGCGGCGCGGCGCGATTGAGCACGTCCTGGCCGCCATAGAAGATCAGCAGGATGAGTACCAGGTCCGGAATGCCACGGATCACCGTGGCATACATATCGCCCAGCCAAGCCAGCCAGCGCACTGGCGACAAGCGCAGCGCAACGCCAATCAGACCGAGAACGACGGCCAGGGCCATGGACGACAGGGCAAGTTGCAGCGTCAGCCACGCCCCGTCGAGGATGACTGCCCCGTAGCCTTTCAACATGATGAGGTCCTCGACCTTGAAAATGAAAAAATGGTGCAAACCTCAGCGCACTGCTGTTTGCACCATTGCACAGGTTGAATCCGACGATTTACTGGGCTTCAGGCCCGTAGATGTCGAAGTTGAAGTACTTGTCCTGGATAGCCTTGTACTTGCCGTTGGCGCGGATGGCGTCGATCGCTGCGTTGATGCGCTCGACGTTGGCCTGGTCGCCCTTGCGCACGGCGATGCCGATGCCGTCGCCGAAGTACTTGGCGTCGGTGAACGCAGGGCCCACGAAGGCATAGCCCTTGCCGGCGTCGGTCTTGAGGAAGCCGTCTTCGAGCAGGGTTGCATCGGCTACGGTGCCATCGAGGCGACCGGCCGCGACATCCAGGTAGATTTCGTTCTGGGTCCCGTAAGGTACGACAGTGGCGCCCTTCGGTGCGAAGACTTCCTTGGCGAAGCGGTCATGGATCGAGCCGCGCTGCACGCCAATCTTCTTGCCCTTGAGCTCGTCCAGGCTGTCGCCGACCGTCGCGCCCTGCTTCATCACCAGGCGCGCCGGGGTCAGGTAGTAGCGCTTGGTGAAGTCGACCGACTTCTTGCGATCCTCGGTGATCGACATGGACGACAGGATGGCGTCGATCTTGCGCACTTTCAGTGCTGGGATCAGGCCATCGAATTCCTGCTCGACCCAGGTGCACTTGGCTTTCATCTCTTCGCACAGGGCGTTGCCGATGTCGTAGTCGAAGCCGGCGATGCTGCCGTCAGGCTGCTTGAAGGCGAAGGGAGGGTAGGCGGCTTCGATACCGATCTTCAACGGTTTCTCATCGGCCAGCGATGCCAGGGAAAACACAGACAGCGCCAGGGCGCCAAGCAGTGCAAGTTTCTTCATCTGGTAACTCCATCGGTATTGGGCAAATACAAGGCAGAAGGTACGACTGCCCGATATGCGAATGGGTACAACGCGAGCCGCGGGGCTTGGACCAAGGTCGCAGGCCACGAGCGAGAGAGTGGCATTTTAACGACACCCCGGAAGTCGATATTTCTTCAAAGCGACAACTAGTTACAGAAGCGCTTGAAACCGCGGCCGGCGATATTGACAGCTCCTGCTCAATATGCAAGAGCAACAGGAAAGCAACCTGATACCAAAGCAATAACTGCGCCTATTATTGGCAAAGCCTTGTAATCCAGCAAGCGGAGCGTGTGGGATGTGGAAAACGGCCACGGGCGCGCACCACAATGCCGCCTAAGCGTTTCCTTATGCCCCGTTTGCAAGCTGGCGCGGTGACATCAATGAATATCGACGTAACAGCCTTGCAGAAGCAAAAAACCCGCCAGGAAGGCGGGTTTGTTTTGGCTACACCGTTGAATAAGTTGGCTTCGTCGTGGGTTGGCCCGCGATGAAGCCACCACCCAGACTACGCCGAAACTCGACTCATCTCCTTGTGCGTATCAATCAGATGCTGCACCACGCCCGGGTCGGCCAGGGTGGAGATGTCGCCCAGGGCATCGTATTCGGCCGTGGCGATCTTGCGCAGGATACGCCGCATGATCTTGCCCGAGCGGGTCTTGGGCAGGCCCGGCGCCCACTGGATGACGTCTGGCGAGGCGATCGGTCCGATTTCCTTGCGCACCCAGTTCTTCAGCTCGATGCGCAGCGCCTCGTTCGGCTCCTGGCCGGCATTGAGGGTGACGTACACATAGATGCCCTGCCCCTTGATGTCATGCGGCACGCCCACCACCGCCGCTTCGGCGACCTTGGGATGGGCGACCATGGCGCTTTCGATCTCGGCGGTCCCCATGCGATGACCCGAGACGTTGAGCACGTCGTCGACCCGGCCGGTGATCCAGTAGTAGCCATCCTCGTCGCGACGAGCACCGTCACCGGTGAAGTACATGCCGCGGAAGGTCTTGAAGTAGGTGTCGACGAAGCGGTCGTGGTCGCCGTACAGCGAACGCGACTGGCCCGGCCAGGAATCGAGGATCACCAGGTTGCCCTCGGCGGCGCCCTCGATCAGGTTGCCCAGGTTGTCCACCAACGCCGGCACCACGCCGAAGAACGGCCGGGTCGCCGAACCTGGCTTGAGGCCGGTGGCACCTGGCAGCGGGCTGATGAGGATGCCGCCGGTCTCGGTCTGCCACCAGGTGTCGACGATCGGGCAACGGCCCTTGCCAACCGTCTCGTGGTACCAGTTCCAGGCTTCCGGGTTGATCGGCTCGCCCACCGAACCGAGCAGGCGCAGGCTGGAACCGTCGGCGCCGGCCACCGCGGCCTGCCCTTCGGCCATCATGGCGCGGATGGCGGTCGGCGCGGTGTAGAGGATGTTGACCTTGTGCTTGTCGATGATCTTCGACACGCGGGTGATGTCCGGGTAGTTCGGCACGCCTTCGAACAGCAGCGTGGTCGCGCCGTTGGCCAGCGGGCCATAGACGATGTAGCTGTGGCCGGTGACCCAGCCCACGTCGGCGGTGCACCAGTAGACCTCACCCGGGCGGTAGTCGAACACCCGTTCATGGGTCAGCGCGGCGTAGACCAGATAGCCGCCGGTGGTGTGCAGCACGCCCTTGGGCTTGCCGGTGGAGCCGGAGGTATAGAGGATGAACAGCGCTTCCTCGGCGCCCATTTCCTTTGGCGCGCAGTGGCTGGACGCGACCTTCATCAGGTCTTCGTACCAGATGTCGCGGTGCTGGTGCCAGGCGATCTCGCCGCCGGTGCGCTTGCACACGATGATCTTCTGCACGCTGCTGGTTTCAGGGTTGGTCAGGGCCAGATCGACGTTGGCCTTGAGCGCCGTACGGCGGCCGCCACGCAAGCCTTCGTCGGCGGTGATGACCACCTTGGACTTGCAGTCGATGATGCGTCCGGCCAGGGCCTCTGGCGAGAAGCCGCCGAACACCACCGAATGGATCGCACCGATCCGCGCGCAAGCCAGCATGGCCACCACGGCCTCGGGAATCATCGGCATGTAGATGGTCACTACATCGCCCCGGTGCACGTCCTGGCCACGCAGGGCATTGGCGAACTTGCAGACTTGCTCGTGCAGTTCGCGGTAGGTGATGTTGCGATGCTCGGAAGGGTCGTCGCCCTCCCAGATGATTGCCAACTGATCGCCACGCTCTTCCAGATGACGGTCCAGGCAGTTGTAGGAAACGTTCAGAGTGCCGTCCGCGAACCACTTGATGTCGACATGGTGGTCGTCGAACGAGGTCTGCTTGACCTTGGTGAACGGCTTGATCCAGTCCAGGCGCTGCGCCTGCTCACGCCAGAAGCCATCGGGGTTGATCACCGATTGCTGGTACATGGCCTTGTAGGTGGCCTCGTCGGTCAGGGTGCTTGCCGCAACCTCGGGACGAACGGGATACAGTGGAGCCGCACTCATCTGTGTTACCTCGGTGTAATAGTTGTTTTTGTATGGGACCGTTTGTAACTGTACCAGAGCGGCAAAGACCATTCGACGATGGTAGTAGCGGCCACCCCGACGGCGACGGTTGGCTGACCGCAGCCGCTCTAGGTCAGGCCCCGTCCCGCCCACAGCGCGTTGGGCCATCGTCCTGGCGGGTCGATTGTTACCGTTTTTGTCAAAAGCCCGAAAAACTTTATCAAAACATTGTCTGTTTCCGCTGTATACCGAGGCATAAACTTCCTCTCGCCAACAACGGCAACGCGATTAACTTCTGGTAACAGCCCCCACGAAGGCATGTTAATCCCCGCGTAACTTCTGTTAGTTGAAACTTGCCGCGGTGGCACAAGCACCGCGCACTCCCTCACGACCTTAGACAGGTAGATTGAAAATGAAAGCTTTACTGGTATTGGTACTTGGCGGTATTTGCAGCGCGGCCATGGCCGACGACGTTGCACACGCTGCCGAGCAGATCCCGGTTGAACAGTACAGTTACTCGCAGCACCTGGACATCGCCCGCGTCATCTCCATGAGCGAAGTGCCGAACGTCTGCGAAGTGGTGCCAGCCCGCATGACCTACGAGGATTCCAAGGGCCAGACACACATTCTCGAGTACCGCGTAATGGGTAACGGCTGCTCCAACGGCTGACCCCAGCTCACATCGCCCGCCGCGCCTCGGTCATTCTGCAGGAGGCGCGCGGCGCTGAAAGTTGCAGCATTCTAAAATACTTCAACGTTCACCGCCCACTTACATACGTCACGTTATTTATTCAGTCGACTTGTTCAGCGCATGATCGCGCAACTTGTTGGCAATGGTCGTATGGGAAACGCCCAAGCGTTTACCCAACGCCCGACTGCTCGGATAATCATTCATCAGACTTTCAAGTACTGCTTTTTCAAAGCGCCCAACGATTTGTGCCAGGTCGCCGTCCAGGGAAAATTCACCCAATGGTTGGCGCACGCCGTAATCCGGAAGGCGAATATGCTCGCGCTTGACCACGCCGCCCTCGCACAGTGAAACCGCCTGGAACAGCACGTTCTCCAACTGGCGCACGTTACCCGGCCAATGGTACTGGCTCAGACGCTCCATGGCGGCAGGCGCCAGGCGCGGCAGCGGGCAGCCGATCTGGCGACTGGCCTGGTCGAGAAAATGCTCTACCAGCGGCGGCAAGCCGTCGAGGCACTCGCGCAGCGGCGGAATGTGCAGCGACAGCACGTTGAGCCGGTGGTAGAGGTCTTGGCGGAATTCGCCACGGGCACACAACTCCGACAGGTCGACCTGGGTTGCGCAGATCACCCGCACGTCCAGGTACACCTCTTCGTCACTGCCCACGCGACGAAAGCAACCGTCCTGCAAAAAGCGCAGCAGCTTGACCTGCAGGCGCGGGCTCATTTCATCCACGCCATCAAGAAACAGCGTGCCGCCCGCCGTCAACTCCAAAAGCCCCAGCTTGCCTTCTGCCCTTGCACCCTCGAAGGCCCCAGGCCCATAGCCAAACAGCTCGGTCTCAGCCATGGACTCCGGCAGGCCGGCGCAATTGAGCGCCATCAAGGGGGCCTGCCCGCGTGGGCTGGCCAGGTGGCAGGCACGGGCGAGCAGTTCCTTGCCGGTCCCGGTCTCGCCCTCTATGAGCAGCGGCGCGTCCAGCGGCGCCATGCGCCGCGCCTCACGCACCACCGCGGCCATCACCCGCGAGCTCTGGAAGATGCTGTCGAAACCGCGCAGCTCCTGCTTGCGCACGTGGTAGATGCGCTCGCCGATGCGATCGGCGCGGTGCAGCGTCAGCACGGCTCCGGCCAGCGCCTCGCTGTCATCGTGCTCCGATTGCAGTGGCGCGATGTCGGCGAGAAAGACGTCGCCCTTGACCTTGACGCGCAGACCGTTGATCCGCGACTTGTTGGCCCGCACCAGCTCTGGCAGGTCGAAGTCTTCGGCGTAGCGCGACAGCGGAATCCCCGGCACTTCGTCGACCCTCACCCCAAGCAACTGCGCCGCCGCGCGGTTGGCCGCCACGATGCAGCCACCCATGTCGATCGACAGCACCGGAAACTCCAGCGCGCCTAGCAGCGCATTGAGTTCCATGTGCCGACGCTCGCTGGGCATAAGCCCGACACGCTTGACCCCGAACACCCCGGCGATCGACTCGAACTTGGGCCGCAAGGCCTGGAATTGAAGGTTGATCAGGTTCGGACAATGCAGGTAGATGGCATTGCCATGCTCGCCGCCGACCTCGCCACGCGCCACGTTGATGCCGTATTCGACCAGCAGGTTGAGGATGTCGCGCAGAATGCCGATGCGGTTCTGACAGTGCACTTTGATACGCATGCAAGGTCTCGAAATGGGAGAAAGGGAGGCTGATTATTTCATTGTCACGCAGAAAAGTCGTAAAGATTATCTGACAAAGACGCCGCGTCCTGGCGAGATTTTTCGGCGTCCGGGCGGTTTTGTAAAATTATCGTTACGCGAACTGAGTTCTTGGCTCCTCCATTGCGCCGACACGGGCGCTGCAAAAGCGCACGACAGGGGTTATCACTAGAGGCATTGGCGTGAACACATAACAATAAAGCCCTCACCAGGAGAGCAGCATGAAACAGACGCAATACGTGGCACGCGAGCCCGATGCGCAAGGTTTTATCGACTATCCCGCGCAGGAACATGCGGTGTGGAATACCCTGATCACCCGCCAGCTCAAGGTCATCGAGGGCCGCGCGTGCCAGGAGTACCTGGATGGCATCGAGCAGCTCAAACTGCCCCATGACCGCATCCCGCAACTGGGCGAGGTCAACAAGGTGCTGGGCGCCACCACCGGTTGGCAGGTCGCCCGGGTCCCTGCGCTGATCCCCTTCCAGACTTTCTTCGAACTGCTGGCCAGCAAGCGCTTTCCGGTCGCCACCTTCATCCGCACCGCCGAAGAGCTCGACTACCTCCAAGAGCCGGATATCTTCCACGAGATCTTCGGCCATTGTCCGCTGCTGACCAACCCCTGGTTCGCCGAATTCACCCACACCTACGGCAAGCTCGGCCTCAAGGCCAGCAAGCAAGAGCGCGTGTACCTGGCGCGGCTGTACTGGATGACCATCGAGTTCGGCCTGGTAGAGACCGCCCAGGGCCGCAGGATCTATGGTGGCGGCATCCTCTCCTCGCCCAAAGAGACCGTCTACAGCTTGTCCCAGGAGCCGGAGCACCAAGACTTCGACCCGCTGGAGGCCATGCGCACGCCTTATCGCATTGATATCCTGCAGCCGCTGTATTTCGTCCTGCCGAACCTCAAGCGCCTGTTCGACCTGGCCCATGAAGACATCATGGCCCTGGTCCACCAAGGCATGCAGCTGGGGTTGCACGCGCCTAAGTTTCCACCGAAGGCGGCTGCCTGAGCCGTCTTGCCGATAACAACTCAAACCGGAAAAAACTCATGAATGCCTTGAACCAAGCCCATTGCGAAGCCTGCCGCGCCGACGCTCCGAAAGTCACCGATGATGAGCTGGCGACGCTGATCCGCGAAATCCCGGACTGGAACATCGAAGTGCGCGACGGCCACATGGAGCTCGAGCGGATCTTCCTGTTCAAGAACTTCAAGCACGCCCTGGCTTTCACCAACGCCGTGGGCGAAATCGCCGAGGCCGAGGGCCATCACCCAGGCTTGCTGACCGAGTGGGGCAAGGTCACCGTCACCTGGTGGAGCCATTCGATCAAGGGCCTGCACCGCAACGACTTCATCATGGCGGCGCGCACCGACGCTGTCGCCCAGACTGCCGAAGGGCGCAAGTGATGCACTTTGCGACCATCGATCGGGTCCCTGGCGATCCGATTCTCGGTTTGATGGAGGCCTACGCCCGCGACCCCAACCCGGACAAGTTCGACCTCGGCGTCGGCGTGTTCAAGGACGCGCGTGGCCTGACCCCGGTGCCCGCCGCCGTGAAACAGGCCGAGCAGCGCCTGGTCGAGCAGCAGCCGAGCAAGAGCTACGTGGGTGGCCATGGCGATCCGGCCTTTGGCCGCCTGCTCAGCGAGCTGGTGCTGGGCAGCGGCTCGCCGCTGCTCGCAGAACAGCGTGCCGGCGCTACCCAGACGCCGGGCGGCACTGGAGCACTGCGTCTGGCTGCCGAGTTCATCGCCCATTGCCTGCCCGGGCGCGGGGTGTGGCTGAGTGACCCGACCTGGCCGATCCATGAGACCCTGTTCGCGGCCGCCGGCCTCAAGGTTTCCCACTACCCCTATGTGGGTGCGGACAACCGGTTGGACGTCGCTGGCCTGCTGGCAACGCTGGAGCACGTGCCTGAAGGCGATGTCGTGCTGCTGCATGCCTGTTGCCATAACCCCACCGGCTTTGATCTGAGCCAGGACGACTGGCGCGCCGTGCTGGAAGTGGTCCGTCGGCGCCAGCTGCTGCCGCTGATCGACTTTGCCTACCAGGGGTTTGGAGACGGCCTGGAGGAAGATGCGTGGGCCGTGCGCCTGTTTGCGCAAGCGCTGCCGGAACTGCTGGTGACCAGCTCCTGCTCGAAGAATTTCGGCCTGTACCGCGAACGCACCGGCGCCTTGCTGGTGTGCTGCCATGACACTGCAAAGCTGCAGGACGTGCGCAGCCAGCTCGCCCTGCTGGCGCGCAACCTCTGGTCGACGCCGCCGGATCATGGTGCCGCGGTGGTGGCGCAGATCCTCGGCGACCCGGCACTCAGGAAACTGTGGGTGGAGGAAGTCGATGCCATGCGCCAGCGCATCGCGCAATTGCGCCAGGGCCTGGTACAGGCGCTCGAACCCCACGGGCTGGGCCAACGCTTCGCCCATATCGCCGCCCAGCGGGGAATGTTCTCGTACACCGGGCTGACCCCAGAGCAGGTCCGCCAGTTGAGGGAGCGGCACAGCGTCTACATGGTCGGCACTGGTCGAGCGAATATTGCTGGTGCCGACGCCGGGCGCCTGGAACAGTTGGCGGCGGCAATCGCGGATGTTTGTTGACGGCGCCCCCGCTGCTTCAGACCTTTTTGCAGTTGAGGTGAAGAACGCAGATTGGTGAAGGCGCTTGCAAGGTGCACATCATCCAGCGCGACGGTGTCGCCTGGTTTTAGGGCCGCTGCGCAGCCCATCGCGGCACAAGGAGCGCTCTCATAGAACACACGCTAACTCATTGATTTAGCTGAACCCTGTGGGAGCGGGCTTGCCCGCGAACACCGGCGAAGCCGGTGCCATACACCGCGGTGCCTGCTTCGCGGGCAAGTCGGAGCGCCGA
>JAEWGL010000159.1 GCA_023388335.1 Pseudomonadota bacterium | reverse complement strand
GCGCGCGAGCGGCCCAGGGCCGAGTGGTACAGGCTGAAGGTTTCGTGACCTGGACGCAGCTGCGCCAAGGCCTTGCGGATGGAGGCGTCGTCCAATGCCGAGAGCCACAGGCGCTGCACCGGGCCGCGGTAGCGGCAGTGTTCGAGCAGTTCGCGGGCGATCATCTCGCCCTCGCGGTCGGCGTCGGTGGCGATTACCAGTTCGCGGGCCTCGCCGAGCAGGCGTTTGACAGCCTTGAACTGGCTCGCGGTCTTGGGTTTGACCAGCATCTTCCACTGGCCGGGGATGATTGGCAGATCGGCCAGCACCCAGCGCTTGTAGCGCTCGTCGTAGCTGTCAGGCGGGGCGGTTTCGAGCAGATGGCCGATGCACCAGGTCACGCAGACGTCCGTGCCCCGCCAGCAGCCGTCGGCCTTGCGGGTAGCGCCCAGGACCTTGGCGATGTCCTTGGCTTGTGAGGGTTTTTCGCAGAGAAAGAGGCGCATGGCCGGACAACGCTTCAGCAACGGGGATAGGCGTCAGGATGCGCAATGCAAGGCGGGGAGGCAAGCGTTAATCTGTATGGATGTACAGTTTTTTTTGCAGGGATGTGTCAATCGCCAGAACACGCGGGGCCGCTGAGCAGCGGCCCCGCTTGCAACTACCGTCAGTCAGGCCACTTCGCAGGCATCGCGAACCATGTCCACGTGCGGGATGCCGGCCTCAAGGAACTCTTCGCTGACCACCTTGAAACCAAGACGCTCATAGAACGGCGTGGCATGTACCTGGGCGGTGAGCATTTGCTGCCTGAGGTCGCGCTTCTGCGCCTCGTCGATGACCGCGTGCATCAGCGCATCACCGACCTTCAGCCCACGCCAGTCCTTGAGCACCGAGACGCGACCGATCTGTCCGTCGGACAGCAGGCGCGCGGTGCCCACTGGGTAGTCGCCTTCCAGGGCGAGAAAATGCAGGGCGGCTTGGTCGTCCGAGTCCCACTCAAGCTCCGGCGGCACGTTCTGTTCGGCGATGAACACCGCTTCGCGAATACGGCGGATGTCGGCATTGTCTTTCTGCCAGTCGGCGAGGCGAACCCGAATCTTATTCATTGGCAAATCCCAAGCTTCCTTGTTTGACGAGTTGGCAAATCAGCGTCAGACCTTCTTCGTTTTCCAGCCACTGTACGAGATTTTCGATATGCAGTGCGTCGGCGGCGCAGATCAGCTTGAGCAGCTCACGCAGCTCGCCCGAGACCAGGCGGCTCTGGCCGCTGGCGAACAGCAGCAGGTTGTCGTCGACTTCCGACCAGGCTAGGCGCGCGCTCGGGTTGCGGATCAGCAGAGCGCCCTGTTCGAGGCTGTCGACCAGTTGCGCCTCGCTCAGCTCTTCACCGCTGACCAGCTCCGGATAGCGCGGCTCGGTCATGAACTGGCCGAACCAGGTCAGCAGCAGGCGCTCGTCGCCCATGTGCTCGGTGAGCAGACCCTTGAGGCGGTCGAGGGCGTCGTGCTGGATCTGGTGCGGGTCGCTCACCGGTTGGGCGTCGGCGTCGCTGTAGCGTTCTTCATCGGGCAGGAACTGGCTGAGGAAGTCGGTGAAGTGGGTCAGCACTTCGGCCGCGCTCGGCGCGCGGAAACCCACCGAGTAGGTCAGGCAGTCATCTTCGGCGATGCCGTAGTGGGCCATGCGCGGCGGCAGGTAGAGCATGTCGCCCGGTTCCAGGGTCCACTCCTCGCTTTGCTCGAAGTCGGCAAGGATGCGCAGGTCGGCGTGTTCCAGCAGCGCGCTGTCGCTGTCGCACATCTGACCGATCTTCCAGTTGCGCTTGCCCTGGCCCTGCAGCAGGAACACGTCGTAGTTGTCGAAGTGTGGACCGACGCTGCCGCCGGGCGCGGCAAAACTGATCATCACATCGTCGATACGCCAGCTCGGCAGAAAGCGGAACGGCTCCAGCAGTTCGGCGACTTCCGGCACGAACTGGTCCACCGCCTGCACCAGCAGGGTCCAGTCACGCTCGGGCAGGTTGGCAAAGGTGTCTTCGGCGAAGGGGCCGCGGCGCAGTTCCCACGGACGCTCGCCATGCTCGATGACCAGACGCGCCTCGACTTCCTCTTCCAGGGACAGGCCAGCCAGTTCGTCGGCGTCGATCGGGCTTTCGAAGTCCGGGAAGGCCTGGCGTACCAGCAGGGGTTTCTTCTGCCAGTAGTCGCGCAGGAACTCGCGGGCTGTCAGGCCGCCCAACAGCTGCAGTGGAGTATCAGAATTCATGTTCAACCTATTGAAAAAACGTAGTTTTCATCCGGGAATAAAAACGCCCGGCTCAACCGGGCGTCGTACGCAGGGCGCAGGTCAGATGCGTTTGGCCTGGGTCACTGCGTTGCCGATGTAGGACGCAGGGGTCAGCTGCTTGAGCTCGGCCTTGGCGTCGGCCGGCATGTCCAGACCATCGATGAAGGTCAGCAGCGCTTCTGGGCTGATGCCTTTGCCACGGGTCAGCTCCTTGAGCTTCTCGTAGGGGTTTTCGATGTTATAGCGACGCATCACGGTCTGGATCGGCTCGGCCAGGACTTCCCAGCAGGCGTCCAGGTCGGCGGCGATGCGTTGGGTGTTGATTTCCAGCTTGCCGATACCTTTGAGGCTCGCCTCGTAGGCAATGACGCTATGGGCAAAGCCCACGCCCAGGTTGCGCAGCACGGTGGAGTCGGTCAGGTCACGCTGCCAGCGCGAGATTGGCAGCTTGCTGGCCAGGTGCTGGAACAGCGCGTTGGCGATCCCCAGGTTGCCTTCGGAGTTCTCGAAGTCGATCGGGTTGACCTTGTGCGGCATGGTCGATGAGCCAATTTCGCCGGGGACGGTCTTCTGCTTGAAGTAGCCCAGCGAGATGTAGCCCCAGACGTCACGGTCGAAGTCGATAAGGATGGTGTTGAAGCGGGCGATCGCGTCGAACAGCTCGGCGATGTAGTCGTGCGGCTCGATTTGGGTGGTGTAGGGGTTGAACACCAGGCCCAGCTCGTCCTCGATGAAGGCACGGGCGTTGGCTTCCCAATCGACCTGCGAATAGGCCGACAGGTGAGCGTTGTAGTTGCCCACGGCGCCATTGATCTTGCCCAGCAGCGGCACGGCGGCTACCTGGGCGATCTGACGCTCCAGGCGGTAGACGACGTTGGCCAGTTCCTTGCCCAGGGTGGTCGGCGATGCCGGCTGGCCGTGGGTGCGCGACAGCATTGGCACGTCGGCGTACTGGTGGGCCAGGGCGCGGAGCGACTCGGCGATCTGGCGCATCAGCGGCAGCAGTACGTCGTCACGGCCGGCGCGCAGCATCAGCGCGTGGGACAGGTTGTTGATGTCCTCGCTGGTGCAGGCGAAGTGGATGAACTCGCTCACCTTGTCCAGTTCCGGCAATGTGGCGGCCTGCTCCTTGAGCAGGTACTCGATGGCCTTGACGTCGTGGTTGGTGGTGCGCTCGATTTCCTTGACGCGCTCGGCATGCTCGAGCTTGAAGTCGCTGGCCAGGGTGTCGAGCAGGGCATTGGCCTCGGTGGAGAAGGCCGGTACTTCGGCGATCTGCGGGTGGGCTGCCAGGCGCTGGAGCCAGCGCACTTCGACCAGGGCGCGGAAACGGATCAGGCCGTATTCGCTGAAAATGGGGCGCAGGGCCTGGGTCTTGCCGGCGTAACGGCCGTCTACAGGGGAAACCGCAGTGAGCGAGGAAAGCTGCATGGGGTGTTCTCGGACAGTCAGGCTTTTGGAGGGCGCATATCATACATGAAAAATGCACCTGGGTCGGGTGGCTGACCAAAGGTCTGGCCTTGTGAAGTCTTGCAGGACCTCTGTTGAAACTCAGGTTCTGTGACGTGTCTGCAAAGCCCCTGTGGGAGCGGGCCGCTGTATTCAGCCACGCATCATCGGATACAGCTCTTTGAGCAGTTTGCGCCGGCTGAATACCAGTTGCCAGCGGTGCCCGCCGAGCTGGCGCCACAGGCGCGCGGCGCGGATGCCGGCCAGCAGCAGGGCGCGGATCTTCGAGGCATTGTTCGGCTGTTGCAAGTGGCGCATGTCGCCGTGCACCTGGATGCGCTGGCGCAAGGTACTCAGGGTGTCTTGATACAGCGCGCCGCTGGAGGCGATGACATTTTCATGGGCCACGCCGAAATGATCGGCCTGGGACTGGATCTGTGGCAGTCGGTTGCCGATGGTCTCGAGCATGTCGTCGCGCTTGGCCAGCTGGCGCTCCAGGCCCAGCATCGACAGGGCGTAGCGCAGCGGCTCGCGCTGCAGGCTGCCGGGGTCGCGCTCCAGGGCGCTGGCCAGCGCGCGATAACCATCGCGCAGGTTGATGTCGTCGCCGCCAAACACCTCCAGGGTGTTGTTCGGGTCGCGCACCAGCAGGCTGCCCAGCAGGCACCCGACTTCGGACTCGCTGGCCTGGCCGGTGCGGGCGATGCGGTCGACCAGCACGGCGGCCTGGAAGACGCCGCCAAGGGCAATCAGCTGTTCCTGTACGTCGCTCATCAACGGGCGCTCCACGGCTCGGCGGTTTCGATCACGCCGCCGCCCAGGCATACCTCACCGTCGTAGAACACCACCGACTGGCCCGGGGTGACGGCGCGCTGCGGGTCGGCGAACACGGCGCGGTAGCCGGTATCGGTGCGTTCCAGGGTGCATGCCTGGTCGCCCTGGCGGTAGCGCACCTTGGCGCTCAGGCGGCGCGGCGCGGACAGGTCGATCGGGTTGACCCAGAAAATTTCCGAGGCGAGCAGGGCGCGGGAGAACAGCCAAGGGTGTTCATTGCCCTGGCCGACCACCAGCACGTTGCGCGCCAGGTCTTTTTCCAGCACGTACCACGGCTCGTCGCCGGCGTCCTTGAGGCCACCGATGCCCAGGCCCTGGCGCTGGCCGATGGTGTGGTACATCAGGCCGTGATGGCGGCCGATGACTTCGCCGTCGGTGGTCTGGATCTCACCGGGCTGGGCCGGCAGGTACTGCTTGAGGAAATCGCTGAAGCGGCGCTCGCCGATGAAGCAGATGCCGGTCGAGTCTTTTTTCTTGGCCGTGGCCAGGCCGTGTTTCTCGGCGATGGCGCGCACCTCGGGCTTTTCGAGCTCGCCGACCGGGAACAGGGTGCGGGCGATCTCCGCGCCTCCCACGGCGTGCAGGAAGTAGCTCTGGTCCTTGTTCGGGTCCAGGCCCTTGAGCAGTTCGGTGCGCCCATCGACGTCGCCGCGGCGCACATAATGACCGGTGGCGATCAGGTCGGCGCCCAGCGACAAGGCGTAATCGAGGAAGGCCTTGAACTTGATTTCGCGGTTACAAAGGATGTCCGGGTTCGGTGTACGCCCGGCCTTGTACTCTTCAAGGAAGTGCTCGAACACGTTGTCCCAATACTCGGCGGCAAAGTTGGCGGTGTGCAGCTTGATGCCGATGCGGTCACACACGGCCTGGGCATCGGCCAGGTCTTCGCGGGCGGTGCAGTATTCGGTGCCGTCGTCCTCTTCCCAGTTCTTCATGAACAGACCTTCCACCTGATAACCCTGCTCCATGAGCAGGAGGGCGGAAACGGAAGAGTCCACGCCGCCGGACATGCCGACGATGACGCGGGTCTTGGCGGGGTCATAGAGTGCTGAGCTGGACATGGCTACCGGTGTGTATCTGGAAAAAAGACGACGATTCTATCAGGCCGGGGCGGTCAAGGCGAAGTGCCTGTCAGTCGCGCAGCAGGTCAAGGCTGTGCAAGGGGCCGGCGAGGTAGTCGTCGATGCAGCGCGGCACCAGTTCGCTGCGCCAGCGCGACGGCTCGGCCAGCAGCTCGTCACGGCTCAGCCAGACGGCGCGCACGATGTCGCTGTCCAAGGCCAGATCGGGGTGATGGCGCACCGGGCGGGCGGCGAAGCAGATGCGCTGGTAGGTCACGCCATTGCTCGGCGCGGTATAGAGGTAGATGCCGACCACTGCGGTCAGCTCCACCTCCCAGGCGGTTTCCTCCAGGGTCTCGCGCAAGGCGGCCTGGGTCAGGGTCTCGTTGGGTTCCAGGTGACCGGCGGGTTGGTTGAACACGTGTTGGCCGGCCTTGAATTCCTCGACCAGAAGAAAACGGCCCTGGTCTTCGACGATGGTGGCGACGGTGATGTGGGGGTGCCAGGTCATGACAGTGTCCTCAATGTGTGTGTAGGGGCGTCCCGGCACAAGGCCGCTTCTACAGGTTCCAGTTGCGACTCTAGAAAGCACAAACCCCGGTGCGTGGCCGGGGTTTGCGTTGTTACTTCAAGCGGGCCTTACAGCGCAGAAATGGCGCTGTTGAAGGTCTGGCTCGGACGCATCACCTTGGCGGTCAGCTCGGCATTCGGGGCGTAGTAGCCACCGATGTCGGCCGGCTTGCCCTGCACGGCGTTGAGCTCGGCGACGATGGTCGCTTCGTTCTCGGCCAGGGCCTTGGCCAGTGGGGCGAAGCGTGCTTGCAGCGCGGCGTCGTCGCTCTGGGCAGCCAGGGCCTGGGCCCAGTAGAGGGTCAGGTAGAAGTGGCTGCCACGGTTGTCGATACCACCGACCTTGCGCGCAGGGGACTTGTTGGTGTCCAGGAACTGGCCGGTGGCCTGGTCCAGGGTCGCCGCCAGGACCTTGGCTTTCGGGTTGGCGTAGGCGTCACCCAAGTGCTCCAGCGAGGCGGCCAGGGCCAGGAATTCACCCAGCGAGTCCCAACGCAGGAAGTTCTCTTCGACCAGCTGCTGCACGTGCTTGGGCGCCGAACCACCGGCACCGGTCTCGAACAGGCCACCGCCGTTCATCAGCGGCACGATGGAAAGCATCTTGGCGCTGGTGCCCAGTTCCATGATCGGGAACAGGTCGGTCAGGTAATCACGCAGTACGTTGCCGGTGACCGAGATGGTGTCCTTGCCTTCGCGGATGCGCGCCAGGGAGAACTTGATGGCCTCGACCGGTGCCAGGATACGAATATCCAGGCCGCTGGTGTCGTGATCCTTCAGGTAGGTCTGCACCTTCTCGATCATCACGCCGTCGTGGGCGCGCGCCGGGTCCAGCCAGAACACCGCAGGGGTGGCGCTCAGGCGGGCACGGTTGACGGCCAGCTTGACCCAGTCCTGGATCGGTGCATCCTTGGTCTGGCACATGCGGAAGATGTCGCCGGCTTCGACGTTCTGTTCCAGCAGCAGGTTGCCCTTGCCGTCGACCACGCGAACAACGCCATCGGCCTTGGTCTGGAAGGTCTTGTCGTGCGAGCCGTACTCTTCGGCTTTCTGAGCCATCAGGCCGACGTTCGGCACGCTGCCCATGGTGGTCGGGTCGAAGGCGCCATTGGCCTTGCAGTCCTCGATCACCGCCTGGTAGATGCCAGCGTAGCAACGGTCGGGGATCACGGCCTTGGTGTCTTGCAGTTCGCCGGCGGCGTTCCACATCTTGCCCGAGTCACGGATCATCGCAGGCATCGAGGCGTCGACGATGACGTCGCTCGGTACGTGCAGGTTGGTGATGCCCTTGTCAGAGTTGACCATGGCCAGGGCCGGACGCGTGGCGTATAGCGCCTGGACGTCAGCTTCGATCTGCGCCTGCTGCTCGGCCGGCAGGGCCTTGATGCGGGCGTACAGGTCGCCGATGCCGTTGTTGGCGTTGAAGCCGACTTCAGCCAGGGCAGTGGCATGCTTGGCCAGCACGTCGTTGTAGAACGCCTCGACGATGACGCCGAACATGATCGGGTCGGAGACCTTCATCATGGTGGCCTTCAGGTGCACCGACAGCAGTACGCCGGCAGCCTGGGCATCCTTGATCTGTTCAGCGATGAAGCTGCGCAGGGCCTTGCGGCTCATGACGGCGCAGTCGACCACTTCGGCGGCCTTGACCGCGGTCTTTTCCTTCAGCACGGTGGTCGTGCCGTTGGTCTCGAGCAGCTCGATGCGCAGGCTGTCATCGGCGGCGATCAGCGCGGCCTTCTCGCTGCAGTAGAAGTCGCCCTGGCTCATGTGCGCCACGTGGGACTTGGAGTCGGCAGCCCAGGCGCCCATCTTGTGGGGGTGCTTGCGAGCGTAGTTCTTGACCGACAGTGGCGCGCGGCGGTCGGAGTTACCTTCGCGCAGGACCGGGTTAACGGCGCTGCCCTTGATACGGTCGTAGCGGGCGCGGGATTCCTTCTCGGCCTCGGTGGCCGGCGCATCAGCGTAATCAGGGATGTCGTAGCCCTGGCCTTGCAGTTCCTTGATCGCGGCCTTGAGCTGCGGCACCGAAGCGCTGATGTTCGGCAGCTTGATGATGTTCGCTTCAGCAGTGGTGGCCAGTTGGCCCAGTTCCGCCAGATGATCGCCTACCTGCTTGTCGGCACCCAGGTGCTCCGGGAACGCGGCGAGGATACGGCCAGCGAGGGAAATATCGCGGGTTTCGACGGCAATGTCCGCCGAAGCGGTGAAGGCTTCGATGATCGGGAGCAGTGAATAGGTGGCGAGGGCTGGCGCTTCGTCGGTGAAGGTATAGATGATCTTGGAACGGGTGGGCATATTCGGGTTAACTCTCTGTTTTGCTGAGCGTGCTCGAAGTCTCGAGGTGCGCAGGGTAGGCGCTTCGCCCTGGCGACGCCATGAGCGGAAGGTCGAGAGGCTACGAGCGGTGATGGTGGATGCATCAGTCGAGCGTCAAACGGCTGAACTGCGGTAACAGCCCAGGCTTGCATGGCCATTGCTGGCCGAGGGCGAGCCGTATTTTCCAAGGTTTCGCCCCGATGACCCTGCGGTCAGGGCCGGAGTATACCAAACGATTCGGGCTAATCAGCAAGGCCCAGTGATATCGGCCCATTTATAAGACCAAAGACGTACGGGCAATGTGGCGTGATGCCGCAGGTGCGGCTCAAGCTTCAAGGGGCAAGACAGGCGCAGTGTCAGCTTCGAGTTCTTCTGAGCGCCCTGCCTCCCAAGATGAGCCCAGAAATCCCGTTCGCCGCTGAACGGCGTGCAGCTTGCAGCTCGCCCTTGCAGCTTTAAGCTTGCAGCTGGGAAAAGCTGGTTTAGGCTCAGTGGATCGCACGATGTCCAATCACATCAAGAAAGCGGAGTGCAGCATGGGATACCAGAAAATCAAGGTTCCGGCAGGTGGTGCCAAAATCACTGTCAATGCAGACCATTCGCTCAACGTTCCAGACAACCCGATCATTCCGTACATCGAGGGCGATGGCATCGGTGTCGATGTCAGCCCGGTGATGATCAGGGTGGTCGATGCTGCGGTAGAGAAAGCCTACGGCGGCAAGCGCAAGATCGCCTGGATGGAGGTCTACGCCGGCGAGAAGGCCACTCAGGTCTATGACCAGGACACCTGGCTGCCCCAGGAAACCCTGGATGCGGTGCGCGATTACGTGGTGTCGATCAAGGGGCCGTTGACCACGCCGGTCGGCGGCGGTATTCGCTCGCTCAACGTCGCCCTTCGCCAGCAGCTCGACCTCTATGTGTGCCTGCGCCCGGTCGTGTGGTTCCAAGGCGTGCCGAGCCCGGTCAAGAAACCGGGCGACGTCGACATGGTGATCTTCCGCGAGAACTCCGAGGACATCTATGCCGGCATCGAGTGGAAAGCTGGCTCGCCCGAGGCGAACAAGGTAATCAAGTTCCTCAAGGAGGAAATGGGTGTCACCAAGATCCGTTTCGACCAGGATTGCGGTATCGGCGTCAAGCCAGTCTCCAGGGAAGGCACCCGGCGGCTGGTGCGCAAGGCCCTGCAGTACGTGGTGGATAACGATCGCGAGTCGCTGACCCTGGTGCACAAGGGCAACATCATGAAGTTCACCGAAGGAGCCTTCAAGGACTGGGGCTACGAGGTCGCCCAGGAGGAGTTCGGTGCTCAACTGCTCGACGGTGGCCCTTGGATGAAGTTCAACAACCCCAGGACGGGTCGGGAAGTGATCGTCAAGGACGCCATCGCCGATGCCATGCTTCAGCAGATCCTCCTGCGCCCGGCCGAGTATGATGTGATCGCCACCCTCAACCTCAACGGTGATTACCTGTCCGACGCGCTGGCGGCGGAAGTCGGCGGCATCGGCATCGCGCCAGGTGCCAACCTGTCGGACACCGTGGCGATGTTCGAGGCGACCCACGGCACCGCGCCCAAGTACGCCGGGCAAGACAAGGTCAATCCTGGCTCGGTGATCCTCTCGGCCGAAATGATGCTGCGCCACATGGGCTGGACCGAGGCCGCCGACCTGATCATCAAGGGAACCAACGGTGCGATTGCCGCCAAGACCGTCACCTACGACTTCGAGCGCCTGATGGACGGCGCGACGCTGGTCGGCAGCGCAGGGTTCGGCGAGGCGCTGGTCAAGCACATGTAGGCAAACAAAACCGGTCAGCCCCAAAGGGCTGGCCGGCTGCTTCTACGCTTGCGCAAGGCAGGAAGGTTCAGGCCTCGACGGTGCTGGCCGGTGTGGCGTTGTCGATCGTGGCGAGCGCATTGCTGATATTGACCGCATGCAGGCCCTTGGGCCCCTGGACGATATCGAAGGTCACGGACTGGCCGGCCTTGAGCGTCTTGTAGCCGTCCATCTGAATGGCTGAATAATGGGCGAACAGGTCATCCGTCTTGCCCTCCTCGTTGACGAATCCATAGCCCTTGGCATTGTTGAACCACTTGACTTTGCCGCTTGCCATCCTCATATCCCTCTGCAAAGGACTCCATCACTGGAGTATCATCCACTCCATCCGCATATGAACCTGCGAAAATTTCTGGTTGACTGCGCGGATCTTTATCGACCACGGTGGGTTCTTATTGGTTGTAACACCGTTTTCCCGATAGTCAAGGTCAGGCGGCGGTCGCTCCGGCGTAGGCCTTCGCGGTCAACCCACAACCTTAACCTGTCGATATGATGAAACTCTTTCCATGCATGCACACAGCCAGATTCGACTAACATTCAATCAGGATCGCCCGCAATCGCATGAGGACGATGGTTCCGGCTTGGCGGTACAGGAGGCCAAGCCGGCCCTGCAGGCGCCACCGATGTACAAGGTGGTTTTATTCAACGATGACTACACGCCGATGGATTTCGTCGTCGAAGTGCTCGAGATGTTCTTCAATTTGAACCGCGAGCTGGCGACCAAGATCATGCTGGCCGTCCATACCGAGGGACGGGCAGTGTGCGGATTGTTTACCCGAGACATCGCCGAGACAAAGGCCATGCAGGTCAATCAATACGCCCGTGAAAGCCAGCATCCGCTACTCTGTGAAATCGAGAAGGACGGTTAATCGCCGACCACTTGGGTATGAGGTGAAGCTATGTTAAACCGCGAGCTCGAAGTCACCCTCAATCTGGCCTTCAAGGAGGCCCGTTCGAAGCGCCATGAATTCATGACGGTCGAACACTTGCTGTTGGCACTCCTTGACAACGAGGCGGCCGCCACCGTTCTACGCGCCTGTGGCGCGAACCTCGACAAGCTCAAGCATGACCTGCAGGAGTTCATCGACTCCACTACGCCGCTGATCCCCGTGCATGACGAGGATCGCGAAACCCAGCCAACCCTGGGCTTCCAGCGCGTGCTGCAGCGCGCCGTGTTCCATGTGCAGAGTTCCGGCAAGCGGGAGGTCACCGGCGCCAATGTGCTGGTGGCGATCTTCAGCGAACAGGAAAGCCAGGCCGTGTTCTTGCTCAAGCAGCAGAGCGTGGCCCGCATCGACGTGGTCAATTACATCGCCCATGGCATCTCCAAGGTGCCAGGCCACGGCGAGCATTCGGAAAACGACCAGGACATGCAGGACGAGGAAGGCGGCGAAGCGTCCTCCTCGAGCAATCCACTGGATGCCTACGCCAGTAACCTGAACGAACTGGCCCGCCAGGGGCGCATCGACCCGTTGGTCGGGCGTGAGCAGGAAGTCGAGCGTGTCGCGCAGATCCTTGCCCGGCGCCGCAAGAACAATCCGCTGCTGGTGGGCGAGGCCGGGGTCGGCAAGACAGCCATTGCCGAAGGCCTGGCCAAGCGCATCGTCGATGGCCAGGTGCCTGACCTGCTGGCCCAGAGCGTGGTCTATTCGCTGGACCTCGGTGCACTGCTGGCCGGCACCAAGTACCGCGGCGATTTCGAGAAGCGCTTCAAGGCGCTGCTCGGCGAGCTGCGCAAGCGTCCTCAGGCGATCCTGTTCATCGACGAGATTCACACCATCATCGGTGCCGGCGCTGCCTCCGGCGGGGTGATGGATGCCTCCAACCTGCTCAAGCCGCTGCTGTCCTCGGGTGATATCCGCTGCATCGGCTCGACCACCTTCCAGGAATTTCGCGGCATCTTCGAGAAAGACCGGGCCTTGGCGCGGCGTTTCCAGAAGGTCGATGTTTCCGAGCCCTCGGTGGAAGACACCGTCGGCATCCTGAGGGGCTTGAAGGGCCGGTTCGAGAGCCACCACAACATCGAGTACAGCGACGAGGCGCTACGCGCTGCCGCCGAGTTGGCCTCGCGCTACATCAATGATCGGCACATGCCGGACAAGGCCATCGACGTCATCGACGAAGCTGGCGCCTACCAGCGCCTGCAGCCGGAGGCCTCGCGTGCCAAGCGCATCGATGTCGCCCAGGTCGAGGATATCGTTGCCAAGATCGCGCGGATTCCGCCAAAGCACGTCTCCAGCTCCGACAAGGAACTGCTGCGTAACCTGGAGCGCGACCTGAAGCTGACGGTGTTCGGGCAGGATCCTGCCATCGACTCGCTGGCTACCGCCATCAAGCTGTCCCGTGCCGGCCTCAAGGCGCCTGACAAGCCGGTCGGTTCGTTCCTGTTCTCCGGCCCGACCGGGGTCGGCAAGACCGAAGCGGCACGGCAGCTGGCCAAGGCGCTGGGTGTAGAGCTGGTGCGCTTCGACATGTCCGAGTACATGGAGCGACACACTGTGTCGCGCCTGATCGGTGCGCCGCCGGGCTATGTTGGGTTCGACCAGGGTGGCTTGCTGACCGAGGCCATCACCAAGCAGCCGCACTGCGTACTGCTGCTCGATGAAATCGAGAAGGCCCATCCGGAAGTCTTCAACCTGCTGCTGCAGGTAATGGACCACGGTACCCTGACCGACAACAATGGGCGCAAGGCAGACTTCCGCAACGTAATCCTGATCATGACCACCAACGCCGGCGCTGAAACCGCCGCGCGGGCCTCGATCGGCTTCACCCAGCAGGACCACACGTCCGATGCCATGGAAGTCATCAAGAAGAGCTTCACGCCGGAGTTCCGCAACCGACTGGATACCATCATCCAGTTCGGCCGCCTCAGCCACGAGACGATCAAGAGCGTGGTGGACAAGTTCCTCATCGAGCTTCAAGCGCAGCTGGAAGACAAGCGCGTGTTGTTGGAAGTGAGCGATGCGGCGCGTAGCTGGCTGGCAGCCGGTGGCTACGATGCCCAGATGGGCGCGCGGCCCATGGCGCGGCTGATTCAGGACAAGATCAAGCGGCCCCTGGCCGAAGAGATCCTGTTCGGGGAGCTGGCCGAGCACGGTGGCGTGGTGCATGTGGACATTCGCGATGACGAACTGGTGTTCGATTTCGAAACCACGGCGGAGATGGCGTAAGCCTGAGGGGGTCGCGCAGCGGCCCCACGTTGCAATAGGCAGTACCCACAAAAAAGCCCGGCACATGGCCGGGCTTTTTCATGGCTGGAGCTTAACGGGCGCGGTAGGTGATGCGGCCTTTGCTCAGGTCATACGGCGTCAGCTCGACGCGGACCTTGTCGCCAGTGAGAATTCGGATGTAGTTCTTGCGCATCTTTCCGGAGATGTGCGCGGTAACGACGTGCCCGTTTTCCAACTCCACGCGGAACATGGTGTTGGGCAGGGTGTCGACGACAGTGCCTTCCATTTCGAAGCTGTCTTCTTTCGACATGCAGTAAAGCCCTCGGTATCCAGTGATGGCCCGACACACGACTGCACCGGGCAAAAAAAGTGGCGTGAATTATGCCCGAAATCTGCCGTTCAAGCCAATGCTTTCAGTTGAGGGTCACCCAGCGCTGGTTGATCAGCAGCTCGATAGGGCGGTATTGGGTCTTGTAGTTCATTTTCTTGCAGTTTTTGATCCAGTAGCCCAGGTACACGGCCTCCAGGTCCTGGCGTAGCGCATGGGTGATCTGCCAGAGGATCGCGTAGCGGCCGAGGCTGCGCCGCTCCTCGTCCGGCTCGTAGAAGGTGTAGACCGCCGACAGGCCATTGGGCAGCAGGTCGCTGACCGCCACCGCGAGCAGGCGCCCCTCCAGGCGGAACTCGTAGAACCAGCAGAAGGGCAGGTCCCTGACCAGGAAGGTGGAGAACTGGTCGCGGCTAGGCGGGTACATGTCGCCGTCGGCGTGGCGTTGCTCGATGTAGCGGCGGTACAGGTCGAAGTATTCTTCCTTGAAGGCCGGGCGCGCCGCAGTGACGGTCAGGTCGGCATTACGCTTGAGAATGCGCCGCTGCTGGCGATTGGGAATGAAGCGCGCCGCGGGGATGCGCGCTGGCACACAGGCGTTGCAGTTCTGGCAATGCGGCCGGTACAGATGATCGCCACTGCGACGAAAGCCCATTTCCGAAAGATCGGCGTACACGTGCACATCCATCGGCTGACTGGGGTCGAGGAACAGCGTAGTGGCCTGTTCCTCGGGCAGGTAACTGCAGGAATGGGGCTGAGTGGCATAGAACTTCAACCGCGCCAGCTCTGTCATGATCAACCCCTCGGCAAGACTTTGCCTCTAAGTGTAAGCCAGCTGGGAAAACTCGCCTAGCCAGACCAGGTCGCTGTGTTGGGTTCGTCCAGGTAGCGGGCGAGGTAATCGGCGAAAGCGACGCGACTGATGCCGCGGGCGCCAAAGCTGTGCAGGTGGTGAGTCGGCATCTGGCAATCGATGAGCACGAAGCCCGCCTCGCGCAGGTGCTCGACCAGGGTTACGAAGCCGACCTTGGACGCGTTGTCGGCGCGGCTGAACATGGACTCGCCGAAGAACAGCCGGCCCATGGCCAGGCCATAGAGGCCACCGACCAGCGTGCCGTCCAGGCGCACCTCCACCGAATGGGCGATGCCGCGCCGGTACAGCTCAAGGTAGGCAGACTGCATGTTGTCGGTGATCCAGGTGCCGTCGGCGTAGTCGCGGGGCGCGGCGCACGCTTGGATCACCGCGGCGAAGTCACTGTCGAAACTGACCTGGTAGCGACCCTGTCGCAACAGCTTGGCCAGCGAGCGCGAGACGTGCAGCTCATCGGGAAACAACACCGTGCGCGGGTCGGGCGACCACCAAAGAATCGGCTGGCCGTCCTGGTACCAGGGGAAACAACCATGCCGGTAGGCTTGCACCAGGCGGTCGGCGCTGAGGTCGCCGCCTGCGGCAAGGAGCCCGTTGGGGTCGTGCAGGGCCTTTTCCAGGGCGGGGAAGGTCAGGGAGTCACGGGTCAGCCAGGTCAGCATCGTCTTAGCGGAAGGGGAGGGGAGGAGGGTTCAGCATGGCGCTGTCGGAAACCCAGGTCAACAATTGTGGTCCTAACTCCCCGGGAGCGGGTTTCTAAGGTTGCGATTTCCCACGCTTGGGTGTTCGTTGTTTGTGAAGCGATCGTCGGCCGGGACCCATGTTCCATGACAACTGTGTAAAAACACAGCATAAGCCTTTGTCACGAAACGCAATGCATGCTCAAATTGCACCTGTGAATCTGGCCCCGTCCACGCCTCAATCGGGCGTGCTGCCATGGCGGCAGGCGGGCAGTAATGTTAAAAGTAGTGATTCGTTGACTGTTCATCTGGGTCGATCACTGTTGGACGCGCACCACGCGCAGGAATAGACGCGTTTTGAAGAAATCCACCGCAACGCCACCCCCATTGCCCGTGCCGCTCTGGCGCCAGCAGTTGCACTACCGTCTCAAGGAAGGCGCGCTGATCGCCATTGGCGCCTTGTGCCTGTACTTGTGGATGGCCCTGTTGACCTATGACACGGCCGATCCCGGCTTCAGCCACACCAGCAACGTCGAGCAGGTGCAGAACGCCGCCGGCCGTGCCGGGGCCTATTTCGCCGACGTCCTGTTCATGGTCCTGGGCTTCTTCGCCTACATCTTCCCCTTGCTGCTGGCGATCAAGACTTGGCAGATCTTCCGTGAACGGCACCAGCCGTGGCAGTGGAGCGGTTGGCTGTTTTCCTGGCGGCTGATCGGCCTGGTATTTCTGGTACTGTCGGGCGCGGCCCTGGCGCATATCCATTTCCATCCGCCCGAGAGCATGCCGTTTTCCGCTGGCGGCGCCCTGGGCGAGAGCCTGGGCGACCTGGCCAAGAGCCTCTTGAACGTGCAGGGCAGCACGCTGGTGTTCATCGCCCTGTTCCTGTTCGGCCTGACCGTATTCACCGACCTGTCGTGGTTCAAGGTCATGGACCTCACCGGCAAGATCACCCTTGACCTGTTCGAGCTGGTGCAGGGCGCCGCCCACCGTTGGTGGGCCGCGCGCAACGAGCGCAAGCGCCTGGTGGCGCAGTTGCGCGAGGTCGATGACTACGAGGCGGCCACCCCGAAGGCGGCCGACAAGCGCGAGCCGGTCAAGCTCCGCGAGCGCCTCACCGACCGCGATCCACCCACCGCCAAGCCCGTGGCCGAGCGCGTCCAGCCATCGGTGTCGGCGCCCGCTCCAGCGCCTGCGCCAGCAGCGCCGGTAGCCAGGGTGGCCCCGGTGATCATGCCGGCCGCGGCCAGCGCACCCGAGCCGGTCAAGCGCCTGGTCAAGGAAAAGCCGGCCCCGCAGTTCGTCGACAGCGCCGTCCAAGGCACGCTGCCGCCGATCTCGATCCTCGATCCTGCCGAAGCCAAGAAGGTCAACTATTCGCCCGAATCCCTGGCCGGCGTGGGCAATCTGCTGGAGATCAAGCTCAAGGAGTTCGGCGTCGAGGTGTCGGTCGACTCGATCCACCCGGGGCCGGTGATCACCCGCTACGAGATCCAGCCAGCGGCCGGGGTCAAGGTCAGCCGTATCGCCAACCTGGCCAAGGACCTGGCGCGTTCCCTGGCGGTGACCAGCGTGCGCGTGGTCGAGGTGATCCCGGGCAAGACCACCGTGGGCATCGAGATCCCCAACGAAGACCGGCAGATCGTGCGCTTCTCCGAAGTGCTGTCGTCGGCCCAGTACGACGAAGCCAAGTCGCCAGTGACCATGGCCTTGGGCCATGACATCGGCGGCAAGCCGGTGATCACCGACCTGGCCAAGATGCCGCACCTGCTGGTGGCCGGTACCACCGGCTCCGGCAAGTCGGTGGGGGTCAACGCGATGATTCTTTCGATCCTGTTCAAGGCAGGCCCGGAAGACGCCAAGCTGATCATGATCGACCCGAAGATGCTCGAGTTGTCGATCTACGAGGGTATTCCGCACCTGCTCTGCCCGGTGGTCACCGACATGAAGGACGCCGCCAACGCCCTGCGCTGGAGCGTGGCCGAGATGGAGCGGCGCTACAAGCTGATGGCGGCCATGGGCGTGCGTAACCTGGCTGGCTTCAACCGCAAGGTCAAGGACGCGGAAGAAGCCGGCGAGCCGCTCTTCGATCCGATGTTCAAGCGCGAAAGCATGGATGATGTGCCGCCACTGCTCAAGACCCTGCCCACCATCGTGGTGGTGGTCGACGAGTTCGCCGACATGATGATGATCGTCGGCAAGAAGGTCGAAGAACTGATCGCCCGTATCGCCCAGAAGGCGCGGGCAGCCGGTATCCACCTGATCCTCGCCACGCAGCGCCCATCGGTGGACGTGATCACCGGCCTGATCAAGGCCAACATCCCGACCCGCATGGCCTTCCAGGTGTCGAGCAAGATCGACTCGCGGACCATTATCGACCAGGGTGGCGCCGAACAGCTGCTCGGCCATGGTGACATGCTCTACATGCCGCCGGGTACCAGCCTGCCGATCCGTGTCCATGGTGCCTTCGTCTCCGACGACGAGGTGCACCGTGTGGTCGAGGCGTGGAAGCAGCGCGGGGCGCCGGACTACAACGAGGACATCCTCAGCGGCGTCGAGGAGGCCGGCAGCGGCTTCGACGGTGGCGGCGGCGGTGGCGACGGTGATGACCCCGAGGCCGATGCGCTCTACGACGAGGCCGTGCAGTTCGTGCTGGAAAGCCGGCGCGCGTCGATTTCCGCGGTGCAGCGCAAGCTGAAGATCGGCTACAACCGCGCCGCGCGGATGATCGAGTCGATGGAGATGGCCGGCGTGGTCACCCCCATGAACAGCAACGGCTCGCGGGAAGTGATTGCCCCGGGTGGCCCGCGCGATTGATGATCACCTTGCCGGGTGCCAATGGCGGCGCCCGGCCCTTTTACTGCACAACGAGGATTCCCATGCGCGCGATTCGCATGCTGTTGGTTTCTGCCATGGTCATGGCGCCCTTCGCCGTCCATGCCGATGAAAAAGACGTGGCGCGCCTGACCCAGCTGCTGGAAAAGTCACAGACCATCACCGCCCGTTTCTCCCAGCTGACCCTGGACGCCAGCGGCACCAGCCTGCAGGAAACCCAGGGCCAGATGGCGGTCAAGCGTCCGGGCCTGTTCTACTGGCACACCGATGCGCCGCAGGAGCAAGTGGTGGTGTCCGATGGCAATAGGGTAACCCTGTGGGACCCGGATCTTGAGCAGGCTACCGTCAAGAAGCTGGACGCGCGCCTGAACCAGACACCGGCACTGCTGCTGTCGGGCGACGTCTCGAAGATCAGTGAAAGCTTCGACATCACGTCCAAGGAGCAAGGCAACGTGATGGACTTCACCTTGAAGCCCAAGACCAAGGACACCCTGTTCGATTCCCTGCGCGTGTCGTTTCGCAGTGGCCTGATCAACGACATGCAGTTGATCGACAGCGTTGGCCAGCGCACCAACATCCTGTTCAACGGGGTCAAGGCCAACGAGGCGATCCCGGCGAGCAAGTTCCAGTTCAAGGTCCCGGAAGGCGCCGACGTCATCCAGGAATAATGAGGTCATAGAGCCGCCATGGACCTGTTTCGAAGCGAACCCGTTGCCCAGCCCCTGGCCGCGCGCCTGCGCCCGGCCAACCTGGGCGAGTACGTGGGCCAGGAGCACTTGCTGGCGCGCGGCAAGCCGCTGCGTGAGGCGCTGGAGCAGGGCGCGCTGCATTCGATGATCTTCTGGGGCCCGCCCGGAGTCGGCAAGACCACCCTGGCGCGGTTGCTGGCGCAGTTTTGCGATGCACATTTCGAGACGGTCTCGGCCGTGCTGGCCGGCGTCAAGGAGATCCGTCAGGCGGTGGAGGTGGCCAAGCAGCAGGCCGCGCAGTACGGTCGTCGCACCATTCTCTTCGTCGACGAGGTGCACCGCTTCAACAAGTCGCAACAGGATGCCTTCCTACCCTTCGTCGAAGACGGCACGCTGATCTTCATCGGCGCCACCACCGAAAACCCCTCGTTCGAACTGAACAACGCCTTGCTCTCGCGAGCGCGGGTCTACGTGCTCAAGAGCCTGGACGAAGCGGCGCTGCGCAAGTTGGTCGACCGCGCACTGAGTGAAGAGCGCGGCTTGGGCAAGCGCCAGCTGCGCGTGGGTGACGAGGCGTTCAAGATGCTCATGGCCGCCGCCGACGGCGATGGCCGGCGCATGCTCAACTTCCTGGAGAACGCCTCGGATTTGGCCGAGGACGGCGGCGAGATCGGCGTCGAGTTGCTGCAGAGCCTGCTCGGTGACAGCCGCCGGCGTTTCGACAAGGGCGGCGAAGCCTTCTACGACCAGATTTCGGCGCTGCACAAGTCGGTGCGCGGCTCCAACCCGGACGGTGCGCTGTACTGGTACGCACGCATGCTCGATGGTGGCTGCGACCCGTTGTATATTGCCCGGCGCGTGGTGCGCATGGCCAGCGAGGACATCGGCAACGCCGATCCCCGGGCCCTGAGCCTGTGCCTGGCGGCCTGGGATGTGCAGGAGCGCCTCGGCAGCCCGGAAGGCGAACTGGCGGTGGCCCAGGCCATCACCTACCTGGCCTGCGCGCCGAAGAGCAATGCGGTGTACATGGGCTTCAAGACCGCCATGCGCGAGGCCGCGGAACACGGCTCCCTCGAAGTACCGTTGCACCTGCGCAATGCGCCGACCAAACTGATGAAGCAATTAGGCTATGGCGAGCAATACCGTTATGCCCACGACGAGCCGGAAGGCTACGCCGCCGGTGAAGACTATTTCCCCGACCAGCTTGCGCCACGCCCTTACTACCAGCCGGTGCCGCGCGGCCTGGAACTGAAGATCGGCGAGAAGTTACGGCATCTGGCCGAACTGGATCGCAACAGCCCAAGACAACGGAGAAAACCTTGATCGCCCTTGTTGCCGCGGTCAGCGCTGGCGGCATTGCCGGCACCCTGCTGCGCTTTGCCACCGCCAATTGGGTCAGCGCTCACTGGCCACGACACTTCTATCTCGGTACGCTTGCGGTCAATTTGATCGGCTGCCTGCTGATCGGCCTGCTCTACGGCCTGTTCCTGCAGCGGCCGCTGGTACCGGTCGAGCTGCGAGCCGGGCTGATCGTCGGTTTCCTTGGCGGCCTGACGACCTTTTCATCCTTTTCACTGGACACCGTGCGCCTGCTCGAAAGCGGGCAGGCGCCGCTGGCCTTCGGTTATGCTGCCGCCAGCGTATTGGGCGGGCTGCTTGCGACCTGGGCCGGCCTTTATCTGACCAAATTCTGAACCAACGAGAAAACGATATGCTCGATTCCAAACTGTTACGCGGCCAACTTCAGGAAGTGGCGGACCGCCTGGCCTCCCGTGGCTTCAGCCTGGATGTCGCGCGCATCGAATCCCTGGAAGAGCGCCGCAAGTCGGTGCAGACCCGCACCGAGCAACTGCAGGCCGAGCGTAACGCCCGTTCCAAGTCCATCGGCCAGGCCAAGGCCCGTGGCGAGGACATCGCCCCGCTGATGGCCGATGTCGAGCGCATGGCCGGCGAGCTGGCCAGCGGCAAGACCGAACTGGATGGCATCCAGGCCGAGCTGGACGCCATCGTGCTGGGCATTCCCAACCTGCCGGACGCCAGTGTGCCGGTCGGTGCCGACGAAGACGCCAACGTCGAAGTGCGTCGCTGGGGCACGCCGCGCCAGTTCGACTTCGAGGTCAAGGATCACGTGGCCCTGGGCGAGCTGAGCGGTGGCCTGGACTTCGAGACCGCGGCCAAGCTGTCGGGCGCCCGTTTCGCCCTGCTGCGCGGTCCGATCGCCTGCCTGCACCGCGCCCTGGCGCAGTTCATGATCAACCTGCACACCAGCGAGCATGGCTACGAGGAGGCCTACACCCCGTACCTGGTCCAGGCCCCGGCCCTGCAGGGCACCGGCCAGCTGCCCAAGTTCGAGGAAGACCTGTTCAAGATCAGCCGTGAAGGCGAGGCCGACTTCTACCTGATCCCGACCGCGGAAGTGTCGCTGACCAACATCGTCGCCGGCGAGATCCTCGACGCCAAGGCACTGCCGATCAAGTTCGTCGCCCATACCCCGTGCTTCCGTAGCGAAGCCGGTGCCTCGGGCCGCGATACCCGCGGCATGATCCGCCAGCACCAGTTCGACAAGGTCGAGATGGTCCAGATCGTCGAGCCGGGCAAGTCCATGGAAGCCTTGGAAGGCCTGACCGCCAATGCCGAGCGCGTACTCCAGGCCTTGGAGCTGCCGTACCGCGTGCTGGCCCTGTGCACCGGCGACATGGGCTTCAGCGCGGTCAAGACTTACGACCTCGAAGTCTGGGTGCCGAGCCAGGACAAGTACCGCGAGATCTCCTCGTGCTCCAACTGCGGTGACTTCCAGGCCCGCCGCATGCAAGCCCGCTGGCGCAACCCGGAAACCGGCAAGCCGGAACTGGTGCACACCCTCAACGGTTCCGGCCTGGCGGTCGGTCGTACGTTGGTGGCGGTGCTGGAGAACTACCAGCAGGCCGACGGCTCGATCCGTGTGCCTGAGGTACTCAAGCCCTACATGGGCGGCCTTGAGGTGATCGGCTAAATGGATTACCTGCCGCTGTTCCACAAGCTGCAGGGCAGCCGCGTGCTGGTCGTTGGCGGCGGCGAGATCGCCCTGCGCAAGGCGCGCTTGCTGGCCGACGCCGGCTCCGCGCTGCGCGTGGTCGCGCCAGACGTCGACGACCAGCTGGCCACGCTTGCCCGTGAGGGCGGCGGTGAGGTGCGCATCCGCGGTTATCAGGCGATTGACCTCGACGGGTGTCGCCTGGTGATTGCCGCTACCGATGACCCGTCGCTCAACGCCCAGGTGTCCGCCGATGCCCAGCAGCGCAGCCTGCCGGTCAATGTGGTGGACGCTCCGGCGCTGTGCACGGTGATCTTCCCGGCCATCGTCGACCGTTCGCCTCTGGTCGTCGCGGTGTCCAGTGGCGGCGATGCGCCGGTGCTGGCACGGCTGATCCGCGCCAAGCTGGAGGCCTGGATTCCATCGGCCTACGGCGAGCTGGCCGGCCTGGCCGCGCGCTTTCGCCACAAGGTCAAGGCGCTGTACCCGGACGTCAACCAGCGTCGCGGGTTCTGGGAGGATGTGTTCCAGGGTCCGATCGCCGAGCGCCAGTTGGCCGGGCAGGGCGCCGAAGCCGAGCGCCTGTTGCAGGCCAAGGTCGATGGCGCGCCGAGCCAGCAGGCTGGCGAGGTGTATCTGGTCGGTGCCGGCCCGGGTGATCCGGACCTGCTGACGTTCCGCGCCCTGCGCCTGATGCAGCAGGCCGACGTGGTGCTCTACGACCGCCTGGTCGCGCCCGCGATCATCGAGATGTGCCGGCGCGATGCCGAGCGCATCTATGTCGGCAAGCGCCGCGCCGAGCATGCCGTGCCCCAAGACCAGATCAACCGCCTGCTGGTCGATCTGGCCCGTCAGGGTAAGCGTGTGCTGCGCCTGAAGGGTGGCGATCCCTTCATCTTTGGCCGTGGTGGCGAAGAGATCGAAGAGCTGGCCGAGGAAGGAATTCCCTTCCAGGTGGTCCCTGGCATTACCGCGGCCAGCGGTTGCTCCGCCTATGGCGGCATCCCGCTGACCCACCGCGACTATGCCCAGTCGGTGCGCTTCGTCACCGGTCACCTCAAGGACGGCACCAGCAACCTGCCTTGGAATGACCTGGTGGCGCCGGCCCAGACCCTGGTGTTCTACATGGGCCTGGTTGGTCTGCCGACCATCTGTGCCGAACTGATCCGCCATGGTCGGGCGGCGTCTACGCCGGCGGCGCTGGTACAACAGGGCACCACGCGCAACCAGCGGGTGTTCACCGGGACCCTGGCCAACCTGCCAGAACTGGTGGCCCAGCATGAAGTGCATGCCCCGACCCTGGTGATCGTGGGCGAAGTGGTGCAGTTGCGCGAGAAGCTGGCGTGGTTCGAAGGTAGCCAGGAGTGACCTCAGGCGGCTTCAGGAACACGCCGGGTTGATCCGTGCTTGTCTCGGGGTTGTGGCACTCTCGAGACCGAGCGCCGCCACGCGGCGCTTCGCGGGCAAGCCCGCTTCAGGCAATCCCACCTCTTCGCCGCCGCTATCCCCGGCCATAGAAAACGTGTGAACCCGCCGGCCGGCAGCGCCTGAAAACCGTCGAGCAGATCTCCATGGAAGACGGCTGAACGGTGGTTGCGGGGGAGAGTGCAGCCGCGCCGCCGTGCGCCATGCGGTCAGCTGTAGTCCAGTTTCAGGGCCTGAGGCACCACGCGGGTGCGCTCATCGCCTTTCATCGGGCAGGCCCACTGGCTTTGGCAAGGCGTGGTCAGGCCTTGCTCGGTATTGATCCTGTGCCTACGCAGCGCCTTGTTCAGAGCAGTAACATCTGCCCGTGATGGGCTAAGGTAAGTAGCCATGGCCAGGCCATCGCCTGGAGGTTGCGGCCATTCTTTCCAGGGGACGGGGCCGCTGGCCAGCGACTTGCATTGAAAGTGGTCGATCAGCGAACGCAAGCATATCGCCGCCTCATGCCAGAGGTCAGAAGATACTGTTCCAATTGTCCGAGCCGTCAACACCGGCACCCGCGCCACTTTTCGAGTACGCCATGAGTTCCAGTACACCGTTATCCGGAGTCAACCAACCGCTGCGCGGTATCCTGCTGGTAATGATGGCCACCTTCCTGTTTGCCAGTCATGACGCCTTGTCCAAATTCCTCGGTGGCCTCTACCCGGTGATCATGGTGGTCTGGGCCCGTTATCTGGTGCATACCTTGCTGATGGCAGGGATCTTCCTGCCTCAGGCAGGCTTGCGCGTGCTGCGGACCCGGCGTCCGCTGCTGCAGTTGCTGCGGGCCCTGAGCCTGCTCAGCACCAGCCTGCTGTTCACCGCTGGCCTGCAGTACCTGCCGCTGGCCGAAGCCACGGCCGTCAACTTCCTTGCCCCGGTGCTGGTCACCGCCTTGTCGGTGCCGCTGCTCAAGGAGCAGGTCACCCTGGGGCAATGGGCGGCGGTGGTGATGGGGTTTGTCGGGGTGGTGGTTGTCGTGCATCCTGGAGGGGCCGTGTTTACCGCGGCGATTCTTTTCCCCTTCGGTTCGGCCGTGGGGTTCTGCCTGTACCAGGTGCTCACGCGCAAGCTGGCTGCCCATGACAGTCCGACCACCAGCAACTTCCTCGCTGGGCTGTGCAACACCCTGGTGATGAGCGCGCTGGTGCCGTTTTTCTGGCAACTGCCGAGCCTTGAGCATGGCGTGCTGATGCTGGCCTTGGGCGGTTGCGGCATGACTGCGCACTTGCTGCTGACCCAAGCCTTCCGCCACGCCGCCCCGGCGTTGCTGGCGCCCTTCGGCTACTGCCAGATCGTCTTCGCCGGGCTGCTGGGGTTGTTGATCTTTGGTCAGGTGCCGGACACCACCAGCCAGGTGGGTATCGCCATCATCTGCCTGAGCGGGCTGGGCGCGGCGTGGATGCAGCGGCGTAGATAAGCGGCTGCGGTTTGCGTTTATGCACGAAAGGCCCCTGACGGAGCCCTTCGTACCAATCCACTCAGGTCAATGAGGGAGCACTCGCAGGCTGTCGTTGCGGCTGGCTTCGTACACCGCCTTCTCCATCGGCCGTGCATCCGGATTGCCCAGATCCTCCATCGCCATGCGGTGGGTTTCGGGGGCAAGGTAGGCGGCGAAGGCACAGATGCAGGTGATGAACAATGCCAGGCTGCCAATCACCACGGGGATGTTGTCGGAGCCGGGCGGGGCGACGGTGGCGAACAGCGCTGGCAGCATGGCCGTGAGCATGGTGCCAATGTTCTGCGAAATGGACATGGCCGAGACGCGGTAGCGGGTCTGGAACAGCTCCGGATAGAAGCTTGGGAACACCGCGTTGTAGCCTTGGTAGGCCATGCCCCACATGAGGATCGAGGTGGCGAAGGCCAGCGGTACGCTCTGGATGCTGATCGCATAGAGGTAGACGAAGGCCAGCAGGCCGGAGCCCAGGCAGCCGGCGATCATGGTCGGGCGACGACCGATCTTGTCCGAGAGGTTGCCAACGAACGGGATCACCAGTACGGCGACGATGTTGCCCACCACCGGGATCCACAGGTACACGCTCTTGTCGAAGCCGATGCCGTAGGCTGGCTGCACCGCATAGGCCGCGCCGAAGATGGTGGCCACCACCGGGATCACGTTCATCAGCGACATGAACATCACCAGTACCATACACTTCCAGCTGTAGCGGAAGGCCTCGCTGATCGGCGACTTGGCGACCTTCTGCTGGCTCTCTTCCTTGACGAATGCCGGGGTCTCGTGGACCTCACGGCGGATGATGAAGCCGGCAATCAGGACCACGGCGCTCATCAGGAACGGAATGCGCCAGCCCCATTCATTGAAGGCCTCGCTGGGCATGAAGTAGGCCAGCGGCAGGAACACCGCGGCGGCCATCACTTGGCCGGCCTGCACGCCTTGCAGGGTATAGCTGGCGTAGTAGCCGCGCCGGCCGAAGGGTGCATGCTCCATGATCATGGAACTGGCTCCGGAGATTTCCCCGGCTACCGCGAAGCCCTGCACCAGGCGCAGGACCACCAGCAAGGCCGGCGCAAGCATGCCGATGTCGTGGTAGGTCGGCAGCAGGCCCACGGCCATGGTCGAGAGGCCCATCAGGAACATGCACAGCAGCAGGACGTTCTTGCGTCCGCGGGTGTCGCCCCAGTGGCCGAGCACGAAAGCGCCCACGGGACGGGCCAGGTAACCGACCCCGTAGGTGGCCAGCGAGGCGACGATGGCCATCTTCGGGTCAGTGGAGGGGAAGAAGATCTGCGGGAAGATCAGCGCCGCCGCTTGGGCGTAGATAAAGAAGTCGTAGTACTCGAGTGCCGAGCCGATCCATCCGCTGGCGGTTGCTTTCTTGGCTTGGGAGCTGGACGTAGCCATCGTTGTCTCCGTTGTTTTTGTTAGTCACCGAACCTGCACGCACCGCGCGGGCCCAAAGGCTGCCAGGGTGCGCTGGCCGGTCTGGTGCGGATGCGGTCAGCGCGACGGGGCGATGGATCGCGATCGGGATGTCGAGTGTCGTAAGGAAGACGAACGAGCAGGTGCGGTCTGCAGGGCGATGGTTCTGAGCATGAGTCGGTACCCGTTTTATTGAACTTATTATGTCGTGCCAGTGGGCTTGCCATCGCAGGAACTGCCGAATGACCGGGGGCAAAGAGGCACCGGTCGTATTGCCTGCAATTGAGTTCAATGGTTGCGCACCGGTCGAAATAGGGTCAATTCGCTGGATTCGCTTCCGTTCGATAATCGAACAGAAAACTAACTGTTCCGTACAATTTGAATTGCTGGGGCGACTTTACCCGCGAATAATCGATCATGCCAGGAACCCGCAAGGTTTTCGGGCGCTGTGCCGTCAGCGGCAATGCCCATCTTCCCGGCGCAGGCCCGGCGCCTGCGCCCTATAACAAGGAACTCCAGCATGCAGCGTTCCATTGCCACCGTGTCCCTCAGCGGGACCCTGCCGGAAAAGCTCGAAGCCATCGCTGCCGCCGGCTTCGACGGGGTCGAGATCTTTGAGAACGACCTTTTGTATTACGCCGGCAGCCCGCGCGAAATCCGCCAGATGTGCGCCGACCTCGGCATTGCCATCACGCTGTTCCAGCCATTCCGTGATTTTGAAGGCTGCCGGCGCGACCGCCTGCAGAAAAACCTCGACCGCGCCGAGCGCAAGTTCGACCTGATGCAGGAGCTGGGCACCGACCTGGTCCTGGTCTGCAGCAACGTGCAACCCGATGCCCTCGGGGATGAGCAGTTGCTGGTCGACGACCTGCGCCTGCTGGCCGAGCATGCCGGGGCGCGGGGCCTGCGGATCGGCTACGAGGCGCTGGCCTGGGGCCGGCATGTCAACACCTACCAGCAGTGCTGGAACCTGGTGCGCCAGGCCGACCACACGGCCCTGGGGGTGATCCTCGACAGCTTCCATACCCTGTCGCTCAAGGGCGACCCGAGCGCTATCAAAGACATCCCCGGCGAGAAGATCTTCTTCGTGCAGATGGCCGACGCGCCGATCCTGGCGATGGACGTGCTGGAGTGGAGCCGCCACTTCCGCTGCTTCCCCGGCCAAGGCGAAATGGACCTGGCGGGCTTCCTCGCGCCGATCCTCAGCACCGGCTACCGCGGACCGCTGTCGCTGGAAATTTTCAACGATGGCTTTCGCGCCGCGCCGCCGCGACAGAATGCCGCCGATGGTCTTCGCTCGCTGCTCTACCTGGAAGAGAAGACCGGCCTGCGCCTGGCGCAGGAAGGGCAGGCCGTCGAGCCGGGCGTGCTGTTCAGCCCACCGCCGGCCGGCCATTACGACGGCGTGGAGTTCCTGGAATTTGCCGTCGATGAGGCCGTCGGCGCGCGCCTGGGCGGCTGGCTCAAGCGCCTGGGCTTCGCCCCGGCTGGCCAGCACCGCACCAAGGCGGTGAGCCTGCTGCGCCAGGGCGACATCAATATCGTGCTCAATGCCGAGCCGTATTCCTTTGCCCATAACTTCTTCGAGTCCCACGGCCCTTCGTTGTGCGCCACCGCCTTGCGGGTCAAGGACGGTCAGGCGGCCCTGCAGCGTGCCTGTGGTTACCGGGGCCAGCCCTATCGTGGCCTGGTCGGCCCGAACGAGCGTGAAGTGCCCGCGGTGCGCGCGCCGGATGGCAGCCTGATCTACCTCGTTGAACAGGCCGGCGCAGGCCAGACCATCTACGACACCGACTTCAACCTCGACAGCAATGCCCGCGCCGCCGGCGGGCTGCAGCGCATTGACCACATGGCCTTGGCGCTGCCGGCCGAATCCCTGGACAGCTGGGTGTTGTTCTACAAAAGTCTGTTCGATTTCGAAGCCGACGACGAGGTGGTGCTCCCCGATCCCTACGGCCTGGTCAAGAGCCGGGCCCTGCGCAGCCAGTGCAGCTCGGCGCGTTTGCCGCTGAACATCTCGGAGAACCGCAACACTGCCATCGCCCATGCGTTATCCAGCTACCGCGGCTCGGGCGTGCACCACATTGCCTTTTCCTGCGAGGACATCTTCAGCGAGGTGACGCGCGCCAAGGAGGCCGGGGTGCCGCTGCTGGAAATCCCGCTCAATTACTACGATGACCTGGCGGCGCGCTTCGACTTCAGCGACGAGTTCCTCAGCGAGCTGGCCTACTACAACGTGCTCTACGATCGTGATGCCCAGGGCGGTGAGTTGTTCCACGTGTACACCGAGCCGTTCGAGGCGCGGTTCTTCTTCGAGATCATCCAGCGCAAGAACGGTTACCTTGGCTACGGCGCCGCCAATGTCGCGGTGCGCCTGGCAGCGATGGCCAAGACACGCAGCGGCGCGGCGCGCAAACCGGTGCTCTGAGACAGCCCCGGCCGCTGCGGGCTTCCCTGCGCCGGCCGGGTCACGGATAATCGCCTCATTCCTATAACAGCCTGTGAGTCGGTATGAGTGATTCCGTAGTCAGCCTCGGTCAGCCCGAAATAGAGGGGGTGCGCAAGGCGCGCAAGAACAACCCCGAGAAAACGCGCGAGGACATCCTCCAGGCCGCCATCACCGAGTTCGTCCAGCAAGGGCTGGCCGGTGCCCGCGTCGACGCCATCGCCGAACGCACCGCCACCTCCAAGCGCATGATCTATTACTACTTCGGCAGCAAGGAGCAGCTCTACCTCGAGGTCCTGGTCAAGCTCTACGGCGACATCCGCCGTACCGAGCACAGCCTGGAGCTCGAATCACTGCCGGCCGAAACGGCTATCCGCCGCCTGGTGGAGTTCACCTTCGACCACCACGACCGCAATGTCGATTTCGTGCGCATCGTCAGTACCGAGAACATCCACTACGGCGAATACGTCAAGCAAGCACCCGTGATCCGCGAGATGAGCGGCCAGGTGCTGGAGGCGCTGGGCCAAGTATTGCGTCGCGGGGAAGAGGAGGGCGTGTTCCGCCCCGGCATCGAAGTGCTCGACCTGCACATGCTGATGAGCTCGTTCAGTTTCTACCGGGTGTCCAACCGGCACACCATCAGCGAGATCTTCGAGGTCGACCTGTCCGATGAAGCGGTGAAGCAGCGGCACAAGCAGATGCTGTGCGAGGCGGTGCTGCGCTATATCAAGGCCTGAGGGCACTGTTGCATAAGCGCAGGCAAGCCCGCTTCATCATCCGGCGGGCCGCTTCAAGTCCCCATGCCGGCGAAGTGTGCCTGCATCCGCCCGGCATCCGCCGTTTGGCCGCTGAACAGTTCGAAGGCCTTGACCGCCTGGAACACAGCCATGGTGCTGCCATCGAGGGTTCGGCAGCCGAGCGCGCGGGCATGGCGCAGCAGTTCGGTCTCCAGTGGGAAGTAGATGATCTCGGCAACCCACAACCCGCCATGCAGCAACCTCACCGGCAGCGGCGTACCTGGGCGCTTGGCCATGCCGACCGGTGTTGTGTTGACCAGGCCATCGGCCGCAGCCACGGCGCTGGCCAGGTCGTGCCCGACCAGGGCGCGCTCGGCGCCAAAGTGTGCATTGAGGTTGTCGACCAGCGCCTGGGCGCGGCTGGCGTCGACCTCGAACACTGTCAGTTGTTCCACCCCTTCGGCGAGCAGGGCATGGGCCACGGCACAACCCGCTCCACCCGCGCCCAGCTGCACCACGTGACGCCGCGGCGCGTCGGGCAGGCCGCGGCGCAAGCCTTCGGCAAAGCCCAGGCAATCGGTGTTGTGGCCAACCCGCTTGCCGTCCTTGAGCACTACCGTGTTCACCGCACCAATTCCGCGGGCCTCATCGGACAGCTCATCAAGCAGCGGTACAATGGCCTGCTTGAATGGATACGTGATGTTCAGTCCGGTGAAACCGGTGTGCTGCGCGGCGTCGAGCAGTTGCGCCAGGGCGCTGTCGCAGAGGTCCAGCTGGTCGGCATCGATCAGCCGGTACAGGTAGCGCAAGTCCTGGGCATCACCTTCGCGCTCGTGCAAGGCAGGGGTGCGCGAGGCCTGGATGCCACGGCCGATCAGGCCGGCCAGAATGCCTGAGGTAGCGGTGGTCATGCGCGGGGTTCCTTGAGCGATTGGGCGAAGTACTGAAGCCCCAGGCGATAGCCCAGGCCACCAAGGCCGCAGATCACCCCGGCGGCGATCGGCGAAACGAAGGACAGATGACGGAAGGGTTCGCGCTTGTGCACGTTGGACAGGTGCACTTCGATCACCGGCAGCTCGCTGGCCACCAGGGCATCGCGGATGGCGACCGAGGTGTGGGTCCAGGCGGCAGGATTGATCAGGATCCCGGCACAGCGACCCCGGGCCCGGTGGATCCAGTCGAGCAACTCGCCTTCATGATTGGTCTGGCGGAATTCGATTTCCAACCCGTACTCAAGGGCGCTGTCGGCGCAGAACTGCGCCAGGTCAGCCAGGGTTTCATGGCCATAGGTGGCCGGCTCGCGGGTACCCAGCAGGTTCAAGTTGGGGCCGTTGAGCACGAGGATGCAAGGTTTCATGGGGCATCTCTTTGTTGTTCTTGGATGCCTGATATATGTACTACCCGGTTAGTTTCGTCAACTGCTAGCGCTTCTGCCCGTCAGAAATTCGGGCGATTACCGGCCGTTGGTCAGCCCGGCGGGATATCGAGGATGGGGATGGTTCGAATGATTGAGGCGATTGCCTTCCCTTTGACAAGGAGATTTATATGAGCAAGCACTCAGATTCGCGCCATGGTTTTTCCGATGACCCGCACAAGGTCAGTGAGGCAGGGCGCAAGGGCGGTTCGAATGCCAACGTGAGCACCGACCGGGCCGAAAAGGCCCGTGTGGGTGGACAGCACAGCCATGGTGGCGGTCGCAAGCAGGGCTGAGGCGGGTTCTCACACTTCAGGGCAGATGTTACGTGCGTCACTGGCCGCCTGATTGATCAGCGCGGCCAGCCGCTTGACGTTGTTCTGCTGAGCCACCACCAGCTCATCGATGCTGTCGCCGGCGGCTGTTTGCAGTGTGCTGCGGCAGGTTAGGGTTGTTGCTGTATCGCGGGTGCGCAAGCGCCATCTGGCGTCCATCAAGGCGTATTCCCCGGGGATCGAGTCGAAGCGTTGCACATCCACGCGCAGCGACAGCGACTGTCGGGCGCGAGCACGGCCGAGCTGGTCGACCAGGGCGCTGCGCAGCTCATCGACCAGGGTGGCACCCCACCAATGGGTTTCGAGAATTGCCAGGCCACTGTTGCCCTGACGAATGACGATCTGTGGGCGATCGACCTGGGGCGGCACGCTGATGCTTTCGATCTGTATCTCGCTGCCTGCGATGGACGACGCGGCCCCAGGCTGAGCGGGGGTAAGGGTATGGAACTGGATCGGGTCGCTGCGACAACCCGCCAGGGCGACGACGGCAAGAAGCACGGTAAACATCGGCAAGCGGGTCATGGCAGTGTTCCTGTGAGCCAGTGCAGGTCAATTGCGCGGCGGCGCCTGCAGGTCGATCGGTTCGGCGTTCTTGGGGCGGCCACGGATCAGCGATTCAGGATGGCGTCCGAGGTAGTCCGAGAGCTCGCGCAAGGACCGCGACATCCGCCCCAGTTCATCGAGGGTCTGCGTCAGTTGTTCACGTTGTGGCGAATCTTCGGCCAGGGTCGAATGGGCTGTCTGCAGCGTCTTGCGCATGTCGGCCAGGGTGCCCTGCACCCCGGGCAGCGTCTTGGCATTGAATTGCGCCAGGCTCTTGCGCAGTTCGACCAGGTTGGCGTCCAGGTTGCTGGCGATGCGCTCGACCGGCAGGCGGTTGAGCTTGTCGACCATCGCTTGCAACTGCTCCTGCAACTGTTCCAGGCTGCCCGGTACGGTTGGAATGTTGATGGGCCGCTCTGCCTCGTCGAAAATCGCCTTTGGCGCCTTTGGGAAGAAATCCAAGGCAATGTATAGCTGGCCGGTCAGCAGGTTGCCGCTGCGGGCCTGGGCGCGCAGGCCGTTATCCACGAAGGTACCAAGCAGCTTGACGCTCGCCGCTTCGTCGTCGGGGTTGTGCTGGAAGGTCTTGAGCACCTTCTGGTGGGCCTGACCCAAGCGCTGCGGGTAGATGAGGATGCCGACATTGATCGGGAATCTGCGGGTCCGCTCGTCGAAGTCCAGGTTGACCGAGACCACCCGGCCGATCTCGATGCCAAGGAACTCAACGGGCGCCCCGACCTTGAGCCCGCGCATGGCCTGGTCGAAGCGCAGCCTCAGGTACTGCGCCTTGCCCGCCGGGGGAGCCAGGGCCCCCTGTTGGTCGGCGAACAGCTCGAACCGCTGATTTTCCGCGGCGGCGATATCGTTGGGGCTGTACTCAGGCGCACGGAAGGCGATACCGCCGACTAGCAGTGACGACAGCGATTCGGTGCGTACCGCAAGGCCATTGGCCCCCACCTCGACATTGATGCCGCTGGCGTTCCAGAAGCGGGTGTTCGCCGTCACGAACATGTCGTTCGGGGCGTGGATGAACACCTGGATATCGACGCCCTTGCCCTCGGCATCCAGGGAATAGGCGACCACCTGGCCTACCGGAATCTTGCGAAAGTACACCGGTGAGCCGATATCCAGCGAGCCCAGGTCCTGGGTGTGCAGGGTGAAGTGTTTGCCGGCTTCGCCATAGGTGATGGCCGGTGGGTTCTCAAGGCCGGTGAAGTGCTTCGCGCGGTTGGCGGACTGGCCGATGTCGGCACCGATGTAGTCCCCCGAGAGCAGGGTGTCGATACCCGATACGCCGCCGGCACCGATGCGCGGCCTGACCACCCAGAACTTCGAATCCTCGCGGGTGAAGCCCTCGGCCTGCTTGTCGAGCTTGACTGTTGCGTTGACGTTGCGCTGGTCGTCGCTCAGGCCCACCTCGGTTACATGGCCGATGACCACGTTGCGGTAGCGCACCTCGGTCTTGTTGGCGGCCAGGCCAGCGCCGGTCTTGAAGGTCAGGGTGATGGTCGGGCCTTCCTGCATCAGGTTGTGCACCACCAGTGAAAGGCCGACCAACACCGCGACGATCGGCACGATCCACACCAGCGACAGGTTGAATCGGCGTGTCTTGACTGTGGCCTGGCCCGGTTCCGGCGCGGCGTCAGTGGCTGTCGGCTTCATCCATGCGCTCCTGTGCACGTGGGTTGTCCCAGATCAGGCGGGGGTCGAAGCTCATGGCCGAAAGCATGGTGAAGACCACCACCAGGCCGAAGAACAGGATGCCCACGCGCGGCTCGATATCGCTCAAGGCCTGGAATTTCACCAGCGCAGCGACCAGCGCGACCACCAGCACGTCGAGCATCGACCAGTAGCCGATCAGTTCGACGAAGCGGTAGAGCTTCGAGCGCTCCGGGCGCGCCCAGGCACTGCCACGCTGCACGGTGATGAGCAGCAGCGAGAGCACGACGAACTTGATGCCTGGGACGGCGATGCTGGCGATGAAGATGATCAGCGCGATATCCCAGGCGCCGTGCTGCCAGAACTCCAGCACGCCGCTCATGATGGTGCTGTCGGCACCGCTGCCGAGCATCGTGGTGTTCATCACCGGCAGCAGGTTGGCCGGCACGTAGAACGCCAGGCCAGCGAGCAGGTAGGCCCAGGTGCGGTTCAACGAATCGATCTTGCGCCGGTGCAAGGGTGCGTCACAGCGAGGGCAATACTGGGGTTCACCGCGCATGTCGCATGCCAGGCCACAACTGTGGCACAGGCACAGGCCGAGTTCGCTCGCGGTCGCGGGTCGGTTCATGGGGTGTCCCACAGGTCGCGGATATCGCGGCCGGCGATGCGGATCATCAGCAGGCTCAGCGCGGCCAGAGCGAGCAGGCCGATGCCGGGGAGCACATCGAGCATGCCGGCCAGCTTGAACACCGCCACCATCGCTCCGAGCAGGCATACCTCGAGCATGCTCCACGGGCGCAAGGTTTCCAGCCCGCGCATGCACAGCTTGAACGCTGGCGAGCGCCGCTCGGCCAGGGCGTAGCCCAGCACCCAGATCAGCAGCAGCACCTGGAAGGCCGGGGCGATGATGATCGAGATGGCTGCGACCATGGCGATGAAGGTAATCGGCCCTTGGCTCAGGGCCAGAACCGAGTCCCAGAGCGTGGCGCTGTTTTTCAGGCCCTGGAGGCTGATGCTCATCACTGGGTAAGCATTGGCAAACAGCCACAGCACCGCCGCGGCAACGCTCAGCGCCAGGCGCTGTTGCACCGTCAGACCGTTGTAGCGCTGCAGCACGGCGCCGCAGCGTACGCAGAGGGTTTTCTGGTGGCGCACGAGCGCCACGCGTTGGTACACACAGTCGCAGTGCTCGCAGATGATCAATTGCTCGGGTATGGCCATGCAGCGCGCTCGACTGGAGACAGGGAGAGCCTCACTGAATATAGAAGCGCATGGCCAATAGGCAAATGCGGGGTCCGGTAGCAGTGGGCTGCGCAGCGCCCCAGAGCATTCGCATGGCGTTCAGCACCAACTCCACGACCGCCGCAAGCAACTGACCGGCAGTCGCCGTGGCTATGTTGGCGGTGCGGGGGTCTGCCATGAATGGCCTCGCCTACCCATAACAAGTCCAAAAGCAGGGATCAGGATGACAATGACGACGTCAGGATGTGCAAGCAATCAGCTGGCGCAGGGCTTCAAGCCGCGCCATGTGACCATGCTATCGATCGCCGGGGTGATCGGCGCGGGGCTGTTCGTTGGCTCCGGACATGCCATCGCCATGGCCGGGCCGGCCGCTATCGTCGCCTATGCGCTGGCCGGCGCACTGGTGGTGCTGGTGATGCGGATGCTCGGCGAGATGGCGGTGGCCAGCCCCGACACGGGGTCGTTTTCCACCTACGCCGATCGGGCTATCGGGCGCTGGGCAGGCTTTACCATCGGTTGGCTGTACTGGTGGTTCTGGGTCCTGGTCATCCCGATCGAAGCCATCGCCGCCGGTGTGGTGCTGAGCAACTGGTTCCCGCAGGTGGAGCCTTGGCTGTTCGCCCTGTCGATGACGGTGCTGTTGACCGCCACCAACCTGTTCAGCGTGGCCAAGTACGGCGAATTCGAGTTCTGGTTCGCCATGCTCAAGGTGATCGCCATCGTCGCGTTCATTGGCCTGGGTATCGCCGCGCTGGTGGGTGTGCTGCCGGGGCGTGAGGTGAGTGGGCTGCAACGCCTGGTGGGTGATCACGGCGGCTTCATGCCCAACGGCTGGACGGCGATCATCGGCGCCTTGTTGACGACCATGTTCAGCTACCTGGGCACTGAAGCGGTGACCATCGCCGCCTCCGAATCCAAGGACCCGGCACGCAATATCGCCCGCGCGACGCGTTCGGTGATCTGGCGCATCAGCGTGTTCTACCTGCTGTCGATCTTCATCGTCATCTCGGTGGTAGCCTGGAACGATCCGTTGCTGCCCGCCCAGGGTTCCTTCCAGCGCGCCCTGGAAGTCATGCAGATCCCCTACGCCAAGTTCCTGGTCGATCTGGTGGTGCTGGTGGCGGTGGCCAGCTGCCTGAACTCGTCCATCTACATCTCCTCGCGCATGCTCTTTTCCCTGAGCAAGCGGGGCGATGCACCGGTCTTCATTCACCGCACCTCGGCCGCTGGCGTGCCCCGTGCGGCGGTAATCGCCAGCACCCTGATCGGCATGCTGACGACCTTGGTCAACTTCTTCGCCCCCGCCCAGGTGTTCGCCTTCCTGCTGGCCAGTTCCGGCTCGATCGCCTTGCTGGTGTACCTGGTGATTGCCTTCTCGCAGCTGCGCATGCGCGCCCTGCTTCAGCAGCAGAACAGCGAGATCGCTTTCAAGATGTGGCTCTACCCGTGGCTGACCTGGGCAGTGATCGTCTTCATCATCTTTGCCTTGGGGGTGATGTTCGTGATGCCCCAGCATCGCCTGGAGGTCAGTCTGACCCTGGCATTGGCCACCGTCATCCTGCTGCTGGGCATCCTCAGCAGCAGGCGCCATGCTCGCTCGCAGCAACTGGCGATGGCGGGGCCGGTCGTCTGAGCCAGCCGGTCTGATTCAGTTCAGCACAGTGGGGGCGTGCTTACGCGCTCCTGCCTTGATGCAACCGTAGCGCGTTTCCTTGGATGGGCTGTGGCCATAGAACGAGGCATAACACTTGCTGAAATGGCTGGCAGAGACGAAGCCACAGGCCACCGCGACGTCCAGGATCGGCAGGTCGGAGTATTGCAACAGGCGTCGGCTTTCGGTGATGCGCAGTTCCAGGTAGTAGCGCACGGGTGTGGTCTGCAGCTGCAACTGGAACAGCCGGCCGATCTGGCGTTTGGAACGTCCCACATACGCTGCGAGCTGGTCCTGGCTCAGTGGCTCCTCAAGGTTGGCAGCCATCAGCTTGATGGCTTCGCGCAGCGGTGCGCTGATGTTGGCCTGCACGGTCGGTTGCACCCGGCGGTAGCGGGTCACTTCGAAGGCCAGGATATTGACCACCGCTTCAACCAGCTCCTGCCCATGACCCTTGCCGATCCACTCCAGCACCATGTTGAAGGCGCCTGCGGGGCTTGCGGCGGTGAGGCGGTCGCGATCGACCACGAAGCTTTCGCTGGACACCTGGCTATGCCCGGAAATCTCGGCCACCGCCGCCCGTTGCTCGGGGTGCACCGCGCAACGGTAGCCGTCGAGCAGACCGGCCTGGCCGAGGAACCAGGCACCATTCCACAGCCCCGCCAGGGCCGTGCCTTTCTTCGCCGCTGTGTGCAGGCCGTGGCTCAGTTCGGCATCGGCGCGCAAGGCGGTGCGCAGGCCGCCGCAGACGACCAGCAGGTCAAGCCCTTCCAGTTGCGCTGGGTCGAGCGCGGCATCCGGGCAGATCACCAGGCCCAGGTCGCTGACCACCGAAGCGCCGCTGACGCTGAAGGTGGTGGTGGCAAAGGCACTGGGCTGGATCAGGTTGGCGGTGACCAGGGTGTCCAGCGCCTGGGTGAAGGCAGGAAGGGAGAAGTGCTCCAGCAGCACGAAGCCGATGCGCGCCGGGCGTGGGCGCTGGCTGGGCTGCGGCTCGATGAAGCGTTGGTTCTGGCTTTTCAGGGTGGAGCTGAATGATCGTTGGAAGACCACGGGTAACTCACTCGTACAGTCATGCAACTGGCGGGCCGCGTGGAAGGCGGCCCGCCAGTCAGGGTTGACGACGCTGCCTGGGGCAGGTCGTATTTATTTCAGGTCAGGCGCAGTCGTGATGATCTCGCGCTGGAGCGTGCCTTGCCGGGGGCACCGGACCGGCCGCGATGGGCGGCATGTCGGCCCCAGGCAAGTCGAGCCTCACGCCACGCTGCGTGCCGTCCGCCGCTCCAACGCCCCACGCGAGAGACGGTCGAGCAGCAAGGCCACAGCGACGATGGCAAGCCCCGCACGCAGCCCCAGGCCCATCTCCATGCGCGTCAGCCCCCGGGTCACTTCGGCGCCTAGCCCCCCCGCACCGACCAGCCCGGCCAGCACGACCATGGCCAGCGACAGCAGGATGCACTGATTGAGGCCGACCAGCAGGGTCGGCATGGCGCAGGGCAGCTCGATCTTCAGGAGGATGGTGCCGGGCGCCGCGCCGGTTGCCTGGCCAAGTTCCAGCAGGTCCTTGGGCACCTGGTTGAACGCCAGGGTGGTCAGACGCAGCATGGGCGGGATGCCATAGATGATGGTGGCGATAATCGCTGGCACCTTGCCAAGGCTGAAGATCATCACCGCCGGGATCAGGTAGACCCACGGTGGCACCGTCTGCATGACATTGAGGATCGGCCCGAGGGTAGCTTCCAGGCGCTTGACCCGTGCCGCCAGGACGCCCAGCGGGAAGGCGATGGCTACCGAGATCAGCACTGACACCGAGACCAGCGCGATGGTCTGCATCGACGCCGTCCAGAACCCGCTGATCCAGCAGAAGCCCAGCATGCAGGCGGCTAGCAGGCCGGCGCGGCGGCTGATGAAGATCGCCGTGAGGAGCGTCACACCCGCGATCAGCGCATAGGCCGGGACCGACAGCAGCGCCCCTTCGATAGCGCCCAGCACCAGTTCGATGAGGTGGCTGATGGCGGCGAACAGTGGGTGCAGGTTGGCGTTCAGCCAGTCCACGCCTGGAGCCAGGTAGGTGCCCGGCGAAAAGGTGAAGTCAGTGGCTGTCATGGCTGGCCTTCCTTGCGAGGCTGGTGGTGCTTTGTGCCAGGCGGTCGAGGATCAGGGTGAGGATGACGATAGCGATCGCGGCGTTGATCGAGCGGGCCACATCCAGGGTGCGGATGGCGCCATAGATCACTTCGCCCAGGCCGCCGGAGCCCACGATACCGGCGATCACCACCATGCCGAAGGCCATCATCAGGCTCTGGTTGACCCCGGCCATGATGCTCGGCAGGGCGAACGGCAGGCGGATCTTGTAGAACTGCTGCCAGGCCGTGGTGCCGGTGGCCTGGCCCAGTTCCAGGAACACCTTGGGCGTCAGGCTGATGCCCAGCGCCGTCAGGCGCAGCACCGGCGGCACGGCGACGATGAAGGTGGCGACCAGTGCGGTGGCGGTGCCGTAGCCGAGCAGGGCGATCGCGGGTAATAGGTAGATGTAGGGGGGCAGGGTCTGCAGCAGGTCGAGCAACGGTTCGCAGACGCGCTTGAGCGACGGCGACAGGCCTGCCGCCACTCCGGCGGGGATGCCCACCGCCAGGGCCAGGCTGGTGGCGGTGAGCACCAGTGCCAGGGTGCTCATGGTCTGCGCCCAAAGGCCCATGAGCGCGCAAAGTCCCAGGGCCAAGGCGGCACCCATAGCGAAGCGCAGGTGGCCGGTCACGCGCCAGGCGAGCAGGCCGATGAGCGCGATCATCACATAGACGGGCGTTATCTCGAACAGCCAATACACAGCCTGGTACAGTCCCTTGAGCGCATCGTTGAGCAGGTCGAACACGGCAGCGCCATGCTCGGACAGCCACTCCAGCCCGGCATCGACGCGCTCGTCGAAGGCGGCGGCGAAGTCTTCAGGGTTCATAAGGACTTCTCCACCTGGCTAGGCGACGGGTCGCAGGCCTCGGTCCGCGGTGTGCCCTGGACGCCGCGCAGCAGGTCGCGCTGGGTGATGATGCCGACCAGCGCGCCATCCTGCACCACCGACAGCGCATCCTGCCCGGAGCGCACCATCAGGTTGATCAGCTCATCGAGGTCGCTCTGCGGGCTGGCACTGTTCAGGGTGCCGAGGTCAACGCCGGGATGGGCCGCGCGGTAGTGCGCCGGCGAGGTCATGATCGAATGGGCCTTGACCAGGTGCAGCCGGGAGATCCCCGCGACGAATTCTGCGACATAATCGTCGGCAGGGCTGAGGACGATGTCCTCCGCCGTGCCTTCCTGGATGATCATTCCATCCTTCATGATGGCGATGCGATCGCCGATGCGGATCGCTTCTTCCAGGTCATGGGTGATGAACACGGCCGACTTGCCCAGGGACTTGGTCAGCTTGCGGAACTCGTCCTGCAGCTGGCGGCGAATCAATGGATCGAGGGCGCTGAAGGGCTCGTCCATCAGGATGATTTCCGGGTCCGAGGTGATCGCCCGGGCCAGGCCGACACGTTGCTGCATGCCGCCGGACAGCTCATCCGGGTAGCGCGCGGCCCAGTCACTCAGGCCGACCTTGGCCAGGGCCTGCTCGGCCACCGCGTGACGCTTGGGCTTGCCCACGCCCTGGACTTCCAGGCCGAAGGCCGCGTTCTCCAATACCGTGCGATGGGGCAGCAGCGCGACGCTCTGGAACACCATGCCGATGTGCTTGGCGCGCACTTCGCGCAGGGCCACGCCATCGAGCTTGGCGATGTCCTTGCCTTTGACCAGAACTTCCCCTGCGCTAGGCATGATCAGCCGATTGAGCAAGCGGATCAGGGTCGACTTGCCGCTGCCTGACAGGCCCATGATGCAGTAGATCTCGCCGCGGCGGACCTGCAGGCTGACATCCGAGACACCGACCACGCAGCCGTAGTCCTGCAATACCTGCTTCTTCGACAAGCCGCGCTCACGGTAGGCCTGCATGGCGGCAGGGGCCTTGTCACCAAACACCTTCCATACGCAGCGGCAATCAATCAGCACTTCTTCAGCGGTATTCGTGTTCATTGTGCACCCGACGAACCAGAGGTTTCTGGTTTGCTCTTGTTGGATTCAAGTTCGGCCGTGGCAGTAAAAGGTCACTCAGTATTTTTTTATGTTGTTCCAACGTTTCATCAGGTCGGCGTGGCTGTCGGCCCAGGCCTTGACAGCCTCGTCCATGGACTGGCCATCCTTTACAGCACCATTGATCGCGCTAATGTCGGCGAGAGGGACATAGACGCTGGCGATGACTTCACGTGCCTGCGGGTTCTCGGCGGAGAAGCCTTTCTGGCCGATCCAGTAGTAGCCCTGAGGTGGGGAGAAGACACCCTTGGGATCCTTGAGGAACTTGACGTCGAACTTCTGGAACATCCACGACGGATCCCACAGTGTCACGGCGACCCATTCCTTCCGGTCGACCGCCGATTTCAGCGCCGCGGTCATCGCAGCGGTGCTACCTTCTAGCAAGTTGAGCTTGAGGTTGTATTGCTTGACCGCGTTGGCTGTCTCGTTCATCAAGCCCGACCCCGGCTCGATGCCGACGATCTTGTTGCCGAACTTCTCGGCGTTCTCGTTGAGCTGCTCCACCGAATCGATGGTCACGTACTTCGGTACCGCGATGGCCTGGTAAAGGCCGTGCGATACCGGCGAGATCTTCTCAAGGCGGTTCTTGTTCTTGTTCCAGTAATCCTGCATTGCGTAATCGATCTGCGAAGCCAATACCTGCACGTCCCCCTTGCCCAGAGCGGCGTAGGCAATGCCGACTTCGGAGAAGGCGGTGACGTTCACCTTGTAGCCGGCATCTTCCAGCGCCTTCTTGGTGATGCCGGTGATCGGCGTGAGGTCCTCCCAGGACAACGTGCCCATGTTGATGACCTTTTCTTCGGCCTGGGCTTGGGCCTGGAACAGGCCGATGCCGGCCATTGCCAGTGTGCAGAGCGCCTTGCGGATGCGATTCATGGTGTAGCTCCTGTCGTGGTGTTGGCGTGGGCCGGCGGCAAGGCCAACCCTTTTTTTATTGAAATTCACCTGCGGGCGCCGATTGCGGCGCGCGGTATATCGCGCTCGCTGCCTGCCGTACGTGACGCCTGGAGCCAGCGTTTCATTGGCGCGTCGGTTCGCTTGGAACCCCTGTGTGCACGGGCAATCGTTGACCTGAACCGCAGACTCGCATGGGATCTGAAGACGGTCAATGGAATTGTATTCTTTGTGTATACCTAATGAATTCAATCAAAATACATCGAATACTCACTTTTCCCAGGTTTTTCAGGGGCCAACGGTCTGGGATAAGAATCAAGTACTGTCGTTAACAGAATCGTTGTTGTCGCAGACAGATAAGTCCCTGCGAATAGCCACTATTTTGATGGGGCTGTACCGCGACACGTGTCCAAGCGCCACAGGCAGGAAAGGGATGTGTTCAAATAACGAAGCTGGTGCAAAACCCCGCCCAACATGCGAGTCCAACCAGAGCGTGCCACTCATCGAAAAAGCTGTAGACACACTGTCTAACGCTACCCTATAGTCATTATACAAATTGTAGACACAGAATTATGACAACGAAAAAGGCTGCCATGAAAGCCACCGCTGATGTCCCACAAATCGCCGCGGCAGTACCGCTGGACCGTAAGGGCCTGTTGGACGAGGCGCTGCGCCGACGCATCCTGAGCATGGAGATGGCGCCAGGCTCGGTGGTCGACGAGCTGGCTCTGTGCGACGAGTTCGGTCTATCGCGCCCGCCGGTTCGCGAGCTGCTTCGCCAGATCGCCGCCGAGGGCTACATCGAGCTGGAGGCCAACCGGGCACCGCGGGTGGCCGCGATGAACCACGAGTCATTGCATAGCTTCTTCCTGGCGGCGCCGCTGATCTACATCGCTACTACGCAGCTGGCCGCCACCCATGCGAGCGCCGCGGAGATTGAGGTGCTCAAAGGCATCCAGGCACTGTTCCGTCAGGCGATCCGTGAGCAGGACGTGGAGATGCGCGTGCTCTACAACGACGCATTCCACCTGGAGATCGGCAAGATGGCGCACAACGATTACCTGATGCCTAGCCTGCGCCGGCTGCTGATCGACCACACCCGACTGGGCAAGATCTTCTATCGCCATCCGACCACCGACGACATGCAGCGCGATCTGGAGCTGGCCTGCGAACAGCATGATCAGATGATCGAGGCGATCGAGCGGCGTGATCCCGAAATGGCCGGGCAACTGGTACGGGCGCACTTCGAGCTGTCCCGTCGACGCATGGCCGAATACGCGGCTCCGCCAGGGATGGAAGTAGCACTGGAATACTGAGATACCCCGGTTGTGCCAGGGCCCTGATGAGAGGCCTGGGCAGGGCAGGGCGCGCCGCACGAACGCTAATAACAATACCCAGGTTCATGAAATGACAAAAATAACCTCGTTGCCTGCCGATGATAAAACCTGTGGCTGGTATCACCTAAGCAAAGGGCGCCAACCCAAGGCGTCCCACAGCGGCAACAGCAGCGCCCGCTGGGTGATCGTCGGTGCCGGTTATACGGGGCTTGCGGCCGCGCGTCAGCTGGCCAGCAACTTCCCAGACGAGCAGATCGTGCTGGTCGAAGCCCAGGAAGTCGGCTTCGGCACGGCCGGACGCAACGCCGGCTTCGCCATCGACCTGCCTCACGACATTGGCGCGGAGGACTATATCGGCGATATCGGTGTGGCCAGGACCACCCTCAAGCTCAACCTGAGCGGCCAGTCCTACCTCAAGGAACTGGTCGAGCGTTTCGGCATCGATTGCCAGATGAAGCACTGCGGCAAATACCAGGCGGCTGTCGAGGCGCGCGGTATCGCGGTGCTCGACGCCTACCGCCGCGGCCTGGACAAACTCGACCAGCCTTATCAGATGGTCGACGCCGACGAGCTGCCCGAGCATATCGGCACCCATTTCTACCGCAAGGCCCTGTTCACGCCCGGCACCTCCCTGCTGCAGCCCTCGGCACTGGTCAAGGGCTTGGCCGACAGCCTGCCAGCGAACGTGACCCTGTACGAGAACACCACGATCACCGACGTGGAGTACGCCGCCAAGACCGTGCTGCGCCATGCCAATGGCTCGATCACCGCCGACAAGCTGATCCTCTGCAACAATGCCTTCGGCATGCACTTCGGTTTTCTCAAAGGGCGCATGCTGCCAGTCTTCACCTATGCCAGCCTGACCCGCCCGATGACTGCGGATGAACAGGCGCGCCTGGGTGGCAAGCCCTACTGGGGGGTGATTCCGGCGGACCCGTTCGGCACTACCGTGCGGCGCACCCCGGACAACCGCCTGCTGATCCGCAACAGCTTCAGCTTCAATCCCGATGGGCGCAGCAACAGCAAGCATGTCGAGCGCTTCGCGCATCGTCACCGCGTCTCTTTCGAACGGCGCTTCCCGATGTTGCCGCAATTGCAATTTGACTATACCTGGGGCGGTGCGCTGGCACTGTCGCGAAACCACCTGGGTTACTTCGGCGAATTGGCACCGAATGTCTACGGCGCGTTGTGCTGCAACGGCCTGGGTATTACCCGGGGGACCGCCACGGGCAAGTTGATGGCTGATTGGCTGGCCGGCCAACGCAACGAGCTTATCGACTTTGTGCTCCATTCACCTGGCCCCTGCGCCAATCCACCGGCGCCTCTGGTTTCGCTCGGCGTCAACCTCAATCTGAAGTGGGGACAATACCGCGCAGGTAAAGAAAGTTAATTAATACGTTTCATGTTTGAAATAAATATGACGCTGGGCAGTTGCTGACCAGCCTGCAGGCCTTATTGCTCGTAAGTTACTGATCGGCATGCCGTTCGATCTGCCGAAACTGAATACGGTTTTCAGTTTCGCGGACCCGTTCGGCCGCAAATCGGCACAGCATTCAGTATTGGCAGGAGAAAACAATGACAAATCCTAATATTTCAGTTGAAGACGTACCGCTTAATCGCTTTCACCAACTACTGACCTTACGTTCCGGTGGTGGCTCCTTTGTCGATGGTTATGTACTGAGCATCATAGGCGTGGCCATGGTGCAAATGTCGGCTGGCCTGAGCCTGACCAGTTTCTGGCAGGGCATGATCGCTGCCTCGGCGCTGATCGGGATTTTCTTCGGCGGCTTTCTCGGCGGCTGGCTGACCGATCGCTTCGGGCGCAAGCTGATTTTCTTCGTCGGCCCCATCCTGTTCATGCTCTGTTCCGTGACCCAGTACTGGGTCGAATCGGGGCTGGTGCTGTTCTTGCTGCGCTTTCTGATCGGCGTGGCGGTGGGTATCGAGTACCCGGTGGCCACCTCGCTGCTGGTGGAGTTCCTGCCCAAGAAGAACCGCGGCCCGCGCCTGGCCACCCTGACCATTCTCTGGTTTGCTGGTGCCGCGTTTGCCTACATCGTCGGTGACTACCTCCTGCGCAACGGCGGCGAAGACGCCTGGCGCCTGGTCCTGGCCAGTCCTGTGATGATCGGCGCCGTGCTGTTCCTGCTGCGCATGGGCACGCCCGAATCGCCGCGCTGGCTGCTCAGCAAGGGCAAGCCGCGCGAAGCGGAGGTGGTGATCAAGGCGGTCTACGGCAACGATTTCTCCCTGCGCAACCTGCCCGAGGAGCCGGAAGTGAAGCGGCTGTCGTTCCTCAACCTGCTGCACTCCGGTTATGGCAAGCGCATGCTCTTCGTCACCATGTTCTGGACCTGCTCGGTCATCCCGGTCTTCGCCGTGTACGCCTTCGCCCCGAAAGTGCTGGCGGCGCTCAATCTCAAAGGCGACTGGGCGTCGATCGGCTCGGTGGCGATCACCCTGCTGTTCGTGGTCGGCTGCCTGATCGCCACCCGCCTGATCAACAGCATTGGCCGGCGCAGCATGCTGATCTACAGCTTCTTCTGGTCGGGCCTGGCGCTGATGGGCCTGGGTGCCTTCCATGCCGGCAGCGAGGTGGTGATCCTCGCGCTGTTCGGGGCCTATGCACTGTTCATCGGCGGTGCGCAGGTGCTGCAGCTGGTCTACCCCAACGAGCTGTTCCCCACCGAGATCCGTGCCTGCGCCGTGGGCGTGGGCACCTCGCTGTCGCGCATCGGCGCTGCCATCGGCACTTGGCTGGTGCCCATGGCGCTGGACAGCTACGGCATCGCTTTCACCATGTACGCCGCCGCGATCGTCACCCTGATCGGTCTGGCGTTCGCCTGGGCCCTGGCGCCCGAAACCCGCTCGCTGAACCTGCAGCAGGCGGCTTCCCTGAGCTGATGTACACTTGCCGCGCCGATCCCTGGTCAGCGTGGCCCGAATCAACGTATTGGTACCCAAGGAGCATCCATCGTGAAATTTGAAGGCATCTACACCCCCGCGATCACCCCGCTGACCGCAGAAGGCACCATCGACAAGGCGGCCTTCGCCGACGTGCTGGAGTACCTGGTCGAATCCAAGGTCCACGGCATCATCATCGGTGGCTCCACCGGCGAATACTACGCCCACAGCGCCCAGGAGCGCTTTGACCTGGCCGCCCAGGCCAAGGATGTGCTGCAGGGCCGCCTGCCGCTGATCGTCGGTACCGGCGCCATCCGCACCGAAGATTCGGTTGCATTCGCCGAAGCCGCCAAGGCCATCAAGGCCGACGCCCTGCTGGTGGGCACCCCGCCGTACGCACTGCCGACCCAGCAGGAAATCGCCCTGCACGTGAAGGCCGTGGACAAGGCCGCCGGCCTGCCGATCATGCTCTACAACTACCCTGGCCGCATGAGCGTGAGCATGGGCGAGGAATTCTTCGATGCCGTCGCCGATGTGAAGAACATCGTTGCCATCAAGGAAAGCTCCGGCGACATGGCCCAGCTGCACCGCCTGGCCATCCAGCGTCCGAATATCGCCTTGTCCTGCGGCTGGGACGACCAGGCCCTGGAGTTCTTCGCCTGGGGCGCGCGTAGCTGGGTCTGTGCCGGTTCCAACTTCATCCCGCGCGAACATGTGGCGCTTTACGAGGCCTGCGTGCTCGAGAAGGACTTCGACAAGGGCCGTCGCATCATGGCAGCCATGATGCCGCTGATGGACTTCCTCGAAGGCGGCAAGTTCGTTCAGTCGATCAAGTACGGCAGCGAACTGCAAGGCTTGCATACCGGGGGCGTGCGCGCGCCGCTGCAAGGCCTGGAGGAGGGCGAAAAGGCCGCCCTAAAGGACGTGGTCGATACCCTCAAGCGCACCATCGCGCAGATCACTGGAGGTGCCTGACATGGCTGACCTGCTGAGCAAGGAAGAGTACGCAGCCATTGCTGCCAAGCTGGCGTTGCGCAACCAGGCGTTCATCGACGGCGAGTTTCGCGATGCGCTGTCGGGCAGGACCTTCGTCACTACCAATCCTGCCACCGGCGAAAAGCTGGCCGAGATCGCGGCGTGTGATACCCGTGACGTCGACGTCGCGGTAGCCGCCGCCAAGCGGGCTTTCGACGACGGCCGTTGGCACAAGCTCTCGCCGGCCGCGCGCAAGCATGTATTGCTGCGCTTTGCCCAGTTGCTCGAAGACAATGCCCATGAGCTGGCGGTGCTGGAGAGCCTGGACAGCGGCAAGCCGGTGAGCGAGTGCCAGAACGTCGACGTGCCTGAAACCATCCATACCCTGCGCTGGCATGCCGAGCTGATCGACAAGGTCTACGACAGCACTGCGCCTACCGGCCATGGCGCCGTGACCCTGGTGGTGCGCGAAGCCATCGGCGTGGTCGGCCTGGTGCTGCCGTGGAACTTTCCGCTGCTGATGCTGGCTTGGAAGATCGGTCCATCCCTGGCAGCGGGCTGTTCGATCGTGGTCAAGCCGGCCAAGGAAACCACGCTGACCGCGCTGCGGGTGGCTGAGCTGGCGCACCAGGCGGGCATCCCGGCCGGTGTGTTCAACATCACCCCGGGCGGTGGCCGCGAGGCGGGTGAAGCGATCGGCCGCCACATGGACGTGGCCATGGTCAGTTTCACCGGCTCCACCGACACGGGCCGGCTGTTCCTCAAGTACGCTTCGGAGTCCAACCTCAAGCGGGTTGTGCTGGAGCTCGGTGGCAAGAACCCGGCCGTGGTCATGAATGATTGCGAAGACCTCGACCAGGTTGCCCAGTACGTGACCGCCGGCGCCTTCTGGAACATGGGCGAGAACTGCTCGGCATCCTCGCGCCTGATCGTCCACAAGGACGTCAAGGACGAGCTGCTGCAGTTGATCGGCAAACACCTGAGCGACTGGCAGCTTGGCGATCCGCTGGACCCGCAGAACCGCCTCGGGGCCATGGTCAGCAAGGCGCACTTCGAGAAGGTGCGCTCCTATCTGGAATATGCCGCCGAGCAACAGCTCACTGTGGTCCAGGGCGGCGAGACCGAGGGGGGCGTGTTCGTGCAACCGACCATCGTCGACAACGTCGCGCGTGACAGCCGCCTGTTCGTCGAAGAGATCTTCGGTCCAGTGCTCAGTGTCACCAGCTTCAGCACTATTGATGAAGCCATCGAACTGGCCAACGACACCGTCTACGGCTTGGCCGCCTCGGCCTACACCGGCAGTCTGCGCAATGCCCTGCGCCTGTCGCGGGAAATCCGCGCGGGCGTGGTCACGGTCAACTGTTTTGGCGAAGGCGATGCATCCACGCCTTTCGGAGGCTACAAAGAGTCCGGATTTGGCGGTCGCGACAAGTCCATCTGGGCGCATGATCAGTACACGGAGCTCAAGACCATCTGGATCGACGCCTCGTAACTGAACCGGTGCTGTTCTGACGGAGTTCGGCACCCCGGCCACCGCCTCATGCAGGCGGTGGCCGTCTTGCTCCACGCCTGTTGTACGGCGAATAAGCAGCACGGCCCACAGGGCTAGACCAATGCTGCGGCGCTGAAGGCAACCGGGTCACCGGAGGCCACACATCTCCCCGAATTCATCGAACCCGTGCACAGGCCCACTGGGGAGTGGCTGCGTGCGCATACTTTGTAGACTGACTGCCCATGATCGCTTCAGATGTAAATGTTATCGTCCAGGGGACGAGCCACCGCCACGCCCTGGTCGTTGCTCATATCGCCGCCGTGCTGTTTGGTTTGACCGGTGTTCTCGGCGCCCTTATTCATGCCGATGCAACCATCATCACCTATGGCCGCGCCGCTTTCGCCGTGCTCGCGCTCGGCCTGGTCGCCCAGTTGCAGCGCCGCGCGCTGTTCAAAGGCCTGAACTTGCGCAAGCTCGGGGTCATGGCCATCACCGGCGCGCTGCTGGCCGCGCATTGGGTGACCTTTTTCATTGCCATCAAGGTCGGCGGCGTCGCCGTCGCCACCCTGGGCTTCGCCAGCTTCCCGGCGTTTATCGCACTGTTGGACCTGGCGGTTTTTCGCGAGCGCATCGGGGCGAGCGAGGCCATGCTGCTGTTGCTGGTGAGCACCGGCCTGGTGCTGGTGGTGCCCTCGTTCGATTTGCTCGACCAAGGCACGGTCGGCCTGTTGTGGGGCCTGGCCTCCGGCTTGTCGTTCGCCTTGCTGGCCATCGCCAACCGCCGCGCGGTGCGTGACATGGATGCGCTGCAGGTGGCGTTCTGGCAGAACGTCACGGTCGCCGTGCTGGTGGCTCCTTTTGCCCTGAACAACTTCGAGGTGCCCGGACTGCAGCTGGCTGACTGGGTCTACCTGGGACTCTTGGGCGTGTTCTGCACCGGCCTGTCGCAGTTCCTCTTCGTCAAGAGCCTGGAAGGGCTGGAGGCGCGCAGTGCTGGCATGATCATCGCCTTGGAACCGGTGTATGCGATCGCTTGTGCCTGGTGGCTGTTCGGCGAAGAGCCCTCGGTGCGGATGATCGTGGGAGCTGGGGTAATCATCCTGGCTACTGTGCTCTCGGCCTGGGGCAAGGTCGGGGCGTCGAGCGAACGGGTGGGGTAACGCGCGGAGCGCGGGAATTTCCCATCAGCAGGGGCCGCGGCGCGGCCCCAGTGCCTGCACTCAGGTATTGGTCTTCAACTTGGTCCACAACCGCGTGGTCAGCCGGGCAATGGCCGCCGGCAACTCTTCGACGGTAAACAGCTTGTCCATGACGTCCTTCGGGGGGTAGATCGCCAGGTCCTGCTTCACCGGCGCGCTGACCAGCGCATCCGCGGCACTGTTGGGGTTGGCGTAATGGATGCTGTTGCTGATGTTGGCGATCACTTCAGGCATCAGCAGGTAGTTCAGGTAGGCATAGGCGTTGTGCTGATGCGGTGCGTTCTTCGGCATCACCAGCATATCGAACCACAGGGTCGAGCCTTCCTGCGGGATCGAGTAGGCGATCTCGATGCCGTTGTTGGCTTCCTTGGCACTGGCTGCCGCCTGGACCACATCGCCGTTGAAGCCGATCACTACGCAGACATTGCCATTGGCCAGGTCGCTGATGTACTTGGAAGCATGGAAATACTGCACGTACGGCCTGATCTTCAACAGCGCCTGCTCGGCCTTCTTGTAGTCCGCCGGGTTGTGGCTGTGGGCGGGTAGGCCAAGGTAGTTCAGGGTGATTGGCAGGATTTGGGTAGGGTTGTCGATGAACGCCACGCCGCACTGGCTCAACTGCTTGATCTTCGCTTCATCGAAGATCAGGTCCCAGGAGCGGGTGACCTCGGTGCTGCCGAAAATAGCCTTGATCTTCTCGACGTTATAGCCGATGCCCGCGGTGCCCCACATGTAGGGATAGCCATACTGGTTGCCTGGATCGTTGACCTCGAGCTTTTTCATCAGCACCGGGTCGAGGTTCTTCCAGTTGGGCAGTTGGCCTTTGTCCAGGGGCTGGATGGCGCCTGCCTTGATCAATCGCGAGAGGAAGTGGTTCGAGGGGCTGACCACGTCATAACCGCTGTTGCCGGTCATCAACTTCGATTCGAGCACCTCGTTGCTGTCGTGGATGTCATAGGTCGCCTGGATGCCCGTCGCCTGGGTGAACCGGGTGAGGGTGTCGTCGGCAATGTAGCCGTTCCAGTTTGATATGTTCACGGCTTCGACGGCGCTGGCCATGGCCGAAAACGTCACAAGCGATGCGGCAAGGCAGGTCTGGGTGGCGCGCATGTTCAATCACCTTCTCTGAGGGAGCGTTGTTGTTCGTGATAGCCCATGGGCTAGGTTTCGGTCCGGGCCCTGAGCGTCTCCAGGCGCATGCGAAACAGCGCGCCGAGGTCGAGCAGGGGTTTGGGCGGTAGCCAGCCCGGCTGTGCCCTGGCCATGACCGAGGTGAGCAGGGGAGAGCTGGCGCCTGAGGCCAGTTCGGCGAGCAGTCGCCCCCACAGCGTGCCGCGCGCGACCCCGGAGCCATTGCAACCGGCCACGGCGAACACGCCGTCCTCGACCCTGGCAAAGTAGGGTTGCCCGGAGCGCGAAGCACTCAGGTGGCCGCTCCAGGTGTAAGCGATGTCCTGTTCGCCCAGCCATGGGAAACGTCGCTGCAAGCCGTGCACATGGCGCGCTCGACGCTGCTGCAACTCGCTGGCGGAAAAGTCCCGGTTACGGTACTCCGCGGTGTTGCGAATCATCACGCGACGGTCCGGGGTCAAGCGCACCGTCGCCCCGAGCGGGCGGGTGGATAGCACGCCCCAGGGCTGCACCGCGCCGATTGCGGCAAACTCTTCGTCGCTCAACGCACGGGTGAGGCTGGCGCTCAGCTCCATGGCGAAGGTGCCGCTGCCTTTGACGCCCACGCGCGGGATGAAGGCGTTCAGGCACACCAAGACCTGTCGCGCCTCGATGCTGCCGTCGCTGCCCTGGGCGCGAAACCGTCCTTTACCCGCGCGCTGCAAGGCCGTGATCTCGGTGTCTTCATAGAGGGTAACGTTCTGTGGCAGTGCGTCGAGCAGGCCCTTGACGTACTTCGCCGGTTGCAGCAGGGCATTGCCATTACCGCACCAGATCGCGGCCTGGTAATGACCGGTACCTAGCTTGGTTTCCAGCGCTTGCCCCTCCAGGCAGTGCGCGGTGGCGCCCACGGCCCGCAGGGTTTCCAGCTTCGCCTCGATGTGCGTCAGCTTGGCAGGGTCGTTGACCGCAAAAAAATAGCCGGAATCGCGAAAATCGCATTCGATGCGGTGCCGGGCGATGCGCTGGCGCACTTCCTCGTTGGCGGCCTGTGAGATCGAGGTGTCCATCTCGAAGTCGGCGAACCCCGGACGGTTGACCCAGTCGTCGTCGGTGGGCAACTCATGGGCCACGACGAAGCCGGAATTGCGCGCCGACGCGCCCTGCGCCGCACGTTGCCGGTCGACGACGACGATGCGTGCCCCTGGGTGCATGTCCGCCAGGGCATGGGCTGCGCTCAGCCCGGTGATGCCGGCGCCGATGACCAGCCAATCGGCCTGTTGCGAGCCGCTCAGCCGCGGGCGGGCGGCGGCGCTGCCCGCTTGCGCGATCCAGCCACATACATTTTCCATGGTTCACCTCGATTCGACGGCCACTGCGCCAGCGTCATTGGTATGCGGTACGAGCATGATTACTTGGTGCTGGCGTAAAGCTACGGCTAGAATCTATAGGGGCTGGGCCGCGGCTACCAACGTTATAAACTCATTCAGCTATTCGGAAAACGCATGGACAAGACTCGCCACGTTCCCTCGATGCAAGGCTTGCAGGCGCTAGTGGAAGTTGCACGCGCCGCCAGCTTCACCCAGGCGGCGCACCGGCTCTGCCTGACGCAAAGTGCGGTGAGCCGGAAGATCCAGCAACTGGAAAGCCATTTCGGCGTGGCCCTGTTCCTGCGCAACAGCCGCAGTCTTCAGCTCACGCCGGAGGGCGAGCAGGTGTTGGCCAGTGCCCGGAGCATCCTCGAACAGTTGCAAACGCTGCAGGAGCGACTTTCCCCGCAGCAGCGCCCCTTGCGTATTCGCATGCATGTGTCGCTGGCGGTGCGCTGGTTACTGCCCAAGCTCAGTGATTTCTACCTGCGTCACCCGGACGTCGCCTTGTCCATTGAAACCGTTGCCACCGAGGTGGTGGAGCCTGCCAGCGACAGCGATGCCTACATCCTCTACCTGCCCCAACCCCCCGACGCACCGGGCTGCCTGACGCTGTTCGAAGAATCGCTGGTGCCGGTATGCGCGCCAGGCCTTGGCGGCGCCAACCCGCCGCTGGCGTCGATGGACGACCTGGTGCGGTTCGCGCTGCTGCACCGCTCGACCGACAAGCAGGCCTGGATCGAATGGTTGGCCGCCAATGGCGGCAAGGCGCTGGAGGACTACCGGCACATCCCCTTCAACCTTGACGAACTCGCCCTGGATGCCGCGGCCCGCGGCCTCGGCGTCGCCATGACCGACCTCACCCTCGCCGCCGAGTCGATCGATCGCGGCGTAGTGATCGTCCCTTTTGGCGCCCCGCTGAAGACCGGCGGCGTCTACGCCCTCTGCCCGCAACCCACCGCCGCTAGCCATCCCGCGTGGCCAGCGGTGCTGAGCTGGTTTGCCGAGCAAGCTGCGGGCTGAAAAGATCGAGCCGCTGCAACGCTCAGCGCAGCGGCCCCGAAGCCACTGTCAGCCTTGAGGTGATGGCGAGTGGATATCTGCCCGATCACGATTATGCTTCAAGAGACCTCGCAGCAATGCGGGGCCGTCAGTCTGTTCCATGCTTTCGTGCAATCCGTAATCCGATGACATCAGCCCTAGGGCCAGGGTGCGGCAGGTGAAGTAGTGGGGTACTCCGGCCTACAAGAACAAGACGGAGAAGACAATGGCCGCAATCGACAGTACATCCACGGGCAGCTCGCCCAAACGAGGCATAACCAAGGAGGAGCGCAAGGTCATCTTTGCCTCGTCCTTGGGCACGGTGTTCGAGTGGTACGACTTCTATCTCTATGGCTCACTCGCGGCCATCATCGCGAAGCACTTCTTCGCCGGTGTCAACGAGACCACGGCCTTCATCTTCGCCCTGCTGGCGTTCGCCGCGGGCTTCGCCGTGCGGCCCTTCGGGGCCATCGTGTTCGGCCGCCTGGGCGACATGATCGGGCGTAAATACACGTTCCTCATCACCATCGTGATCATGGGCATCTCCACCGCCGTGGTGGGCCTACTACCCAGCTACGCGACCATCGGCGTGGCGGCGCCGATCATCCTGATCACCTTGCGCCTGCTGCAGGGCCTGGCCTTGGGCGGTGAATACGGCGGCGCGGCCACCTACGTGGCTGAGCATGCGCCGCCAGGCAAGCGGGGCTTCTTCACCTCGTGGATCCAGACCACCGCGACCCTGGGCCTGTTCATGTCGCTGTTGGTGATCCTTGCCTGCCGCACCATCCTCGGTACCGAAGACTTCGAGGCCTGGGGCTGGCGAATTCCGTTCCTGCTGTCGATCCTGCTGCTGGTGATCTCGGTCTATATCCGGCTGCAGCTCAGCGAGTCGCCGGTGTTCCAGAAGATGAAGGCTGAAGGCAAGTCCTCCAAGGCGCCGCTGACCGAATCTTTCGCCCGCTGGGACAACCTCAAGGTGGTGATCATGTCGCTGCTCGGGGGTACCGCCGGACAGGCCGTGGTCTGGTACACGGGACAGTTCTACGCGCTGTTCTTCCTGCTGCAGACTCTGAAGATCGACCCGCAGACCGCCAACCTGCTGATCGCAGGCTCCTTGCTGATCGGCACACCGTTCTTCGTCATCTTCGGCAGCCTCTCCGATCGCATCGGCCGCAAGGGCATCATCATGGCCGGCTGCATCCTGGCGGCGCTCACGTACTTTCCGATCTTCAAGGCACTGACCGAGTACGGCAACCCCGATGTGTTCGCCGCCCAGGCGCGCAATCCGGTCACGGTGATCGCCGATCCCGAACAGTGCTCGTTCCAGTTCGATCCGGTCGGCAAGGCCAAATTCACCAGCTCCTGCGATCTGGCCAAGACGGTGCTGGCAAGACGCGCCATTCCCTACGACAACGTGAAAGCCGAACCGGGCGCCGTGGCCCAGGTGCGCATCGGCGACAGGGTGATCGAAAGCTTCGAAGGCAGCGCCATGCCTGCCGCTGAACTCAAGGTGCAGAACGACGCGTTCACCGCGACCCTCGGGACGGCCCTCAAGGACGCCGGTTACCCCGAGAAGGCCGACCCGAACAAGACCAACTACCCGATGGTGCTCCTGCTGCTGACCATCCTGGTCATCTACGTGACCATGGTTTACGGTCCGATCGCTGCCTGGCTGGTGGAGCTGTTCCCGACCCGCATCCGCTACACCTCGATGTCATTGCCCTACCACATCGGTAACGGCTGGTTCGGTGGCTTCCTGCCAACGGTGGCGTTTGCCATGGTCGCGGCTACCGGGGATATCTACTACGGGCTCTGGTACCCGATAGTGATCGCTGTGATGACGGCGGTGCTTGGCACGTTCTTCTTGCCGGAGACCAAGGACCGGGATATCAATCACGAGTGAGGTAGCGGCTTGCTCTCTCCCGTGGGGGAGAGGGCAAGCTCGGGATACCGGCCCTGCTTGATCCTGACCGTCCTCAATCATGCGTGCCGTGGCCATGTTTGCTGGCAAGCGATAGTAATCATGCTCCTTGAACTGCACTTTGGTTCGCTCAAGTTGGGCCCCCATTTTTCTTTCTAGGAATTGCCCTACATCAACGTCGGTCGCGTACTTCATGCTGTTCGGAAACGCTGCGCATGTATTGAATAGCTTTCTGATTGAAAGTTCGCGGGTATCGCTTTAAATTTTTTGCACCAATTGCTGCTTGCTTTCGCATAACCATAATGTAATTCGCTTCACACCTTCGCATGGCCTGGTGGGACTTTCAATGAGTGCAATATTTTCGTTAAAAGACATACAAATACTTGATGAGGCCGTAACAGCCAGTGAGCAGGCTGAGATAGCAAAAAGATGCTCCGGTCCAATCTGGAGATTTGGGCGGCCCGTCAATTCGACTCCGTTCGCTCGACCATGCTGGCATAGCTTCATTGCTGGTAGTCGGCAAAATGAATTGGAGTCATGCGAGATGGAGTTACTTGACAACAAGCAGTGGGGTTTTATCTCCGCCTTCTGGCTGCGTATTAAGAGTAGGTACTTGCCTGGTGCGACGTTACTAGGAGTGTACGCAAACGGGCAAACCTTTGGTCAGGATAGTCCTATTCACCGCGATAACCGCTCCGATGAGCCAGGGCATACTGTCGTTGTTTTCTGCAACGAGCACTGGGCTACGTCCTGGGGCGGTGAGCTGGTTTTTTATGATGATGAAAAGAAAAACGTGGAGACATCGGTCTTGCCCAAGCCTGGTCGGATTGTAATTTTTAATGGGGAAATGCCGCATAGTGCCCGATCGCCGGCAATCGGTTGTGATCAGTTGCGAGTAACGCTAGCTTTCAAAACTACTACACAAGGATGTAAGTAATATGAGTCAACGTGTTGAAATATTTGTCGGGGTGGTGGAAAAAGTTTCTGGCCCGGTGTCGAAGGCTGGGGCTACCTCGGCTTTGGTGGATCAATTCAATACCGATCGCACTGGATTCACATTGGTTAATCAAACCGCTCAAACAGGGGCGGCGGTTGCTGGTGTGATATCGGTAACTAAGCTCACTGTGGGGTTTGTGCCTTTTCTTAATATTTCGACTAATACCATGGCGGGCACGACTACATTTTTGAAGATTGTGGCTGAATATAAGTCTGGGGAGGCATTTAAGTCTGGCGACTATATAAGCTTGATAGGTAATGTTGCGGGCGTTGTAGCTGGCTTCGCGCTTTTGGGTGGCGCTATAGGCTTGGCGGGTGGTCTTACCGCAGTCGCAATAGGAACAACATTGTTCGGGGTGTATGATTCGGGATTGGCGCAGAGTATATATAATAATTTAATATCCCCTGTCCTTCAGGCGCTGAAATCCGAGGAAATTAATTATTATGGCGACGCCGTATGGGTGGCGCCAGACCTGAAATTAGTATCGGTTAGCCGGATTTCAGCCGACTACACAAATCTGATTGCGGCTGTGAAATGGGATCCCAATACTAATAGTGTTACATTGGATAGTACCAATTTTGGTGCTTTTCCAGACTCGGAAGCAGGTGGGGTGGCATTTGGTGGAGGTTCCATGGGTCCGCCCGGGGTAATTCCTCAGCTTCCTGATGTGGTTGGAAGGGTGGATATAAGCATTGCAACTGTAAATGGTCAGGATCAGTACGCTTGTTGCATTGCGCCACAGCAGGATAAATATAGGTAAGGTCTCGCCTTGAGCCATTTAGTTATTGTATTTGCCAGCCAGTCAAGGCTTCAGGCAACGTTTGTGGCGCACGACATATGCTTCCTTTCATAGAGATAATGAGAATGCTCGATCAGCGGCAACGCGTTCCGGTTCTGATTTGGTCAGGCTTCGGAATGATCTCCTTGATGCTGGTTTTTCCTTTCGGTTGGAGGGAGCCGTTACCCCCTGTACAGGCTGCATGGTCTAGAGTGGAAGGCGCGGTCAGTGGCGCAAGCACAACTTGGCGTGATGATCGCTCATTGCTTTATTTTCCGGTTAGATACCGAGCGCCCGATGGAGCCCCCAAGCATTCAACAATCTATTCCAGCAAGACTCAGTACCAGTCGGCGAATCTGAAAGTCAGAAGTCGGGTTTTGCTAGATGTTGAGGAGATTGCGGGTCAATTCATCGTGAGACGGTTGATTACGGAGCAGGGCGAAATCTTGTACCATCCGCAGTTGGCGGAACACGTTGTATTGATGAATAATCGAGGCGTGATCATTGGAATGGTGTTATTTGGAATTCTAGCCATTATCTTGTTTGTTAGCGCTGGCATTATAGCTTACCGCATCTATAGGCTTGGTAAATTAAGGGTGAAATAGGTTGAAGCTTGTCATTATGTCGGCATGGACATCTGACTCCATTTATCTTCTGGGTCAAGTGTTCAGCACACATCCCTGACGAAGAATGGTTCATCGGCGGGCTGCTGCTGTCGGAGCTGGTGGCAGTGCCTGTCACCTCGATATCAGCATCACCCCTCACCCATCGCGTTATTCGTCGTTCTGCGGCACGATCGCCAAGGCGTCCGGCTCCGGCCCTGCCGCCCAGTGGCCCTCGATGGTCCAGGTCGCGGTATCGATCACCGCGATCTTGTCTGCGCCACTGATGGCCACGAACGCACGTTTGCCATCCGGCGATACCACCGCGCCGATCGGCAACGCTTCGGCGCCGAGCAGGGTGCGGCGATAGTGCGCCCCCTCGCGGGCCAGACCGATGCGCTTGATCTCGCGCTTGCCCACCACGTCGATCACCGCCAGCTCCGCCGACTTGGCGCAGGTGACCAACGCATACTGATCGTCTGGGGTCATGACGATCCGGATCGGAAAGAGTCCGGTCTTGATCCGTTCGACCACCTCCAGTCGTTTGGCATCGACGATGGCCACTTCGTTGTCTTCGCGGTTGCTGACCCACACTTGGGTACCGGCCCGGTTCACCGCGATGCCTTCGGTGCTGTTGCCGGTTGGGATGGAGGCGATCTTGCGGTTCTGCGTGAGGTCCACCACCGAAAGACTGCCGCTGTCGACGTGGGTAACATAGGCGCGGTCGGCGCTGGGCGAGAGTGCGACCATGTGCGGCTTGCCGCCGCCGACTTCGATGCGCTCGAGCACCTTACCCTGGACGAGATCGACCAGCAGCAGGCGCTCGCTGCCTTCGGTGGTGACGACGATGCGCTGGTCATCCGGCAGGAAACGAATACCGTGGGGACGTGAATCCTGGCCCAAGTCAATGGTGCGCACGACCGTGCGCGAGGGCCAGTCGATCACGCTCAGGCTATTGTTGGCCACGGCTTGCGCGCCATAGTTGCCGACCACCGCGAGTTGGCCATTGCCGGCGACGATGACCTCGTGGGGGCCGGTGCCGACCGGTATGCGCACCAGCTCCTTGCCTTCCTTCGTTTCCAGTGCCGAGACGCTGGCGCCCGCTTTGTTGCCGACCAGCAGCACGTCGTCGGCATGGGCCAGCGGCAGGCACGCGAACAGGGTAGCGGCCAAGCTGACGCAGCGGATATGGGTTGACAGCGGGTTGAATGAATAGCGCATCCACGATCTCCTTGAAGGGTCCTTGATGCAAGCACTCAGTTGTGACCCGTCCGGCCCGCCGGGAGTTCTTAACCAGAGCGCTTGCCGGCAAAGCGCGCGGCGAGGGTAGGAGCTTTTGCCATTATTAATTTGAATTCCTGATCAATCCCAAAGAAAAACAAATTTCTCAAAACAGTCCAATCAGCCGATGCTGATCGCCGCTATCGGTCATCCATAACAAGGAGAAAACAGCATGAGAGAAGTCGTTGTCGTCGCCGCCACCCGAACCGCCATCGGTAGTTTCCAAGGTGCGCTGGCCACGGTGCCTGCCGTTGACCTGGGGGCCGCGGTGATCAAGCGCCTGCTGGAGCAGACCGGGCTGGACGCGGCGCAGGTCGACGAGGTCATTCTCGGCCAGGTGTTGACCGCCGGTGCCGGCCAGAACCCCGCGCGCCAAGCGGCCGTCAAGGCCGGCTTGCCTTATGCCGTCCCTGCGCTGACGCTGAACAAAGTCTGCGGCTCGGGCCTCAAGGCCGTGCACTTGGGCGTCCAGGCGATCCGCTGCGGCGATGCCGAGGTGGTCATCGCTGGCGGGCAAGAGAACATGAGCCTGGCGCCCTACGTCATGCCTGCTGCCCGCACCGGCTTGCGCATGGGGCATGCGCAGATGGTCGACAGCATGATCAGCGACGGCCTGTGGGATGCCTTCAACGACTACCACATGGGCATCACGGCTGAAAACCTGGTGGCGCATTACGGCATCAGCCGCGAGGCACAGGACACCTTCGCCGCCGAGTCTCAACGCAAGGCCCAGGCTGCCATCGAATCCGGGCGCTTCAAGGATGAGATCACGCCCATCAGTATCCCCCGCAAAAAGGGCGAGCCGCTGGTCTTCGACACCGATGAACAGCCGCGCCATGAAACCACCGCCCAATCCCTTGGCGCACTGCGGGCCGCTTTCAAGAAGGACGGCAGTGTTACCGCCGGCAATGCCTCCACTCTCAACGACGGTGCCGCCGCGGTGCTGCTAATGAGCGCCGACAAGGCCCAGGCACTCGGGCTGCCGGTGTTGGGCAGGATCGCGGCCTACGCCAGCGCGGGCGTGGACCCGGCGGTGATGGGGATCGGTCCGGTCGCCGCCACCCGCCGTTGCCTGGACAAAGCCGGCTGGAGCGTTGACGAACTGGAGCTGATCGAAGCGAATGAAGCCTTCGCCGCCCAGGCGCTGGCTGTCGGCCAGGAGCTGGGCTGGAGCAGCGAGCGGGTCAACGTCAACGGCGGGGCCATCGCCCTCGGCCATCCGATCGGGGCATCGGGCTGCCGGGTGCTGGTCACCTTGCTGCACGAGATGAACAAGCGCGATCTTCGCAAAGGACTGGCGACCCTGTGCATCGGTGGTGGTCAAGGGGTCGCGCTAGCGATCGAACGTTGATAGCACAGTGCCTCAGCCGGCTTGTTGCCGGCTGGCGAAAAAGCAAGGCGGTGGTGCGGATGTGCCTGAAGCAGGCTCCGCAAGGTTGACGCGGGTCTAGCCGCCACCAGCACCGCCGTTGACATCGGCAGGGCCATTGCTGCCGGTTTCACCGTCGGGGCTGGTGCCAATGATATTTTTGCCGGGGCCGCGGTCGGTGCCATCGCCGCCCGTCTGGCTCGTGTCGGTGCCGCCCTGGCCACCGGTACTTTCATTGCTTTTGCCAAGGCTCGCGCCGGTATCGCTGCCGCTGCCGTCACCGGCATCGGCTCCTTCTTCGGGGCCGTTGGCATTTCCTGGAACTTGGCCAGTTCCAGGAGAGTTACTATGTCCGGTACCGTCCATATCGGTGTCGGCGAGCGCGACTGGCGCGGCGAGGCCCAGGCACAAGGCCAAGGCGAAATGAAGGGGGCGAATGCCGTTCATGGTGCGTCTCCTGATGGGTGACTGCTGAGCGTTTGGCATCGCAAACGTGGGGGAGTGCCAAGGAGACGACAGGCGGCAGGCGGGGAGGAGACATTCAGCGCGGTGTTTTTGATGCGCTGGGTGCCCTGATTGCGGGCAAGCCCGCGCTTACATCGCGCTGCATGCAGCGTGGCCTGTGGGCGATCGCCCAGCCCTTTGGGCTGCGCTGTCGCGCAGAGAACAAGGCCTGCAAGCGCGGCCCACCACCCTGTAGAATCAGCCACCCCAATTTTTCTGACACGCCGCGATTGCAGGTTTTACGGCCGCTGCGCGCCTGATCGCGCGGTCCGGCGTCGCGGCACAAGGCGGCTCCTACAGGTTCAGCTAAATCAATGAGTTAGCATTTTTTCTTGAGAGGTGGCTTGCCGGTGCGTGGACCAATCGCTCCGAGGCCTCGGCAAGCCAGCCAAGTACAGCGATCAGCTGCCGCCGCCGCCAGCACCGCCGCCCGAGCCACCTGCGCCATTGCCGCCGCCGCCGCCCGAACCTCCGCTGCCGCCGATACCGCCACTGCCGCCGTCCGTTCCAGTCCCGCCTGTACCAGTACCCATCCCGCCTGTACCAGTGCCAGTCCCATCTGTACCGGTGCCAGTTCCGCCTGTACCGGTGCCTGTATCTGTCCCTGGGGCGGTCGAACCTGGACCGGTCCCGGGACCCGCGTTACCGCTGCCGCCAGTGCCTGTACCGTTCGTGCCTGTCCCGGTACCGATGCCATTGCTATTGATGGAATCATTGGTATTGCCATTCATGGTGCCACTGCCTGTTCCAGTGCCGTTCATATCGGTGGCGGCAAAGGTAAGGGGTGCTGCCACGCCCAGGCATAAGGCGAAGGCGAGATGAAGGGGTCGAATCCGGTTCATGGTGCAATCTCCTAAGTTTAAGTGGGTCATGCATTCGGCCCCACCGAAGTGACAGGGGTGCCCGCTATGCGACGGGCGGTCGGCCATGCTGGCGCCCTTGGCGCTGCAGCGGCCCCCTCGTACGGGGGTGAACCCGCGCCAAAAGGCGCCGTCCAAACTCGACCGCTGTCCCATTCTCGCCCTGGGGGGTGCCATGGAGATTGACCGTCTAGCAGGATGCTCACTGCTGTGCAAGCCGCTGCTTGCGTCGGGCGTCGCGCAAAAACAGACGCGCAAGTTCAACCCTGCCGCCAAGGCCGCTATATGATCGCTACCGTGACGGCGAACGCGTTGGGCATCGACTTCCCAAGCCAAGGCGAGGCGGCGCTGTTTAAATGGCTGATCGCGAGCTTCCTCATGGGTAAGCGAATCCGCGCCGCCACAGCGATAAAGACTTATCAGGTAATCGTCGAGCAGTGCCATGTCGATACGCCGGCCAAGCTGAGCCGCTGTGCGCACCGTGAACTGGTGCGCATGCTGGGGCAGGGCGGCTATGCCCGCTACGACGAATCCACGGCCAGGCGCCTGCATGCCCTGGCAGGCAAACTCGAGCGAGAGTATGAAGGCCGCATCGGCCGCATGCGCGAGATCAGTGCCGACCGCAAGGCCTTCGAGCAGCGGCTCCTGGCCTTCGAGGGGATCGGACCGAAGACCCTGGAAATCTTCATGCGCGAGGCCGGCACTGCGCTCAGCTAGACCCCTCAACGGTGCGGGTTATCGGCCTGGGGTGCGCCAAGGGCGTCGATAGAGGGTGCCTCTGCCTCTTCGGCCAGGTGCCGATACGCCTTGCGCATCTCCCGCAACTGCTTGCTTTCGAGGTCCTCAAGGCTCAGCACGGAATTCTGCGCGGACTTGGAAGCGCGGATCAGCTCGTCCAGCTTCAGATGAAGAATATCGTTGTCGCGGTTCTGCGTGTTCTGAATCAGGAACACCATCAGGAACGTCACGATGGTGGTCGATGTATTGATGATTAACTGCCAGGTATCGTTGTAGTGGAACCAAGGCCCGGATGCGGCCCAAAGGACGATAAGGCCCAAGGCACTCAGAAAGACCTTGGGGCTCCCAGCTTTATTGGCAAGCGCTTGGCAGAACTTGGAGAATTTCATTCAACTTCCCTCGTGATTTACCTAAAATTAAGACCGTAGGAATCGCCTGAAATTCTTTTTTACAATTTAGGTGAGGTCCATCCATGGACCCAGTTGCCTCAGGAGACAGGTACGCCCTCGACGGGAGCGGTGATGGGCTCGTCGATGACTGTGCTGCCTGGGGTGAGGATCACCTTGCGGCAGTCTTGCTGCTTCTTGTCGAAGATCTTGTAGCCTTCGGCCGCCTGCTCCAGCGCCATGCGGTGAGTGATGATCGCCTCTGGCTGCAGTTTGCCGGTCTCGATGTGGTCGAGCAGTTCGGGCAAGTAGCGCTGAACGTGGGTTTGACCCATGCGGAAGGTGAGGCCCTTGTCGAAGGCATCGCCGAACAGGAAGCCATGGATGAAGCCCGAGTACACTCCAGGGACGCTCACCACACCCCCACGGCGCACCGCCGCGATGCATTGGCGCAAAGCCTTGCCGCTGCTGCCTTCAAGCTTGAGCGCGGCCAGTACAGTCTCGGTCGTACTGCCCTTGGCCTCGAAGCCTACGGCATCGATCACCCCGTCGACCCCGCGCATGCCCGGCGTCTGTTGGATGATCTTGTCGGCGGGATCATCGTCCTCATCGAAGTTGATTGGGATCACGCCGTAGGTTTTCTGCGCGTAGTCCAGACGGTAGGGGTGGTGGTCGACCATAAAGATCTTGTCGGCGCCAAGCATCCGGGCCACCGCCGCGCACAGCAGGCCGACGGGGCCAGCGCCGTAGATGGCCAGGCTCGAGCCGTTGCCGATCTCGGCATTCAATACCGCCTGGTAGGCGGTGGGCAGGATGTCGGAAAGGAACAGTACCTTCTCGTCGGCCAGCGTGCCTGGCACCTTAAAGGGGCCGGTATTGGCCTTGGGTACGCGGACGTACTCTGCCTGGCCGCCAGGTACGCCACCGTACATATGGCTGAAACCGAACAGCGCTGCGCCCGAGGGAATGGATTTCTTGTTGAGGATGGCGCCCCGGCCGGTATTGGTCGTTTCGCAAGCGGCAAACAACTCATGGTTGCAGAAGAAGCAGCTGCCGCAGGCAATCACGAAGGGAATCACCACGCGATCACCGGGGCTTACAGCGGTAACGTCGGAACCAATCTCTTCGACAATCCCCATGAACTCATGGCCAAAGATGTCCCCATGTTCCACGGTAGGAATCTTCCCACGATAAAGGTGCAAGTCCGAGCCACAAATGGCAGTGGCGGTAACCCGCAAGATGATGTCGTCTGCCTGTTCCAGCGCAGGATCGTCAACCGTATCGACCCGTACATCATTGGCGCCATGGTAGGTAAGTGCTCTCATGATTTAACCCGCCCTACAGAAGGATGATAATCAGGAGAACCAGCCGTCAGGAGGGAAGTTCAAAGTTAAACTGAGTAACGCGGATGGAAATAGGGTGCACTAAAAATGAGCGTCTTGCGTATTGTGTGGTCCAAACCAATCTCGGCTGTAACAGGAGATCGACCATGCCCCTCGTCTTGAACGACGGCCAAATCGCCGCCATGGCAGCGTTGCACAACCAGCACCCGCAGATCGGCACTTGGCTACAAAGGCTTACTAAACGGGTGCAGGGCGAGCGCATTGCAGACGCCGACCGGATGATGGAGATGCTGCTGATAAAGGCGGCGGCTTTCGACGAATACAGCGCGGCGGCTGCGGATTCGCTGATCGCAGACCTGCTCTCCCTGGAGCGGGCGGCGGCGCTGAAGCACGAGGACGCCCAGCGGTTCACCACGGAGTTGGAGCGTTTCGTGAAGCAGCGCGTAGGCAGACGGCACACATAGCGATAGCAAATGGCCGTTCAATTTAGCGGTGGATGGATATTTTTGAATTTCATGTTATTCCGGCGCCCCGGTTGAACTATAACGCCGTGTCCTTTCGTCATTCTCTGTAAAATGTCCGGGCACTAAGGCTGTGGAGCATTTATCCGATGCTATGACGGCGCTGCTGAAATCCTCTAGTCATTAAAGGAAGGCATGCGCTGTTTTAGTCTGAGGAGCTCCACATGTTCATACATAACAAACGCTTGCAATATACCGTACGGGTAGCCGAGCCCAATCCAGGGCTTGCGAATCTGCTGCTCGAACAATTTGGTGGAGCCCAAGGTGAGCTTGCTGCCGCCTGTCGCTACTTTACCCAGGCCTTGGCCGAAGATGATCCAGGCCGCAAGGATCTGTTGCTCGACATTGCCACCGAAGAGCTCAGTCATCTGGAAATCGTCGGCTCCATCATCGTCATGCTCAACAAGGGCGCCAAGGGCCGCCTGGCTGAAGGGGTGGAAGAGGAGGGGGAACTCTACGGTGCCATCAATGGCGCGGGTAACGATTCCCATATCACCAGCCTTCTCTATGGCGCAGGCGCGCCGTTGACCAATTCCGCGGGCGTGCCTTGGAGCGCGGCCTATATCGATACCATTGGTGAACCCACAGCCGATTTCCGTTCGAACATTGCCGCTGAGGCCCGAGCGAAAATCGTCTATGAGCGTCTGATCAACGTCACCGACGATCCAGGCGTCAAGGAAGCCCTGGGCTTTCTCATGACCCGGGAAATCGCCCATCAATTGTCCTTCGAGAAAGCCTTGCACGCGATTCAGCCGAACTTCCCGCAAGGCAAGCTGCCGGGCATGCCGGAATTCACCAACAAGTACTTCAATATGTCGGGCGAGCCTAACGTGCGCGGCCCTTGGAACCAGGGTAGCGAGTGGGAGTATGTCGAACGCCCGGAGCCGGCGGTAGATGGAGGGGATGGACTGGCCACGGTCAACCTGTCCAGCGAAGAAGCCCAAATGCTGGAGACGCTGAAGGCCAGGACGACGTCCGAGCCGGACAGCAAACCCATCACCGGCGCCGACCTTGGGTCGGGGTTGGTTCAAGGCAAGGACATGTGAACCAAGGCATTGCAATCAAGGTAGGAGCGAGAGATGGCCAGTTTGAGCAAGAAACGCAAGAACCGGCCCGACCTGGGCCTTGAGCGTTCGCTGTTGACGGCCCTGGCGGGCTTCGAAATGGACTCACGCCAAGCCTGCAGAGCCTTGCAGGTTTCTATCGCATTGAATGTGTTTGGCGTGGGTACCTTGCTGCCCAACGAACTGCCCGGCGAGTCGCTCATGCTCGACAACACCGAGCGGATGGAAAGCATGACCGTTCATTGAGGAGCAGAAATGATGTTTGCCTCCAAGGCCTGGCGTATTCGCGTCGGGCCTTTTTTTATGGAAAATCAGTGGGTGGATTGGGGGTGGGGGAAGGCTGCAAGGTGCATTCTTGAATCTTTTAGCGCCCTTGAGATCGAGCGCCGCCCACGCGGCGCATCGCGGCACAAGGCGCGCTCCCACAGGCTGGTGCCGCGCTTGCAGTCAGCCTTGGTGCATGCCTAAAGATTGGATGAGGGCTGTTGCGGTCACTCGATATCTCTGTCGTACAAACAAGGCTAAAAGCTCGGTCTATCAGGCCATGGCACATTGCAACAAATGTGGGAGCGGCCTTGTGCCGCGATGCGCCGCGCGGGCGGCGCTCGATCTGAAGAGTGCCACACCCTTCAAGGCATGCACCGGACGCTGCGAAAACGCCGCGCAAACGCTTACAATCCACCCCTTTACCGCAAAGGCCCATCAGTCCATGGCGCTCGACCCACCCACGATGTTGACCCTCACGATCGCCCTCGCAGCGGCCGCCGCGCTGTACCTGGCGATCGAATGGGGCAGCGTTCGTGAGCGCTCGCTGCTGTTCTGGAGCGCGGGCTTTGCCACCATTACCGTTGGCTCGACCCTCGCGCTGCTGCGCGGCAGCGGCCTGTTGCTGATCGGGATCTGGTTCGCCAACGGCCTGCTGGTGACCGCCCATTGGCTGTTCCTGCTCGGCGTCGCACGCTTCACCGAAACACGCTTGTCGCGCGCCTGGTACCTGATCTTCGCCGTCTGGCTCGCCATGCTCTGGGTGCCGGAGGCGCAGGCGTGGTCGAAGGTGATGCTGATGGTCAACTCGCTGCTGGTCGCCCTGGTAACGCTCAGGGCCAGCTTGCTGTTGCGTCCCCATGGCAAGTCACTGAGCGTGGGCGCGGTTCAGCTGCGTTACGTGTTGCTGGCACATGGGCTGTTCTACGTGATCAAGGCGTTCACGGCAGTGGTGCCGGGCACGCTCATCGACCTGGCCGCGTTCCGTGGCCAGATCATCCAGATTTCCCTGGTCGAGGGGGCGATGGCGATCATGCTGATCGCCCTGTCGATGACCGGTACCGAGCGCTACCGACGCGAGAAGCGCATCGCCCGGCTGGCCGCGCGCGACCCGCTGACCGCGCTGTACAACCGGCGCGCCCTCGAGGTGCGTGCACCGCGCTTGCTCGAGGGCGTTTGCGGAGCACGCCCAGGGGCCTTGCTGCTGATCGATATCGACAACTTCAAGCTGGTCAACGATCTCTACGGCCATACCGCGGGCGACCAACTGCTGGTCGCGCTGAGCGAGATGATCCGCTCAGCGCTTCCCGAAGGTGCGCTGGCGGCGCGGCTGGGAGGCGATGAGTTCATCATCCTGCTCAACAACGCCTCGCGCGAGCGGATCGAAGGCCTGGGCAGCATGCTGCGTGACCAGTTCCATACTGTGGCCTCGCAAACCTTCGCCACGCCCGAGGCGGTGACCTTGAGCATCGGCGCCACGCTGTTCAATCAACCGCCGGCCAGCCTCGCGGGCCTGATCGAGCAGGGCGACAGCGCGCTCTACGAGTCCAAGCGCGGCGGGCGCGACCGCATTCGCCTGGTCGATCGGACCTCGCAAGTATGAGTCACAGGGCGTGCGACCATTCACATGCCCGGCTGCTTCGGTCCCACCCTTGCCTCAGCTGGCGCCTAGCAGCGGGAGCACCCATCCTGAGGCGCCCATGCTGCCGTTTCGGCGTGCGCATTCGTGCTCCGCATCGGCGCGCGTCGAAAAGCTGGTATTCAGTCGTGTCTTGTCGTGGTTGTCATAGATGTCGAAGCCCGCGCAGACAATCTTCGAGTAGAAGCGCGAGCCGCGCTTAAAAGCATCTTTTTCGATAGGCACAGCAGGAACGACAACGAATCGCGGTTGCATGTCAGAGCCTCCCCAGGCAGTTACTTAACTATTAGTCACGTGCATGCGTGATGGCAAGTTGACTCATGGTGAGGCGACAGATGGTGTCGGCTACGGGGCTCATGATTTGGAGAGGGCGTAACGTGTGGGCACGCGGAATGTCTCAGGTGGGCCTGAGGTATCGGCGCTCATGATCGGCGCGCGGCTCCACGCACGCATCGAACCGACCGAACAGTTTGTAGCGGTTCAAGGCGATTTTGTCGTACATCCAGTCCCTTACGCCGGCGGGTACCACCTTGGCGACGGTCAGCCAACGCCAGGGCGGCGGGAGTCGGGCGAGGATTTCGAACATGGCAGCGGAACGGATGGACACCTCATTATCTGCAATCAGGACAATCGTGTTGAACCGATCCTGAGGGAGTCTGGCCCACGCAAGCAGCGCCTGGCCTGCCGGTGACTGCACGGTGGCCAGCCGAATCAGGTGTTGGCGGTCATGCCGGATGATGAAGTTCGCCCAGCCGTTGCACAGCTTGCAGGTGCCATCGAACAAGACTGCTGTTTCGTTGGCGTTGAGAAAGGGGGCAGGCGCAGTGGTGTTCATGTGCAGGGTCACCCAGGTGCGAGGGGTAGAACTCATGTTAACCCCTCGCGCCCGCCTTGGCCTGCTGTATCGACCCGCCCGGGTAAACGACCGGGCGGTATGAATGGCTTGCGTCTTAGCGATAGCGCTCCAGCCAATGGGCATAGGGGGCCGGCAAGGTCCAGGCCGCCTTGTCGACACCCAGCTCCTTGGCGGCATGGTACGCCCAGTGCGGATCGGCCAGGTGCGCGCGACCTACGGACACCAAGTCCAACTGGCCCTCTTTTATCGCACCCTCGGCCAGCTGCGGTGTACCGAAGCCCCACGCCGAGGTGACCGGCAGGTCAGCTTCACGGCGCACCCGCTCGGCGATCTCGCCGAGGAAGGCTGGGCCCCACGGGATGTTGGTGTCGGGAAGGGTGAAACCGACGCTGACGCTCAGCAGATCCAGGCCGCCGGCCTTGAAGCGGCGAGCCAGTTCGATCGACTCGGCCAGCGTCTGTTCGTCACGACCGTCATATTCCAGCACACCGAAACGGGCAGTCAGAGGCAGGTGTTCTGGCCAGACCTCGCGCACGGCAGCGAGGGTCTCGAGCAGGAAACGGCTGCGGTTTTCGAAGCTGCCACCGTAGGCGTCGGACCGCTGGTTGGCGTGCTCGGAGAAGAAACTCTGCCCCAGGTAGCCATGGGCGAAATGCAGCTCGATCCATTCAAAACCCGCATCGCGGGCGCGGCGGGCTGCGTCGACGAAGTCCTGGCGCACCCGGGCGATATCGTCCAGGGTCATGGCGCGCGGCACCTTGGGCAGGTTGGCGCCGAAGGCGATGGCGGATGGCGCGAGGGTCTGCCAGCCGCGGGGATCGTTTTCAGCGATATGGTCATCGCCTTCCCACGGGCGATTGGCACTGGCCTTGCGACCGGCGTGGGCAATCTGGATGCCAGGCACGGAGCCTGCGGCCTTGATGGCCTTGACCACCGGCACGAACGCCTGCGCCTGCTCATCGTTCCAGATACCGGCGCAGCCGGGCGTGATACGGCCCTCCGGCGACACCGCCGTGGCTTCCACGACCAGCAGGCCAGCACCGCCTCGGGCCAGGCTCGCCAGGTGAACATGGTGCCACTCGTTGATCAGGCCATCTTGGGCCATGTACTGGCACATGGGCGGGATCGCGATGCGGTTACGCAGTGTGACGTCTTTGAGGGTATAGGGTTCGAACAGTGCAGACATGGCCGGCTCCAGGAAACGATGCGTTTTCGATAGTTCGATCATATTCGAACTATGGCAATTTATGGAAGCCCCGTTATCATGTGCACCATGCGAGCCTACAAACACCCCAACCCCGAAGACCTTGTCCTCGAACGCGTGCTCTACGCCTTGAGTGACCCTGTGCGCATGGAAATCGTGCGCTCCCTGGCTGGGGTGCCGGAAGCGACGTGCGGTGAGCTGGACGGCGGTCGACCAAAATCGAGCATGTCCCACCACTTCCGGGTACTGCGCGATGCGGGGCTGGTGCATACCCGCAATGTCGGCACCACGCACATGAACTCCTTGCGCACCGAGGCGTTGAACAGCCGGTTTCCTGGGCTGCTGGGAAGCATTCTGGCCCAGCAGTGAGCCCCTGATCCTGGTTGTGGATCACGCTGTCGGGTCCTTGTCTCGGCCGATTCAGAACTGGGTTGTTGCATTGTGACCGAGCAAGTCGCGGCAGGCTGTGAGAGGATGGCCGGCATCTCTTGCAACCGTGTGACTGGCAAAACAGGACCCTGAACAAAAAACCGATGAAGACTCCAAAACGAATTGAGCCGCTGATTGAAGACGGGCTGGTCGATGAAGTGCTGCGACCTTTGATGAGTGGTAAGGAAGCGGCAGTCTATGTGGTGCGCTGCGGGGCCCAGTTGCGTTGTGCCAAAGTCTATAAAGAGGCCAATAAACGCAGTTTCCGGCAGGCCGCCGAATACCAGGAAGGCCGCAAGGTGCGCAACAGTCGCCAGGCCCGGGCCATGGCCAAGGGTTCAAGGTACGGGCGCAAGGAGGCTGAAGAAGCCTGGCAGAACGCCGAAGTGGCGGCGCTGTTCCGCCTTGCCGGCGCTGGCGTGCGGGTGCCCAAGCCTTATGATTTCCTCGATGGCGTGCTGTTGATGGAACTGGTGGCGGACGCCCATGGCGATGCCGCACCGCGTCTGAACGACGTGCACCTGGAGCCCGAACAAGCCCGTGAGTACCACGCGTTCATCATTCACCAGATCGTGCTGATGCTGTGCGCAGGTCTGGTCCATGGCGACCTGTCCGAGTTCAACGTATTGCTAGGCCCCGACGGCCCGGTGATCATCGACTTGCCGCAGGCGGTGGATGCGGCGGCCAACAACCATGCCTTCAGCATGCTTGAACGTGATGTGGCGAACATGAGCGCCTACTTTGGCCGTTTTGCTCCGGAGCTGCGCGACACCCGTTATGCCCGGGAAATGTGGGCGCTTTATGAGGCCGGGGAATTGCTGCCCGACAGCCCGTTGACCGGACAATTCGCCGATGACGACCATGATGCCGACGTGGGTGGTGTGTTGCGCGAGATCGATGCGGCAAGGGCTGAAGACGCTCGCCGCCGGGCTGCCCGTGCCGAGGCCGAGCATGGGCCGGTCAAGGGCGAGGAGCCGCCTCCGCCCTGGATGCAATAACTGGCGCCAGTGCCAAAGACAGGCGCGCTTGTGATCGAGGCGCGCCTGCAGGTTCATCCAACCCTCGTGTCTTCACCGACCCCTGACCCTGTCAGGGCGCCAGGTGCGTACTCAGGATCTTCCTCCTGGGGTGGATTGCGTGGGCGGATGGTGCCGTGCAACCGCCCGGAGGTCACGTACTACGGGTCTTGAACTTTTCCTTCCAGGCGACTCTCGAAATTTCCAGACTCATTCACTGTGGTCCAGAACGAGGCGTTCCATGTCGCTCATTCATCTGTGGCATCACGCCGAACGTAGCAAGGTTCAGGTTGCTGGATCGGTGCTGGTGACCCTGCATCGGGCGAGCCCTGCGCCATTCCTCCTCAAGCACGTCCCCCTGGCAGGCAAACAGGTTGTTTGAGGTCAGCGATGCCGCCACGGCGTTGCTGGCCGCCCGAGTGCAATTTGCAATCACCATCAGCTTCCACATCGTTCTGGCGGCCTTCAGCATTGGCCTGGCGCAAGGGTTGATGGTGCTCGAAGCACTGTGGTTGTGGCGTCGTCGCGATCACTACCTGGATGTCTACCGGTTCTGGCTCAAGGTGTTCGCCCTGACGGTGGCGGTGGGCACGGCATCGGGGCTGGTGATGGAGTACCAGTTCGGGCTCAACTGGTCGCGGTTATCGGTCAAGGCAGGGGAAATCATTGGCCCGCTGATGTTCTACGAAGTGCTGGTGGCCTTCTTCCTCGAGGCGGGTTTTCTTGGCGTGATGCTGTTCGGGCTGAAGAAGGTCGGGCCACGCCTGCATTTTCTGGCAACCTGCGCGGTCGCCATCGGCGCCTTGATCAGCGCGTTCTGGATACTCTCGGCCAACTCGTGGATGCACACACCAGCGGGCTACGCGATCGGCGCGGACGGTCGCTTCATCGCCCAGGACTGGTGGGTGATCGTGTTCAATCCATCCTTTCCCTACCGCTTGACCCATATGGTGCTGGCGGCCTTGCTGGGCAGTGCGACGATGGTCGCGGGCGCGGGGGCCTGGCATATGCTCCGCCAACCGGACAACCCGCGGTCGAGCCTGCACTATTCGATGGCGCTGTGGGCTATCGCTGTCCTGGCACCCTTGCAAATCATTGCCGGCGACTTGCATGGGCAGCACACGCTCAAGGTGCAGCCGATCAAGATCGCGGCCATCGAAGGCTCATGGCATCGCCCCGCCGAAGGTGCGGGCGAACCGCTGAGGATTTTCGCCGTGCCGGACATGACCCTGCAGCGCAACCATTTCGAAGTGGCCCTGCCGCGGATCGGGTCGCTGTACCTGACCCACGACCTGACCGGCACCATCCGCGCCCTCGATGAGTTTGCGCCAGAGGACCTGCCGCCGGTGCCCGTGGTGTTCTTCGCCTTTCGCATCATGGTCGGACTCGGCGTGCTGATGGCGGCCCAAGGTATAGCCAGCCTGGTGTTGCGCTGGCGCGGTCGGCTCCTGCAGGCGCGCTGGCTGCAATGGGCCAGCATCGCTCTGGCGCCTGCCGGTTTCGTTGCCATGCTCAGTGGCTGGGTCGTCACCGAGGTGGGCCGCCAACCCTTCACCGTCTATGGCTTGCTACGCACCGCCGACAGCCTCTCGCCCGTCGACGTAGACAAAGTGGTGTGGGCAACGGTGGGCATTCTGGCGTTCTACACACTGGTGTTCGGAGTAGGGCTCTGGTTACTGCTGCACCTGTTGCGCCGGCCCCCCGGCCCAGAGGAACCAGGCCCGCAGCCAAAGCTGGGAGAGGGTGGATGAGCATGCCTGGAATCGATCTGCTGACCTTGCTCAGTGCCGGCGCGCTGGCGTTCTCGGTGCTGACCTACGTGCTGCTCGATGGTACCGACCTGGGCGTTGGCCTGCTGATGGGGGCCAACCGTCGTGCAGAGCACCGGGAGGTCATGGTGCTGTCGATCCTGCCGATCTGGGATGCCAATGAAACCTGGCTGGTACTGGGCGGCGGGGGGCTGCTGGCGTTGTTTCCGCTGGCCTACGCCATCCTGTTGCCGGCGCTGTACATCCCGTTCCTGCTGATGTTCATGGCCCTGATGTTGCGCGCGGTGGGCCTGGAGTTTCGCGAGCACCTGGCGCGCAGGGGGCTGGCGGACGCGGTGTTGCTGGGCGGCTCGTTGCTGGCCACGCTCTGCCAAGGGCTGGCACTGGGCTCGTTGGTCCAAGGGGTTGCTCATGCTGAGGGGCAGTTCAGCGGCAGCGGCTGGGAATGGCTGGCGCCGTTTCCGCTGTTCTGCGGCCTGGCGCTGGTCGCGGGCTATATGTGGCTAGGTGCCTGCTGGCTGTATTGGCGTACCGAGGGTCGTCTGCATGAGCGATCAATGCGCCAGGCCAAGGGCTTGGCGGTGGTGGCGATAGCACTGCTGGCCGGCGTGCTGGCCTGGACCCTGACACTCGATGCGCGTTACTGGCAGCGGCTGTCCGAGCCCTGGACGGCAGGGCCCGCCGTGGCGGCGATGTTCATCTTGATGGCGGGGTTTTATCGGGCTTTTCGCAGCCAGCGTCATTACCTGCCGTTGTTTGCCGCCCTCGCCATGGTGGTTGTGGCCTTTGCGGTGATGCTGGTGGCGATCTTTCCGTTGATCATCCCGCCGACGTTGACGCTGAGCGAGGCTGCTTCATCGCGAGCGAGCCAGCTCTTCATGCTGGTGGGGTTCGCGTTCATCGTGCCGGTCACGCTTGCGTACAACACCCTGGGTTTTCGCGTGTTCGCCGGGAAGATTCGCACAGAGCGTGCGTGAGACTGCCCAGCCGAGGTGGCAAAGCTGTTAGCCTTGTCGGGTTTAGGGCGTATTGGACAGGCCATGGCCAACCACAAGATCGAGATTCGCCGGCGCAACGTCGAAAAGATTCTGCAAGCCGCCGAGCAGGTGTTCGCCGAGAAGGGCTTCGGTGGCACTTCCATGGGTGATATCGCCGAACAGGCCGAGCTGCCGCGCTCCAACCTGCACTACTACTTCAGTACCAAGGACGACTTGTACCGGGCAGTGCTGCAGGACTTGCTCGACGTCTGGAAACAGGATGCCCTGTGCTTCGAGCGTTTTGACGACCCGCGCGTCGTGTTGACCAGCTACATCCGCGCAAAGATGAGCCATTCGCGCTCGCGCTCGCTGGGCTCGAAGATCTGGGCCGAAGAAATGCTCCATGGCGCGCCGCTGCTCGGTGCGAGCCTGGACGACACCCTGGTGCCCTGGGCGCAGCTCAAGGAAGCGAAGATCCGTCGTTGGGTGGAGGACGGACGCATCCTGCCGGTGGAGCCCTCCGCGCTGCTGTACATGATCTGGGCGGCAACCCAGCACTATGCCGACTTCGGCTACCAGGTGACGCTGCTCAACGGCGGCGAGCCGCTGTCGGACATGGCCTTCGAAAATGCCGTGCAGACGGTGACCAGTGTGATTCTGCGGGGCATAGGCCTGGAGCCCTGAACGGCCCCGCAGATCAGTCGGCGGCGCAGACGGCATGCGTTCTGCGCCATGGCCTCAGCTGGCTTCGCGGTAGGGATTGCGCGGATCCTGGGTCCAGTTGAGATACGGCTTGCCGGTCTCCTGAGCCACCATGTCGATGCAGTTTTCCACCGGGCAGGTGATCTGGCACAGGTTGCAGCCCACGCACTCCTCGTCGATCACGCTGTACACATGGGTGCCATCAGCCTGCACGGCATTGGCGATCGCCTGGTGCGAAGTATCCTCGCAGGCGATGTGGCAGCGGCCGCAGCCGATGCAGGCATCCTGGTCGATCTGCGCGATGACCTTGTAGTTGATGTCCAGGTACTTCCAGTCGGTGGTATGCCCCACGGCCAGGCCGCGGAAGGCGTCCAGGTTGCGGTGGCCGTGCTGGTCCATCCAGCGCGAGAGGCCATCCTTCATGTCTTCGACGATGCGAAAACCATGCAGCATCGCTGCCGTGCACACCTGCACGGCGCCGCAACCCAGGGCCACGAACTCCGCGGCGTCGCGCCAGTTGCCGATGCCGCCGATGCCACAGATCGGCAGGCCGCGGGTCTCGGGGTCGCGGGCGATCTCGGCAACCATGTTCAGGGCGATCGGCTTGACTGCCGAGCCGCAGTAGCCGCCGTGGGTGCTCTGGTCACCGACGATGGGGTGGGCGACCATGCGCTCGAGGTCGACGCTGGTGATCGAGTTGATGGTGTTGATCAGCGACACCGCGTCCGCGCCACCACGGTGCGCGGCGCGGGCCGACTGGCGGATGTCGGTGATGTTGGGCGTGAGCTTGACGATCACCGGCAGCGAGCAATAGGTCTTGCACCAACGGGTCACCCTCTCCACGTACTCGGGTACTTGGCCGACGGCGGCGCCCATGCCGCGCTCGGGCATGCCG
>JAEWGL010000123.1 GCA_023388335.1 Pseudomonadota bacterium | reverse complement strand
GCGTGATGGGGCGCTAATCCTTTAGCTGGTTTTATCTTCTGTCAATCGATGTGAAAAAAGCGTGAAGTTGATGTTCATTATTCATTGCGTAACCAACTATCGACGGTTTCGGCACCATATTCCTGTTTCCAGGCCTTCAGCCCCCGATGGTTGCCGCCCTTGGTTTCGATCAATTCGCCCGTGTGTGGGTTCTCGTAGACTTTTACAACCCGCGCCCGGCGTTGTTTCGGCGCAGTCGCTGGCTGCTTCGAAGCGCCTGTGGGGTCAAGGATCGCAATGATTTCACGCAGGCCTTTGTCATAGGTTTTCATCAAGTCGAGAAGTTTCTGCTCGAACTCGATTTCGCGTTTCAGGCCGGCGTCTTTTTTCAGCCTCTCCAGTTGTACCATCTGTTCTTCGAGGGCTTTTTCGGCAGCACGAAACTCTGCAAGTCTGGACACTGTCTTTACTCCTATAATCTGCAGCGCAGCCTGGCCAACCGATAAACACAGTAATGCACGGCCACGGGGTGGGGTACAACCTTAGTCTATGAGTCAGTGTAGTAGTCCTCGGGTAGTCGGTAAACAATAAACTTATACGCTCGGCAAGGTTCTTTGTTGGTGAGGGTGCGGTTCTGGCGCGTGCTCGCCAGGATTTTCACGAAGTCTCTAGACCATGGTCCAATGGCCCGTCATAGCGCTGTGCGCGATCATTCCTGGCACCCGTGAGCTGTGCTCGCGGGCTCTTCGCAGTAAAGGTGCCAGTAGGCACCGGCTGGTTGTTTCGCACTTTCTTCCCGGATGTTTCAATGTTTACCCCCTTTCCTCTAGTCGCCGGACGTAATGTCGGCGGCGTGCTTGTCATGAGTGCCGCTTTTTCCGTACAGGCGGCCGGTTTTGTGCAAGACAGTAGTGCCACGCTCGAAGCACGCAATGTCTACTTCAATCGAGACTTTCGCGACGGTCATAGCAGTTCTGCGCAAGGGGCATCAAAGCGCGAAGAATGGGCGCAAGGTTTCATCCTCAATGTGCAGTCCGGTTATACCCAGGGCCCAATAGGTTTTGGCATGGACGCACTGGGCATGATGGGTTTAAAACTCGATTCCAGTCCTGCAGACAGCAACAGCGGGTTGTTGCCGTCGTCTGGACATGACCCTCGGCATTCCGCCGATCAATACGCCAAGCTGGGCGTAGCGGCGAAGATACGGTTATCGCAAACCGTTCTAAAGTACGGGGCGATGATGCCGGATGTGCCGTTACTCAAGTACAACGACGGGCGCTTGTTGCCGACAATGTTCCACGGCGCATTGCTCACGTCCGAAGAACTGCACGACGTGAAGTTCAGCCTGGCCCGTCTGGACAAGTACACCGCGCGCGACTCGACTGACCGCCAGGACCTGCGCGTGCACTGCAAGAACAAGCGTTATGCCTGCGACACCACGGCCGAACATTTCGACCTGGCAGGGGTGGACTATCGGATCAATGAGCGTGTGAGCGCCCAATACCAGGTCGCCCGGCTGGAAAACATCTATCGCCAGCATTTCCTCGGCCTGATCGGCAGCCAGCCGCTGTCGGTAGGTAGCTTGTCGGCCGACCTGCGCCTGATCAAGAGCGATGACGTCGGCCGGGCCCGCGCCGGTGAAATCGATCACCGCGCCTTCAGCGGCATGGTCGGCTACAGCCTGGGTGGCCACAAGCTTAGTGCCGGCTGGCAGCGCATGTACGGCGACAGTGCCATGCCCTACCTCGATGGCAGCAACCCATACCTGGTCAACTACGCCCAGGTCAACGATTTCGCCGCAGCCCAGGAGCGCTCCTGGCAGGTGCGCTACGATTATGATTTCAAGGCGCTCGGGGTCCCTGGGCTGACCTTCTTCACCCGCTATATCCAGGGCAGCCATATCCAGGTTCCGGGCAGCAGCGACGAAGGTAGGGAGTGGGAGCGCGACTCCGAACTCAGGTACCAGGTGCAAAGCGGTTCGTTCAAGGACGTCAGCGTGCGCCTGCGCAATTCCACCTACCGTAGCAACTATGCCCAGTGGGCGCGCGACATGGACGAAAGCCGGATCATCGTCAGCTACAACTTCTCGCTCCTGTAGCCTAGGCGCTTTGCCAAAGCCTGGCCGGCGGCCGACAATGTCCGCTCACTCCAGTGCAGGGAACGGCTATGAAGCAGCTCTTGCTGATCGGCATCGGGCCGGGGGATCCTCGGCAAATCACCGTCGAGGCGGTCGAGGCGCTTGAGCGTGCGACGGTGTTCTTTATCCTCGACAAGGGCCCGGCGAAGGATGAACTGGTGCGTTTGCGCAAGGGTATTCTCGATCGCTACCTGGGCTCAGGCGGCTATCGCCTGGTACAGGTCGAAGACCCCCGGCGCGATGCCAGCGCACCTGGCTACGTGGACGCGGTGCACGATTGGCACCAGCAGCGCGCGGCGCTCTATGCACGCTTGCTGCAGGACGAGCTCGGCCCTGGGCACGTGGGGGCCTTTCTCCTTTGGGGTGAGCCGGGCCTGTACGACAGCACCTTGCGTATCCTCGACCTGGTGCGCGAGTCAGGGGTGGCGCTGCAGTTGGAGGTCATTCCCGGCATCAGCAGCGTCCAGGCCCTGGCCGCACGGCATCAAGTACCACTCAACCGCATCGGCGAACCACTCACCGTGCTGCCGGGGCGGCGCTTGGCCGAGCAGGCGCACATCGACAACCTGGTGGTGATGCTCGACGGCCAGTGTGCATTCGCCGAGCTCGATGACCCGGACCTGCTGATCTACTGGGGCGCCTACCTCGGCACGGCGGACGAGATGCTGATCGCCGGCCCGCTGCAGGCGGTCAAGGCGCGGATCCTCGAACAGCGTGAGCAGGCGCGTCGACGCAAGGGCTGGATCATGGACACCTATCTATTGCGCAGGCCGCTATAGGTGTTCGGCCGCGTCGGTTGAGCCCAGGCACTGAATAAGAAGCTGGAGCGAGCTATATATAGATCGCGCAGCCTTGGTCGAACGCTGCGCATGAACGCCAGGCCCCACTGTGAACGGACGCGAAGGCGCGCAGACTACGTGCCGCTGCCAATGATGGCCGTCACCTTCTGACGCAATTGATCGATACTGAAAGGCTTACCGATCAGGTGCATACCTTCGGGCACATTCACCGTATCGGCGTAGCCGCTGGCGAAGAGGATGGGCAGCAGCGGACGGCATTCGCGGGCCTTGGCAGCCAGCTCCTCGCCGCGCATGTCGGGCAGGCCGACATCCGTCATCATCAGGTCCAGTGGCTTGGACGGATCGTTAAGGATCCGCAGGGCGGACTTGGCGTCCGCAGCCTCAACGACCTGGTAACCCAATTCGGCGAGCACTTCGACCATCAGCATACGTACGATGCCGTCGTCTTCGACTACCAGAAGTTGCATGTTTCGGGTCCTGTACTAGGGGAGTGTCTCTACTCTGTGCGCGGCGCCGCAGTAGAAGTTCCCTCAGGATAACGATCTGTGCGTTTCGAGGGAACGATTGGTGCGCGGCATATTCAAATACTGGCTAAACGCCCTGCCAGATCCGTCAAGGTTGGGTAGACTCGCTGATAATTCAGAGTGCGGTAGTGCAAGCGGGCCTGGTCCGCCAGGAATCCGCACGCTGCTTCGATGGTCCTTTTTTGCTCGGGCGTCTCCAGATGATTCAAGCTGCTTCAATAGATCAGCAAAGCTTTCGCAAGCTGCTGAGCCGCAACATCGGCCTGCCTCTGGGCGTCGGCCTGCTCAGTGCCATCGCCTTCATTGCGGTGATCAACTACCTGCTCTCGGCGATGCAATGGGTCGAGCACACCGACCGGGTGATCGGCAGCGCCAACGAGACAGTCAAGCTGTCGATCGACATGGAAACCGGCATGCGCGGTTACCTGATCACCGGTGACGAAAGCTTTCTCGACCCCTATGAAGTGGCCAAGACGCGCATCTTCCACGGCCTGCAGGGCCTGCGTGCATTAGCCGAGGACAATCCGCAGCAGGTCGACCGCATCGACCGCCTGACCGCCTTGCAGCGAGAGTGGAATGACTTCGGCAGCGACATGATCCAGTTGCGCAGGTCCCAGGCCGATGTCCAGACGGCAATCCGCAGTGGTCGCGGCAAGCGTCTGACCGACGAAATCCGCAAGGAATTCGACGACCTGATCGCCAGCGAACAGCAACTGCGCATGACCCGCAACGAGACAGTCAGCACGATCACCGTAACGGCCATTTCCGCGTTCCTGTTGTTCATCGTCACCCTCAGCGCCCTGCTGGCCTACCTTGGCCGCCGCGACCTGATGGCGCTTTCCAACAGCTACATGGAGAACCTTCAGGCCCAGCAGCGCTCGGCCGAGCGCCTGGAGCACCAGGCGTGGCTGCGCAACGGCCAGACCCAACTGGCCCAGCAGCTGCTGGGGCAATTGACCCTGCCGATGCTCGGCGAGAACATCCTGCGCTTTTTCGCCAGCTACCTGGGCACTGTGGTCGGCGCGCTGTATGTGCGTGACGACCACGGCCGCCTGCAGCGCGTGGCCAGTTATGGCCTGGATGCCCAGGCCCAGGCCCGCGAGCAGTTGCTGGACGGCCATGAAGGGCTGCTGGCCGAAGCGGTCAAGCAAAACCGCTTGCTGCGCCTGGAACAGTTGCCGGAGGACTACTTCAAGCTCAGTTCCGGGCTCGGTTCCGGCTTGCCGCGCAGCGTGATGCTGATGCCTGCCCGTGAGGACGGCCAGATCAACGGCATACTGGAGCTGGGCCTGCTGAGGCCGCTGGATGAGCGCGATGGCGAGCTGCTGGAACGGGTCGCCGACAACCTGGGCATGTCCATCGGCAGCGCCCGCTACCGCCAGCGCCTGCAGGTGGTACTGGCCGAGACTCAGCAGCTCAACGAAGAGCTGCAGGTACAGCAGGAGGAACTCAGGACCGCCAACGAGGAGCTCGAGGAGCAGTCTCGGGTGCTCAAGGAGTCCCAGGCCCACTTGGAAATCCAGCAGGCCGAACTTGAGCAGACCAATGAGCAATTGGCCGAGCGCACCGATGCGCTCGACCGCAAGAATGGCGAGTTGAACCAGGCGCAGATGGAGCTTCAGGCCCGTGCCGAAGACCTGCAACGCTCGAGCAAGTACAAGTCCGAATTCCTTGCCAACATGTCCCACGAGCTGCGCACGCCGCTCAACAGCATCCTGATTCTCAGCGACCAGCTGAAACAGAATGCCGGTGGCAACCTCAGCGACAAGCAGGTGCGCCACGCCGAGATCATCTACCGTG
>JAEWGL010000262.1 GCA_023388335.1 Pseudomonadota bacterium | reverse complement strand
GGCACAAGGCGCGCTCCCACAGGTTCAGCTAAATCAAGAAGTTAGCAGTTACCCGTGAGGGCACCCTATGAACGACAACTCAATTAGGTGCGTTGAGCGGATCTCCCTCCCCGGATCGGCTCGGTTGCTCATCGCCAGGCTTGATACGCTCGTCTGGCCGTTCGATAGCCTGGCCGGTCTCCTCGACCTCTTCAGGCGTGATCCGGGTATTGCCTGGTTCCCGTGGTTCTGGTGGTTCGTTCGGGCCGTCGGGTTTGCCTTGGTTGGTCATGCTCAGTACCTCTCATGCTGACGTCGGTTGTCTCAGTCGTTGGAAAAAAATAGCGCAAGGGTCGTTCATATTTTTTCTTGAGTGGCCAGCAAGCTCGTCGAAAGGGCGGAACCACGCCTTTTGTCTGCCGGTCAGCATTTAAACCGGAACAGGATCAGGCCATGACAGGAACGCTGTTATCACTGGGCAGCATCAATGCGGATTTCCAAGTACGCGTGCAAGCGCCTCCTGGCCAGGCGGAAACCCTTCAAGCCCATGATTTTGCTCGCCTCAGCGGAGGCAAGGCCGCCAACACGGCTTACCTGGGCGCACTGTTCGGTCTGGACAGCCAATTGCTTGGCAGGGTGGGGGATGACGAACTGGCCCACCAGGCCCTGGCCCCGCTGCAGAAGGCCGGCGTCAATATCGGCGGGGTATCGCGCTCACGGCGTTGTGCGACCGCGGTCTCCATGATCATGGTGCCACCGGATGGCAAGAAGCAGATCGTCCTGGCGGGCAATGCCAACGAGGACTGGGATGAAGCCGCGACCCAGGCGGTGCTGGCCTCTATCGCCGCCGCCCCGTACCCCGCTTGCCTTGTCGTAGATTACGAGATCCCGGCCTGCGTGGCAGACCGCGCCATCGCGCTGGCCATCAGTCGCCAGGTGCCCGTCGTGCTGGATCCATCGTTCGCTGATCGCATCGATCCGTGCCGCCTGGCAGGGGTGACAGCCATCACCCCAAACGGTGAAGAAGCAGCCCAGCTGGTGGATACCCGCATCGACAGCCCGAAGCAGGCAGCGCAAGCGGCGAAGACGCTCTTTGCCCGAGGCGTGGGCCTTGCCTGCATCAAGCTCGGTGATGGCGGGGCGATAATGGCTCATGACCAGGGAGTGTTCCATATCCCGGCAGGCGATGTTTCCATGGTCGACAGTACCGGCGGCGGGGATGCCTTCACGGGTGTGTTGGCCATCGCCTTGTTGAAGGGGTTTACGCCGTTGCAGGCTGTTTGTTGGGCAGTGGCGGCGGCCGACCTGGCAGTCACCGGCTACGGCTCCCAGCCGGCTTATGCCGGCCCGCAGCAGGTCGGCGAGCTCGCGGCACGGCGGCTGCTGCAAGTGAGCAGGCTCAATGACTGAACTTGTTTTCCGGCACTTCGATGCCAAGGACGAACGACGCCGCGAAGCCCTGATGGCCTTGGGCAATGGGATGCTGTCGTGGCGTGCCAGCGCACCCGAAGCTGCATCTTGCCGTGATGCGCAGACGCATTACGCCGGTCTGTATCGTGCTGGTTTCTATGATGCAGCGCAGCGCTGGGTGAACGGGCAAGCCGTACACATCGAATCGCTGGTCAATCTGCCCGATCCATTTGGGCTGAGCTTTTCGCCTGACGCTCAGCACTGGTTCGGCGGTGAAGAAGTTACCCATTATGAACAGTCGTTGGATATCGACGTGCCGGTAGTGAGGCGCCAACTTCGTGTGCACTTGGCAGGCCATGCGTTGCAGTTGCATGAAGAGCGTTTCTTGAGTGTGGACGACCCGACACTGGCGGTAGTGCGCTGGACGCTCGAGTCAGCACAGCCTATGCCGGTACTTTACCTGCGCTCGATGCTCGACACTACGACGGGCAACACCTTGATCGAGCGCAACCTGGCCTACGAAGGTTGCCGTCTCGAACCGCAGGCTATCGAGCATGGCGAGAACGGTTGGGCGGGCGTGCTTGCGCAATTGCCGGCGTCAGGCGAGCGCGTTGCGGTGGTCTATCGCCTGTTCACTGAAGCCCCGCTGCGATGGCTGACCCATGAGCACGCCGGCCAGGTGATTCAGGAGGCGGCCTGGCACTCGACGGCAAGCCGATGGGTCCTTGAGAAGCGCGTGCGCGTGCTCGGCGTGGTCGACAGTCTGCAATTGCTGTCTGTAGCCGAAGGGCTTGGCCAGCATACGTTCCAAACGCTGCGCGCAGCACATGGACATTGCTGGAAGAAGCGCTGGGATCAGGCACAACTGATCGTCGCCGATGAGTCGCTGGCCCTGCCGCTGCGCCTGGGGATTCTTCATGTGCTTCAGACGGTGCCGTGGATGGAGGAGGGCGCCGATCTGGGGTTTCCTTCTCGTGGTTGGCAGGAAGGGTACTTCGGCCAGGTGTTCTGGGACGAAATGTTTGCCTTTCCGTTTCTGGCCAGCCACTTCAGTGCTGTGAGCCGGCGTTTGCTCGAGTATCGACACCGGCGCCTGGACGCGGCAAGGGACGCCGCGCGCCAGGCAGGCTATCGAGGCGCGATGTTCCCCTGGCGCAGCGCCTCCAGTGGCACTGAGCAAACACCCCCCTACAACCTCAACCCGCTTTCCCGCCGCTGGATGGCCGACCACACCTGCCTGCAGCGGCACATCGGCAGCGCAGTGGTCTTCGACGTCTGGCAGCACTACCAGGCGACGGGTGACAGCACCCTGTTGTCTGGCATGGGCGGTGAACTGATCGTGGAAATCGCGCGATTCTGGGCGAGCGCGGTGGACTATGACCCGCGCCTGGAGCGCTACGTCATCCGCGGCGTCATCGGGCCGGATGAGTATCACAATGCTTATCCCGACAAGCAACGGCCTGGCCTGGACAACAATGCCTACACCAACGTCATGGCGGCCTGGGTACTCTGCCAGGCTCAGGCATTGTTCGACCATTTGCCTGCTGGGCAAGGCACGGCGCTACGTGCGCGACTAGGGCTGGATGAAGGCGAGGTCGCGCACTGGGCCGCCATCGCCAGCCGGCTGTACCTGCCGTTCCTGCAGGAGGGGATACTCAGTCAGTTCGATGGCTACCATGAACTCTTGCCTGCCCCCGCGCAGTCGCATGCCCCGGATAAACCGCGTCTGGATTGGCTGCTGGAAGCACGGCATGACTGCACCGACCGTTACCAGCTGACCAAGCAGGCTGATGTGCTGACGCTGTTTCATCTGTTCGGACCCCGGGCGCTTCGACGATTGTGTGCCCGCATGGGCTATGAGTTCGACGATGCCGCGATGCGTCGCACCGTGCGCTTCCACCTTGCTCGCATCACCCATGAGTCGAGCCTGTCGAAAATGATCTGTGCAGGTGCCCTGGCTCATCTGGAGCCACATACCTCATGGCGATACTTTCGCCAATGCGTCCGTACCGACCTCGATGCCGCTCCCGACAGTGGCACGCTGGAAGGTATACACCTCGCTGCGATGGCAGGTGCCGTCGATGTGCTGCAGCGTCATTACCTGGGTCTGTATCCCGCGCCTGATGCCTTGCATTTATGCCCGGCCATCCCCGTGGAACTCAAGGATGTCACCCTGGGCTTTTGTTTTCAGGGTCGCAAGATGCAGGTTCGTCTGACCGCCACGCAGTTGAGCCTGCACTTGGCGGCCAGCGCGCGGGCGGTTGATGTGGTTTGCGCTGGCCAGCGCAGGCGGCTTCTGCCGGGGCAGCAGATCTTGCTGGACCGCTGAGCGAACCGACCAGCGGGGCCTGGATAAATCGAACAGGCGTCCACGCGACTTTCTCCAACGTCAGGTAAGTTCAATGGTTCATAAAGGAGAAGTCGACCATGCAGATCAAGGTCAACAGCAATCATCTCGAGGGCAGCGCCCAGCTGCAGGAGTGGGCGAGTGACACCGTTTTCGCCGCGTTGGCACCGTATGAAGGCATGATTGCTCGCGTGGAGGTTCACCTGGGCGATGAAGGGCAGGATGACAGCGCAGCTGCCAAGCGCTGTCGGATCGACGTGCGTTGCGAGGGACTGTCGCCGATATCCGTCACGGAGGAGGACGAAAGCATGGCCCGTGCCGTAGAGGGCGCGGTAGAGCAAGCCGTGCGCGTGCTGGAGCGCTCATCCGAGGGATCGAACACGCCGCAGGACTCGGCCCTGCAAGTGGACGCCATGCGCGAGGATGAATTCCTGGCCGGGCAAGCCGACCGAGACAAGCAGCAGTAGGTCGGCGCCCACGGGCGCGACCCAAACGACTTGCCCGTGGCAGCCACGGGCAAGGCAGTGAAGCGAGGACGCGCGAAACGCTCCGCGCAATGGGCTCAATGATCCATTTCGTCCTTGGTGATCTTGCCGCTATGCGGATCGACATGGAATTCATACTTCATGCCGTCGGCCTTGGTACCTTCGCCTTCCCAATGGCCATCATCGGCCTCGATCTTGGTGATGCTGGTATAGCCCGCCGCTTTCAACGACGCCTCGGCCTGGTCCTTGGTGACTTTCCAGTCGGCGCCGGGCTGGTCGGCCCAGACCGGGGCGGCGCTCATGACACCGGCAAGGGCCAGGCCGGTGAACAGTTGGGTCAGTGCTTTCATCAGACAACTCCTTGTTCCTTATGAAGGTTATCTATGGACCGAGCGTCCGCGCAGGCGGTTCATTTAATTGCGAGCAGGCCGCGTCAGAGATTCTCGGTGTTACATCTAGCAACAATCATCTGCACTTAAGCGGCCTCGGCTCATCGAAATTCACCTTCCGCCCTTTCGATCTGTATCGAGTGTAGGCACAATGCGTGTCCTTTTTTTGGCCGGCCTGGCCGGGGGCCTCGAAATGATCAAAACGCCGTATTACCTCATCGACAAACAGAAGCTCTTGGGCAACATGCAGAAGATTGCCTACGTGCGCGAGCAGTCCGGGGCCAAGGCCCTGCTGGCACTCAAATGCTTCGCCACCTGGTCGGTGTTCGACCTGATGCAGCAGTACATGGATGGCACTACCTCGTCCTCGCTCTACGAGCTCAAGCTCGGCCGCCAGAAGTTCGCAGGCGAGACCCACGCCTACAGCGTGGCCTGGGCCGACGACGAGATCGAGGAGATGCTCGACAACTGCGACAAGATCATCTTCAACTCCATCGGTCAGCTGCAGCGCTTCGCCGACGCCTGCGAAGGCAAGGTCCGTGGCCTGCGGGTCAACCCGCAGGTGAGCAGCTCGGACTACCTGCTGGCAGACCCGGCGCGTCCGTTCAGCCGCCTGGGCGAATGGGATCCTGCGAAGATCGAGACCGTGATCGAGCAGATCTCCGGCTTCATGTTCCACAACAACTGCGAGAACGGTGACTTCGGCCTGTTCGACCAGATGCTGGGCACCATCGAGGAGCGCTTTGGCCACCTGCTGCACAAGGTCGAGTGGGTCAGCCTGGGCGGCGGTATCCATTTCACCGGTGAAGGCTATGCGCTGGACGCCTTTTGCGCGCGCCTCAAAGCCTTCTCCGAGCGCTACGGCGTGCAGGTCTACCTGGAGCCGGGCGAGGCCGCCATCACCCAGAGCGCCTCGCTGGAAGTGACCGTGCTCGACACCCTCTACAACGGCAAGCACCTGGCCGTGGTCGACAGCTCGATCGAAGCGCACATGCTCGATCTGCTGATCTACCGCCTCAATGCCAAGCTGGCGCCGAGCGAGGGTGAACACACCTACATGGTGTGCGGCAAATCTTGCCTGGCCGGGGACATCTTCGGCGAGTACCAATTCGATTGTCCGCTGGCCATCGGCGATCGGCTGTCGTTCGTTGACGCAGCGGGTTACACCATGGTGAAGAAAAACTGGTTCAACGGCTTGAAAATGCCGTCCATCGTAGTGAAACAACTCGACGGTAGCGTCGAGGTGGTTCGTGAATTTGGTTTCGAAGACTACCTGTCCAGCCTTTCGTAAGCTGGCAGATAAGGAGAGAAAGAGAAATTGAAGAAGAACGTTCTTATCATTGGTGCAGGAGGTGTCGCCAAGGTGGTGGCCCACAAGTGCGCGCAGCATAACGATGAACTTGGTCGTATTGCCATCGCGTCGCGCAACATCTCCAAATGCCAGGCCATCATCGATAGCGTCAAGGCCAAGGGCAGCCTCAAGCAGCCCGCCGATATCCAGGCCTTCTCGCTCAACGCGCTGGATGTCGAGGCAACCAAGGCGCTGATCCGCGAGACCGAATCGCAGATCGTCATCAACGTCGGTTCGGCCTTCCTCAACATGTCGGTGCTGCGGGCCTGCATCGATACGGGCGCGGCCTACCTGGACACCGCCATCCACGAAGAGCCGGGCAAGGTCTGCGAGACGCCGCCCTGGTATGGCAACTACGAGTGGAAGCACCTCGAGGAATGCCAGCAGAAGAACGTCACCGCCATTCTCGGCGTAGGCTTCGACCCAGGTGTGGTCAATGCCTATGCGGCACTGGCCAAGCAACAGTATTTCGACCGCATTGATTCGATCGACATCCTCGACGTCAATGCCGGCTCACACGGCAAGTATTTCGCCACCAATTTCGACCCGGAAATCAACTTCCGCGAATTCACCGGACAGGTATGGAGCTGGCAGAACGCCCAGTGGACCAGCAACACCATGTTCGAAGTCAAGCGTACCGATGACCTGCCGGTCGTGGGTTCGCAGAACCTGTACCTCACCGGACACGATGAAGTGCACTCGCTGTCCAAGAACCTCGACGTGCCGAACGTGCGCTTCTGGATGAGCTTCGGCGAGCACTACATCAATGTGTTCACCGTGCTGAAAAACCTTGGCCTGCTCTCCGAGCAACCGGTCAAGACCGCCGAAGGCCTGGAAGTGGTGCCATTGAAAGTTGTCAAGGCCGTGCTGCCTGATCCCGCTTCGCTGGCCCCGGGCTACACCGGCAAGACCTGCATCGGCGACCTGGTCAAGGGCACCAAGGATGGCCAGCCGCGCGAAGTCTTCATCTACAACGTGGCTGACCACGAAGAAGCCTTCGCCGAAACCGACAGCCAGGGCATTTCCTACACTGCCGGTGTACCACCAGTGGCCGCGGCCCTGCTGGTCGCCCGTGGCGAGTGGGATGTGCAGCGCATGGTCAACGTCGAAGAGCTGCCAGCCGAGCCCTTCCTCAAGGCGCTCGACGTGATGGGCCTGCCCACCCGCGTCAAGGACGAGAACGGCGACCGTCCCTGGAGCGAATGACCTGACGCTCCGGTAAAACAAGGTGCGCCGCGCTCGGCGCACCTTGCTGTCTGTACTTCCTTCCCCAGCAGCCTTCATGGCTGTGTCGCCGTGACCCGCTTGCTGCGCTGATCAAACCCCGAGCAACTCACTCAACACCTGCGCCAGGGCCTCGGCCTGTACGGGCTTCTGCACGACGATGCTGCCGGGCAGCTCAAGGCCTTCCAGCTCGGCGTAACCGGTCAGGAACACCACCGGCAGTTGCGGGAAGCGTTCGCGCGCGGCCTTGGCCATCTGTGCGCCGTTGAAGCCGGGCATGGCGAAGTCGGTGAGCAACAGGTCGACGCGCTCATCGAGCATCGTCAGGGCCTGTTCGCCGCTGCGCGCCTTGCGTACCTGGTAGCCATACAGGCGCAGCGCTTCGCCGAGCATTTCCCGCACCAGGTCATCATCGTCCACCAGCAAGATGAAGCGGTCGCGCCCACTGCCGGACAGGCCCTCGGCCGGCTCCTGCAGCGGTGCTTCCGCTTCCAGGGGGCGCTCGACCGCCGGCAGGTACACGCACACTTCAGTACCCTCGCCAAGCCGGGTGTCGATGCGCACACCACCGCCCGATTGCTTGGCAAAGCCGAACACCTGGGCCAGGCCCAGGCCCGAGCCCTTGCCGATGTCCTTGGTGGTGAAGAACGGCTCGAAGACCTTGGCCAGCACCTCTTCGCTCATGCCACAGCCGGTATCGCGGATCGACAACACCACGTAATCGCCAGGCTCGGGATCCTCCGGGCGCTGCGGCGGCTGGCTGATGCGCGTGTTGCGGGTCGACAGGGTCAGATGCCCGCCGTCGGCCATGGCATCGCGGGCGTTGATCGCCAGGTTGAGGATGATCATCTCGGTTTGGGTCGGGTCGGTCAGGGCCTGGCGCAAGCCTGCATGCAGGTCCAGGCGCACCAGGATATTGCCGCCCAGGGTGCGGCGCAGCAGTTCCTCCAGCCCGCCCAAGGTCCTGTTGAGGTCCAGTGGCACCGGTTCCAGGCGCTGGCGCCGCGAGAAGGCGAGCAACTGCGAGGTGAGTTTGGCGCCCCGTTCTCCGGCCTTGCGGATGTGCTGCAGGCGGCTCTGGGCCCTTTCCAGGTTGCCGTTTTCCAGGTCACGCTCGAGAAAGCTTGAGCCGGTGATGATCACCGTCAGCAGGTTGTTGAAGTCGTGGGCCACGCCCGCGGTGAGCTGGCCGACCGCCTCCAGACGCTGCATCTGCTGCAGCGCGGCCTCGATGCGCTCGCGCTCGGCAATCTGCTCGCGCAGCCGGGTATTGGCCTCGGCCAGGCCTATAGCCGCCTCGCGCTCGCTGGTGATGTCACGGGCAACCACATAAAGCAGGGTGTCTTCCGGCACCGCTACCCACGACAGCCAGCGTTGCTGCCCGCTGACATGCTGGATCCGGCCGACGAAGCGGGCACTGGTACGGCCCTGGGCGAGGGCGGCCAGCTCGGCGAGGAAGGCGTCCTGGTCGGTTTCCGGCAGCAGCTCGAGCAGGGACATGTGCGACAGCTGTTCGCGCTTGATGCCTAGGGTCTGCTCCCAGGCCGGGTTCAAGGCCACCGGCGTCAGGTCCTTGTTGAGCACGGCCAGCAGGTCCTGGGACAGTTCCCAGGAGCGGTCGCGCTCGCGGGTACGGCGCTCGACCCGCTCGCCGAGCATTTCGTTGAGCTGGCGCAGGGCCAGGGTGGCCTGGCGCTGCTGATGGACGTCCTGCACCACGCCGGAGAAACGCACGCAGCGGCCGTCAACGAACTGGGTCTGGCCAGTGCTCAACAGCCAGCGCGGCTCCAGGCCATCTGGCCGGGCCACGCGGAACTCGACGCGGTAGCGGCCGTCGCTTTCAGCCTGCATGGCCCGCTTGACGGCTTGCTGCACCTGGGGCAGATCGGTGGGATAGACGCAGGTGTAGAAGCCCTTCAGGCTCATCTCGGTTTGCGCCGGCAAGCCGAACAGGGCCTTGCAACGGTCGTCCCAGACGAGCCGATTGTCCTGCGCGCGGTAGTCCCAGGTACCCATGCCGGCCGCATCGATGGCAATCCGTGCGCGCGCCTCGACATCGGCCAGGGCCTCCTCGGCAAGCCGCCGGCGTTGACGCTCCTGGACTTCGGTCAGGGCCCGCTTGACGGCCTTGGGCAGCAGCGACAGGTTCTTCTTCAGGACATAGTCGGTGGCGCCCAGGCGGATCATCTCCACCGCGTGTTCCTCCCCGTAAATGCCCGAGAGGAAGATGAACGGTGTATTCGGGGCCAGACGCTGGGCGATGCGCAACACGTCGGTGCCGGACGATCCGGGCAGCACGCAGTCGCAGAGAATCAGGTCATAGCTGCCCTCGCGCAGCGCATCCTGCGCGCCATCGTGGTTGAAGACCTGTTGTGCCTGAACCTGGAACCCGCTGCGCTCCAGACGTAGCAGGGTCAGCTCGGCGTCCATCGAGCTGTCTTCGACCATCAGCAGTTTCAGCGGGTTGGGCAGCATCGTGCCTCCGTCAGGAATTGCCTCGACGATTCAGGCGCAGCGAACCGGGCGGCGGCTCATTGAGCACTGCCCAGAACACCCCGAGGTCGGAAATCGCCGTGACGAATTCCTTGAACTCGACCGGCTTGACCACGTAGGCGTTCACGCCAAGCGCGTAGGCGCGCATCAGGTCCGGCTCTTCGCGCGAGGACGTCAGCATCACCGTGGGAATGCTGCGCAGGTCGGGCGTCTCGCGGACCATCTTGAGCACTTCCAGGCCATCGACCTTGGGCAGCTTGAGGTCCAGCAGCAGCACCGCGGGATTACCATCGAGGCGTTCGGCGTAGGCGTTACGGCGCAAGAGGTAATCCAGTGCGTCAGCGCCATCGCGCAGAACGATGACTTCGTTGGCCAACTGGCTGCGCTCCAGCGCGACAAGCGTCAACTCCAGGTCCCTGGGGTTATCTTCGACCAACAGGATAGGTTTGAGCATGATTCGTGTAGTCCGTCAGCTATTCAAGGGTTGACGCGGTAGGGCAAAGTGGAAGGTGGCGCCTTGGTCGATCTGGCCCTCGGCCCAAACATGTCCATCATGGCGCTCGACGATCCTCCGCACGCTGGCCAGGCCGATGCCAGTGCCTTCGAAGTCTTCCATGCGGTGCAGCCGCTGGAAGACGCCGAACAGCTTGTTGGCGTAGGCCATATCGAAGCCCACGCCATTGTCGCGGATGTAGATCTGGGTTTGGGTCTCGGTCTGGCGAGCGCCGATTTCGATGCGTGCCGGTGTGCGACCACGCGTGTACTTGATGGCATTGGCGATCAGGTTGAGCAATGCCATGTTGATGAAGGCGGGGTCGGCGATCAGCTTGGGCAGGTCACCGACCTCCCAGACGATGTCGCGGCCCTGGTAATCGGGGGCGAGTTCGGCGCGGATGGATTCTACCAGGGCATTGAGGTCGACGTCCGACAGGCGCAGGGCAGAGCGGCCCATCTGGGAAAAATTGAGCAGGTTGTCAACCAGGGTGCCAGCAAAGCGCGCCGCTTCGTCGATGTGCTGGAGGAAGCGTCGGCCTCGCTCGGTAAGCCCCGCGCCCTCGATCTCGCCGAGCAGTTCGGTGTAGCCGGCGATATGCCGCAGGGGCGCGCGCAGGTCGTGCGAGACGCTGTAGGAAAACGCCTCAAGCTCTTTGTTCGAGCGGCGCAGTTCGCCGGCCAGCTGCGCCAGCTCCTCGGCCTTGCGCAGGACGATGCCCAGCACCGCGGCGCGCAACTCCACCACGGCGTCGATGACCAGCGGATCCCAGGGCGCACAGAAACCGCGCATCTCCTCCTGCCAACGCTCGAAGCTGTGCCGGGGGTTGAGGCTACCGGTCGGCCCGATGGCCTTTTCCGGGCGTCCGGCCCAGGTGACCGTGCGGGCCTGCTCGGGGCGGAACCACACCAGGTAATGCGAGTGGATCTGCGAAATGGCCACGGCCAGGACGCCAGCAACGTGTTCGGCCAGCTCCGGCAGCTCGTCGATATCGCGACGCACATTGTTGCTGTGGAACACCGCTTCCTCGCCGCGACGCGCCAGCCAGTGCACCAGCGCATTGACCTGAGCGGCCGGCGGCGTGGCGCCGACCAGGTCGATGCGCTCGGCAGAGATGATCGCCGCCCCTGTGGCGCCAGCGAAGTCCAGCAGCACCGTGGGCAACGCCTGCAGGCCGTCGCTGACGCTGTCGTGGTCGGCCATCGACGAGATCATCTGCACGATGCGCTGGCGCAGGACCAGCCGTTGTTGGGTGTTGGCATGGGACTCGCGCGATTCGATCTGCAGCGACAGCATGTTGCCGAGCAGTTCGCAGGCGGTGCGGGTCTGGAAGTCCACCGGCCGCGGTTGCTCGTGGTGGCAGGAAATCAAGCCCCACAACTGGCCATCGACCACGATCGACAGCGACATCGACGCCAAGGTGCCCATGTTGCGCATGTACTGCAGGTGGATCGGCGACACACTGCGCAGCGACGCGAAGCTCATATCCAGCGCCTTGCCGGTGCGCGGGTTATGCGCTGGCACCAGCGGGGAAGGTTGGTAGTGGGCATCCTCGATCACGCGGATACGGTTGATCCGGTACAGCTCGCGCGCCTGGCGCGGGATGTCGGCGGCCGGAAAGCACAGGCCCAGGTACTGCGGATAGCCAGGGTCGGCGAGTTCCGCCAGCACCAGGCCATTGCCCTCGGCATCGAAGCTGTATGCCTTGACCCGGCCGAAGCCGGTGATGCGCTTGATCTCCTGCACCGAGCGTTGCAGCAGCTCCCCGATGCTGCCGGCCTGGTGCAGACTGCTGACAAAAGCGCGGACCATGGGGTAGAGGTTACCGTACAGGCCGACGCCCGGCTTGCTCTGGGCAGGCTCGAATTCGGCGATCAGGACGTGGTCATGGCGGTGAGCGAGTACCGTGAGCGGCCGGCCGGCCAGCGGACCCTGGCGCAAGCATACGTCACCGATATGGAAGGGGAAGATCTCATCGTCAGGCAGGTGCTTGAGGTGCTCACGCAGGTCGACGTCATCGGCCACCAGCGCGGTGAAGTCAGACCCCAGCAGTTCGACGATGGGGACGCCCAGCCACCGCTCTGCATTGTCGCTCGCTTGGAGGATGCGCAGGTCGGCTTCGTCCAGCGTGAGCAGCAAGCCATGGGGCTGTATGCTGCCCGGAAGATGAATAGGCTCCTGGGCACAGCGCTCGATGGCCTGCTCCAGAGCGGTCTCGGCGATGGGCAAGGGCTGGACTCTCCTGTAGGTTCCGTCTATGAGCCGAATTCATATGGCACAGGACATTGATCTGCAAAGTATCAGAAAGTTGTCTACTTCGCCGCTGTGAGTGTCCGGCATCGCATCATCGCAATTCCTCCATCAGCGTCGCCAGGGTCTCCAGCACCGCGCCCGCCAGGGCCTTGGAGCGCGCCCCTGACCAGCCGGTAACGGGATTGGGCGCATCATCGTGGTCCTTGAATGGCATCTCCAGGGTCAGCGAGAGGCAGTCATGGGCTTGGCCGACTGCGTTGCACGCCAGGGCCATGTTGGCCTTGCCGGGGGCGCTGCGAGGATAGCCGTGAGTGGTCTGGAAATCGGCCGTGACGCTGCACAAGGTGGTCCGGAAGCGTTCTTCCAACGTGGCCAGGCGCGGCGTATAGCCGGGATTGCCTTCGCACCCTGCGGTGAACACATGGGCAATTTCCTCATCGCCGTGCACGTCGATAAACAGGTCCACGCCTTGCTGCTTCATCTGGGTCTGGGCGAAGAACACTTCAGGCGTGTGCTCGATGCTCGCGTCCTGCCAGGCGCGGTTGAGGTCCTTGCCCTTGAAGTTGGTGCGCAGGTGGCCATGGAAGGCTCCATCGGGGTTCATGTTGGGAATCAGATAGAGGTCGGCGGCGGCCAGCAGCCGCTGCACGCTGGCGTCGTTGCCCTGCAGGCGATCGATCACCCCCTCCATGAACCACTCGGCCATGTGCTCCCCCGGGTGCTGTTGGGCGATCAACCACAGCTTGCGCTTGCCAGGTTCGCCGCTGCCGGCGCGCAGCAGGGGGATGTCGCGGCCCTGGACGCTACGTCCCGTGGCCAGCAGTTCGACGCCGGGCAGTTGCCGGGCGCGTTCGATCAACTGATTGTGCCGGGCGCGGGTGTAGGGCTCGAAATAGGCAAACCAGGCCTGGGGCTCATGGGCCTGCAGCTCGAACGCCAGGGCCTGGCCGTCGAATTGGCTGGGAATGCGGAACCAGTGCTGCTGGTCGTAGGAGGCCACTGCCTGGTAACCGCTCCAGGCCCTGTGGTACGAGGACTGGCCGGCGTTTTCCAGGCTGAAGCGATGGGTGTGGCCAGGTGTCAGGCCGCTGGCCTTGAAGTGGAACCACTGGAAGTGATCGCTGTGCGAATCAGGACGAATCGCCAGACGCACCCGGCTTGGGTTGCTGGCATCCAGGACCTGGATATTACCAGCGTCGAAATCGCAATCGATGTGCAGCGGGGACAGCGTCACGGTCATTTGCCAAGCTCCTGTGGCTTTGTTGTGACGCTACTCTACACCGACAATGAGGGCACTGTGGGCCTCAGGCCCAGAACCCGATCACCAGCAACGCCACCACGCCCAGGCTGATGGCGATCGAGCAGCCACCCAAGGTCAGCGCTGCCCGGCCTTGCTGGTGCCAACCGTCGCGGCCCAGCACACGGGCTGGCGCAAGCAAGCTGCGCCAGCGCAGTTCGGTCTGGTGAAACGCTTGCAGATGCTCAGGCGCGGCGTCCAGCCAGCGGCGGAAGTCGATGCGCTCGCACGCTGTCACCTGTGGGCTCTGCAGGCGCACGTACCACTGACCGGCGACGCTGGCCAAGGCATCGCCGGGCTCACGGGCGGTCTGCAACGCCTGGTTCATGTGGCGCTCGATGGTCAGCAACGGCAGGTTCAGACGCTCGGCGATAGCGGCAAAGCCGAGCTGGTCGAGGCGGTTGAGCAGGAACACCTGCTGCACGCGCCGCGGTAGCCGGCGCAGGGCACAAAGCAAGGCATCCTCGGTGAGGGCCAAGGCATGTTGCGGGCGGTGTTCGAGGGGCAGCAGCAGACGGGTCATGAACAAGCTCCTTGCATGGATGGGATGACCTGGGGAGCATCTTCCCTGACGCTGGGCAAGAGCTTAATCGTAACGAGATTGATTCTCAAGTGCTGACTGCGCAAAGTGTTGTTACAACCATTCACGGATTGATACACCTTTGCTATCATCGCCGCCATCCAGCGGTAACCCTCTTCATTAGCCTGAAGAACCAAAAAAAAGACCCGGCAAAAGCCGGGTCAAAAACCGTGATTAGCCTGATGAGGAAATAATCTGAGAGTCCGACCTAAGGGCTTCCAGGTTATCCAGCCGGTCTCGCGACCTGCTGAGTGCAATAATAATCGTTATCATTTGCCAGTCAAATGAATTTTCAGTTAGCCGGCAAAAATAATTGCCGGAGCACTTCCTCACTCCCGGCAACCGGGGCTGTTGCCGTTCGTCGGTCATCACGTCCTCTCTCTTCGTTCCCTACTCAAAGCACCCCGGTGTCTGGCTTTTCGGCCGGCGTTTGCCTGGGCTCGAGTAGCGTCCTGACCAGGTTGACCATTTGCAGCAGCGTGAAGAGCACTTCGCGCGAAGAGTCCTGCATGTGCCTGCCTGACTCGTAGGCCGTGGTGGCGGTCCAGCGCAGCAGGCTGGCCGCATGGGCATTGGCCTGTTCGGGTGTCACGTCGTCACGCAGGATCCAGAGAAATTCATCCGGCTCGGGGCGGGCAGGCGGGGGGTTGAGGTAATAATCGAGCGCACGGCGGGCGGCTTCGCTGTCCAGTTCTGTTTCTGTTTTTGTCTTGGGTTTCATCCTGTTACCTGTTTGCCAGCACTTTGGTGTAGTGAATACGGAGCATAGATCAATCCGTACTAATCATGTTCGAATAAATAATACGGATTGTGTATTGAGCCGCCTAATACAGTCCGTATTGTTCCGGGCATGGAAAACTGGATTGCATTTCTCACGCGCTACAAAGACGAACACCACCTCAACCAGGACAAGCTCGCGGAGCGCCTGGGCATGACTCAGGGCGGTGTAGGGCACTGGCTGCGCGGTACGCGCAGGCCGACGGTCAAGAACATCAACCAGGCACTGGCCAAGCTGGGTCTGGTCCATCTGGAGGCGCAGGTGCTGGTGGTCGGGCGCGACATGGTCAGCGAGCCGAGCGCGCCTTACCAGAGCGATGCCTACGTCAGCTTCCGCTTCCCGGTCCTGGCCTGGGCAGACCTGCAAGGGCCGCTGCCGGAGACGTGCACGGTGCACCTGCAGACCGATTACTCCACCCGCGGCAAGGCCTATTGGCTACCGGTTGAAAACGATGCCATGAATGCCTCCAGTGGCAGGAGCGTGCCCGAGGGGATGTTGGTGCTGGTGGATACCACCTTGGAGGCGCTCCCAGGCAAACTGGTGATCGCGCGCCAGCCCGGCAAGCCCGCCGTGTTTCGCCAGTTGATCGAGGAGGGCGGTGAACGCATGCTCAAGCCGCTCAACACGCTTTACCCCACCGTTCTGTGCGAAGCGGGATGCGAGTTCCTGGGCGTGGTGGTGAGGGCCCACGCCAAGTTCTGAAAGGCTGGCTTGCAGGGCCGCTGCGTTGTGCAGCGGCCCTGTTTGCACAAGCCTGCGCGGGGCGGCTAGTCCGTCCTCTCTTCAAGTTCGACCAGCACCGTGCCCTCGCTGACCATGTCCCCTTCCTGACAGAACAAGGCCTTGACCGTCCCGGCATGGGGCGCGCGGATGCTGTGTTCCATCTTCATGGCTTCGAGCACCACCAGCGCTGTTCCGGCCTCGACCTGTTGGCCGACCTCGGCCGACACCCGCACGATACTGCCGTTCATCGGCGCGCCCAGACCAGCTTGGTGGCTGTGGCTGGCTTCGGCTTCGGCGATCGGGTCGAAAGCGCTCACGCAGTGCAGTTCGCCCTCCCAGCCCAGGTACAAGGCCTGGCCACGTCGTACCGCGAGGTGACGGCGACACAGGCCGTCTTGATCCTGACACAGCTGCTCATCAATCAGCCGGTAGGCCGCGGGTGCGGCGTGCTCTAGGCTCAGGGCTTGATCCTTGCCATCACAGCTCAGGTGCAGGCTGACATGGGCGGGGATGCCCAGGCGCAGGCCGCTGGCGTGGGACCAGGGGGAGTGAGGATCGTCGCCGCGCTCCCGCGCCGGCTGGCTCTGCAGCCAGGCCTCGGCCGCAGCCTGCCAGAAGGCGGCCGGCAGCTCGCTGGGCGGTGGCAGCAGTTGCGCCTGATGACGCGGGATGAAACCGGTATCCAGCTCGGCGGCGGCAAAGGCTGGGTGGGCGAGGATGCGCCGCAAAAAGCCGATGTTGGTCTTCAGTCCGCCGATGGCGAACTCGTCGAGCATCGCCAGCAAGCGCAGGCGCGCCTGTTCGCGGTTCTCTCCCCAGGCAATCAGCTTGCCCAGCATGGGGTCGTAATAAGGCGAAACGCTGTCCCCTTCGCTGACCCCGCTGTCAACGCGCCGGCCAGCGCCTGGGGCGCACTCGCGGTAGAGCGCCAGGGTGCCGGTGGCGGGCAGGAAGTCGTTGCCAGAGTCTTCGGCGTACAGGCGCACCTCGATGGCATGGCCATTGAGCGGCACTTGCGCCTGGGTGATCGGCAAGGCCTCGCCGCAGGCCACGCGGATCTGCCAGGCCACCAGGTCCAGGCCGGTGATGGCTTCGGTGACCGGATGCTCGACCTGCAGACGGG
>JAEWGL010000112.1 GCA_023388335.1 Pseudomonadota bacterium | reverse complement strand
GCAACTCCATCGCCGCCACCCAGGTAAGCGCGCGGCTGAGCGATGAGCTGGGGCTGGCGCTGAACCTGCGCATCCTGTTCGAAGCGCCGACCCTGATCGATTACAGCGCCGCCGTCGCCGCGCTGCGCGCCCAGGGCGGCGCAGCCCTAGGGACCATCGCCGGCCTTGATCGCAGCCAGGCGCTACCGCAATCGCTGGCCCAGAACCGCCTGTGGCTGCTCTGGCAGCTGGAGCCGCAGAGCGCCGCCTACAACATTCCCGCCGGCTTGCACCTGCGCGGCGAGCTCGACGAAACAGCCCTGCAGGCGAGCTTCCAGGCGCTGGTGGCGCGCCACGAATCGCTGCGCACCGTGTTCAGCGAAGCCGATGGCCAGGCCCTGCAGCACATCCTGCCCGAGCAGCCGCTGAGCGTGCAGCGCCTGGACCTGCAAAGGCTGGACCGCGCCGAGGTGGCCGCGCGCCGCCAAGCCCATGCCCGGCAACCCTTCGACCTGCAACAGGGGCCGCTGCTGCGCGTGACCCTGGCGCAGTTGGGCAACGAGGAGCACCAGTTGTGGGTGACGCTGCACCACATCGTCGCCGATGGTTGGTCGCTGAACATCCTGCTCGACGAATTCGCCCGCCTGTATGCCGCGCTGTGCCAGGGCCAGCAAGCGAGCCTCGCGCCGCTACCGCTGGGCTATGCCGACCATGGCCACTGGCAGCGCCAGTGGCTGGCCGAGGGCGAGGCCAGCCGCCAGCTTGCCTACTGGCAGACGCAGCTGGGCGATGAGCTGCCGGTGCTCGACCTGTGCACCGATCACCCGCGTAGCAGCCAGCACGCTCGGCACGCCGCACGCCTGAGTGTGAAAGTGCCGACCCCGCTCAGTGACGCGCTGCGCCGCCTGGCCCAAGAACAACAGGCCAGCCTGTTCATGGTCCTGCTGGCAGCCTGGCAAGGCCTGCTGCACCGCTACACCGGCCAGGGCGATATCCGCGTCGGGGTGCCCAACGCCAACCGTCCACGCCTGGAAACCCAAGGCCTGGTCGGTTTCTTCATCAACACCCAGGTGCTGCGCGCGCGCCTGGACAGCCGCCTGCCATTCCAGCAGTTGCTGGCCCACGTGCGCCAAGCCACCCTGGAGGCCCAGGCGCACCAGGACCTGCCGTTCGAACAGGTGCTCGAGGCCTTGCCCGGGGCTCGCGAGCAGGGCCTGTTCCAGGTCATGTTCAACCACCAGCAGCGCGATCTGTCGGCCCTGCGCCGCCTGCCGGGGCTGCTCGCCGAAGCGCTGCCGTGGCACAGTCCCGAGGCCAAGTTCGACCTGCAGCTGCACAGCGAAGAGGACCACCAGGGCCGCCTGAGCCTGGCCTTGGACTATGCCTGCGAGCTGTTCGAGGCAGCAACCGTCGAGCGTCTGGCCGATCACCTGCTGGCCCTGCTCGAGCAGGTCTGCGCCGAGCCGTCGCTGACGCTGGGCAATGTGCAGTTGCTCGATGTCGATAGCCGCGCCCAGTTGCTTGACTGGGGCCAGGCCCCGGCCGCCGCGCCGCGGCGGCTGCTGGTCGAACAGCTCAACGACCAGGCGCGCCGCACCCCGGGTCGCATAGCGCTGGTCTGGGACGGCGGCCGTCTGGACTACGCCAGCCTGCACCAGCAGGCCAACCGCCTGGCGCATTACCTGCGCGACAAGGGCGTGGGCCCGGATGTCTGCGTGGCCATCGCTGCCGAGCGCTCGCCACAGCTGCTGATCGGCCTGCTGGCCATCCTCAAGGCCGGTGGGGCCTATGTGCCCTTGGACGTGGACTACCCGGCCGAGCGCCTGGCCTACATGCTGGCCGACTGCGGCGCCAACCTGCTGTTGAGCCAGAGCGAGGTGCTGCAACGCCTGCCGCAGGTTGAGGGCGTCAGTGCCATCGCCCTCGACCAGCTCAAGCTCGACAGCTGGCCAAGCCATGTGCCGGGGCTGCACATCCACGGCGACAACCTCGCCTACGTGATCTACACCTCCGGCTCCACGGGCCAGCCCAAGGGCGTGGGCAACACCCACGCGGCCCTGGCCGAGCGCCTGCACTGGATGCAGGCCACCTATGCATTGCAAGCCAGCGACGTGCTGATGCAGAAGGCGCCGATCAGCTTCGACGTCTCGGTCTGGGAGTGCTTCTGGCCGCTGGCCACGGGTTGCCGTCTGGTCCTCGCCGGGCCCGGCGAGCACCGCGACCCACGGCGCATCGCCGAGCGCGTGCGTGAACACGGAGTGACCACGCTGCATTTCGTGCCGGCCCTGCTGCAGGTGTTCGTTCAGGAACCGCTGGCGGCCCAATGCACCAGCCTGCGCCGGCTGTTTTCCGGAGGCGAGGCGCTCTCGGCTAGCCTGCGCGAGCGGGTGCTGCAAGTGCTGCCGCAGGTGCAACTGCACAACCGCTACGGGCCGACCGAGACGGCCATCAACGTCACCCATTGGCACTGCCAGCACAGCGATGGTGATCGCTCGCCCATCGGCCGACCGCTGGCCAACGTGCTCTGCCGGGTGCTGGATGACACGCTGGAACTCGCCGCCCCTGGCGTGCCCGGCGAGCTGTACCTGGGGGGCGCGGGGCTGGCCCGCGGCTACCTCGGCCGTCCGGGGCTCACCGCCGAGCGCTTCGTGCCCCAGGCCGACGGCAACGGCCAGCGCCTGTACCGCAGCGGCGACCGCGCACGCTGGCTGGTGCAGGCCCAGGCGCTGGAGTACCTCGGTCGCCTCGACCAGCAGGTCAAGGTCCGCGGTTTCCGCGTCGAGCCCGAGGAAGTGCAGGCCTGCCTGCTGGCCCAGCCCGGCGTCGACCAGGCGCTGGTGCTGATTCACCAGGACAGCGTCGGAGCCCAGTTGGTCGGCTACTACAGTGGCGTCGAGCAGGGCCAAGCGCTGCTGACGGCGCTGGCCGAGCGCCTGCCGGCGTACATGGTGCCCGCGCAACTGATGCACGTGGCGCAGCTGCCGTTGGGCCCGAGCGGCAAGGTCGATCGCAAGGCCCTGCCTGCACCGGTATGGCAGCAGCGCGAGCACGTCGAGCCGCGCACGCGCGTGCAGCAGCAGGTGGCGGCGATCTGGCGTGAGGTACTGGGCCTGCCCCGCGTGGGGCTGCAGGACGATTTCTTCGCCCTGGGCGGGCATTCATTGCTGGCCACCCAGATCGTTTCGCGCACCCGCCAGGCCTGCGATGTCGAGCTGGCGCTGAAGGTGCTGTTCGAATCCAGCGAGCTGGGCGCGTTCTGCGCCGAGGTCGAGCGGATCCGCGCGGCCGGTGGGCATAATGTGCAGGGCGAGATCTCGCGGGTCGACCGTCGCCAGGCCGTGCCGTTGTCGTATTCGCAGCAGCGCATGTGGTTCCTCTGGCAGATGGAGCCGAACAGCCCGGCCTACAACGTCGGCGGCATGGCGCGGCTACGCGGGGTGCTCGACGTCAGCCGCTTCGAGCAGGCCTTGCAGGCGCTGGTTGTGCGCCACGAAACCCTGCGCACCACCTTCCCGAGCATCGACGGCGTGCCCTTCCAATGCGTGGCCGAGGAC